>JBGAMO010000022.1:0-39322 GCA_044222845.1 Phycisphaerales bacterium
ATGCCTGATGCCCAATGCCTGATGCCCAATGCCTGATGCCCAATGCCTGATGCCCAATGCCTGATGCCCAATGCCTGATGCCCGATGCCTGATGCCCGATGCCTCCCCCTCCCGTACAGTTGCCGCCTCACCCCACACCCTGGAGCACGACCTTTGGCACTGGATTTCAGCCTCGCGCAGTTCTTGGGCCGCAACGCCCCGACCATCGACATCGTCGATGTCGGTGCGATGTCCCTGGGCGGTCAGCCCGACTACCACCCGCTGCTCAAGAGCGGCGTGGCCCGCGTCATCGGGTTTGAGCCCGTGCAGGCCGAGTGCGACAAGCTCAACTCCATGGCCGGGAAGAACCACAAGTACCTCCCCCACTTCATCGGCGACGGCACAGAGCGCACCTTCCACCTGTGCAACATGTCGATGACCTCCTCGCTCTACGAGCCCGACTCGGCCTTCTTGAGCCGCTTCACGCAGTTGGAGGAGCTCACCAAGGTCGTCTCTAAAGAGCAGGTCAAGACGCGCCGGCTCGACGACATCCCCGAGATCACCAACATCGACCTGCTCAAGATCGACATCCAGGGCGCCGAGCTCGACGCCTTCAAGGGCGCCCAGCGCCTGCTCAAGGACGCCGTCTGCGTCTACACCGAGGTCGAGTTCCTGCCCATGTACAAGAACCAGCCCCTCTTCGCCGAGGTCGATGCCCACCTCCGCGGCCTGGGATTCCTCCTTCACACCTTCCCCGACGGGCTCAGCGGCCGCACCTTCAAGCCCGTGCAGAGCGTGAAGGGCCCCTATCAGCCGCTGCGGCAGATCATCTGGGCCGACGCGATCTACGTGAAGCACTTCATGCACCTGGAGCAACTGAGCCCCGAGAAGCTCCTCAAGCTCGCCATCATCGCCCACGACCTGTGCAAGTCTTTCGACCTGGTGAACCTGGTGCTCCGCGTGTACGACAAGGTCACCGGCAAGGCGCTCTGGAAGCCGTACATGACGCGCATCACCGGGGGCGACCCCGGGACCCCGCCGGCGTACATCGACTGAGCAATCATTACGGCCCAGGAACACACCACCATGCAGGACAAAACGCCCGACATCGCCGTCAAGCCCGTGCAGACGCTGCAGGACACGGCCTCGACCTTCAAGCGCTTCTTCGATGAATCCGCCGGCACCGTGGGCAAGTTCGCGCCCAGCGTGGTGGGCGCGATCGTCTTCTTTGTCGCCGCGTACATCGTGTCGGGCTGGCTCTCGCACTGGCTGCTGCGGGCGCTCATCAAGGCGCACGTGGAGGCGACGATCGCCAAGTTCCTCGCCACACTCTGCCGCTGGGGGCTGGTGGTCATGTCCACCGTGGCGTGCCTGGGCATGTTCGGCGTCAACGTCGCGGCGTTCGCCGCGGTGCTGGGCGCTGTGGGCCTGGCCATCGGCCTGGCGCTGCAGGGCTCGCTCTCCAACCTCGCGGCGGGCGTGATGCTCATGCTCTTCCGGCCCTTCAAGGTCGGCGACGCCGTGAGCGTCGCGGGCCAGTCGGGCATCGTCGATGAGATCGAGCTCTTCTCCACGCGCCTGGACACGGCCGACAACCGCCGCATCATCATCCCCAACTCCACCGCGTTCAACGCGATCGTGGAGAACACCACGCACCACCCGATCCGCCGCGTGGACATCGCCGTGGGCGTGGAATACTCCGCCGACATGGCCGCGACGCGCCAGGCGCTCATGACGGCCTGCAACGTGGTACCCGAAGCCAAGCACGATCCCTCGCCCGGCGTGGTCTGCGTGCGCTTCGGCAAGTCCGCCGTCGAGTGGCAGGTGCTGGTGTGGTGCAAGAAGGAAGACTTCCCGATCGTGCAGCAGGCAACGATGGAAGCCTGCCAGGATCAACTGCTCAAGGCGGGCATCCGCATGGTGCCGATGTTGTGAGTGGTGGCAGAGTGCATCCGAGACCACGCGGCCGTCGAAGTTCGCGTCGATGACGGAGCACCTGTTTGAAACAACGCTGTGGCTGCCCAGACGGCCGGAAGAAGTCTTCCCCTTTTTTTCGGACGCGCTGAACCTGGAAGCGATCACCCCGCCCTGGCTGCACTTCAAGGTGCTCACCCCCGCGCCGATCCGCATGGCCAAAGGCACGCTCATCGATTACCGGCTCCGCCTCCGCGGCATGCCGATCCGCTGGCGCACGCTGATCAGCGCGTGGGAGCCGCCCTTCATGTTCGTGGATGAACAACTCAAGGGCCCGTACTACAAATGGCACCACACCCACACCTTTGAAGCCAAAGACGGCGGCACGCTCTGCACCGACAAAGTGGTGTACGCCGCCCCGGGCGGCCGCCCCGTGCACTCGCTGTTCGTCCGCCCGCAGATCGAGCAGATTTTCCAGTACCGCCAGGAACAGTTGCTCAGGCTGCTGGGCGGCGAACGGATCAGTGCGCAGGCCGCGGCATGATCGCCAGGTAGGCGTCGCACTCTTTGCGCGACGTCTCCACGGCGGCGGTCATGGCGGCGAGGTCCTTCTCGCGCTTGGCGACCTGCGTGTACTGGGGCGCGGGCGGGTTGGCGACGCCCCGGCGGTGCTTCAGGTACAGCGAATCATCCTTGATCCCCAGCAGCACCGGGTTGAACGACGCGTCCGCGGCGTTCACCGCCGCGAGCATCCGCTTGGAGCGCCCCTGCGCCGCCGAGAGTTCCCGCAGCGACTGATCGCGCAGGCCCGGGTCGGCGTAATCGCGGGCCTCGCGCTCCCACCGGGCGAAAATGTCCTTGGAGTTGTCGGCGACGTTGCGGGCGCGGTCCGACGCGGTCTTGATCCGCGATTCGCAGCGGGCGACGATGCGCCGGCCCTCGCGGTACGACCCCTCGGCGTCCTGCGAGGCCACCTGCTGGATCATCGCGTCGTGGGCCGTCACGAGTTCATCGCGCGCCTTCTCCTGGGCGTCACGCACGGACTCGATGGTCCTGGCGAGCGAGCCCGAGAGGCTGGTCCAGAACGCCTCGGGCGGGCGCGAGTGCGGCGCAGCGCACGAGCCCGCGAGCGCGGCCGAAGCGATCGCGAAAGCGGCCAGAGCGTTGCGCATCGAGGCCGGCATGGATCACTTCTGCGGCTTGAGCAGCCGCTCCAGGTAATGAATGTCCACCCCGCCCCGGCGGAAGTCGGTGTTTTCGATGAGCCGCTGGTGCAGCGAGATCGTGGTGTGGATCGGGCCCACCTTGAACTCGCGCAGGGCGCGGGCCATGCGGTCCAGGGCCTCGTCGCGGGTGTCGGCGTGCACGATCAGCTTGCCGATCATGCTGTCGTAGTTGGGCGGAACAACGTACCCGGGGACGACGTGCGAATCCAGACGCACGCCCGGACCTCCGGGGACCTGCCACGTCTCGATCTTGCCCGCGCTGGGGCGGAAGCCCTTGTCGGGGTCCTCGGCGTTGATGCGGCACTCGATGGCGTGGCCCCGGACCTGCACGTCGGACTGCTTGACGCCGATCCTCTCCCCCGCGGCGATGCGGATGGAGGCCTTGACAATGTCGATGCCCGTGATCAGCTCGGTGACCGGGTGCTCGACCTGCACGCGGGTGTTGACCTCGAGCATGTAGAAGTCGCCGCGGCCGTCCATGAGGAACTCGCACGTGGCCGCGCCGTGGTACTTGGCGGCGCGGATCATCTTGGCGGCGGACTCGCAGACCTTGCGGAGCTTGTCGCGGTCGATGTGCGGGCCCGGCGCCTCCTCGATGACCTTCTGGTGGCGGCGCTGCATCGAGCAGTCGCGCTCCCAGAGGTAGATGGCGTCGCCGTGCTTGTCGCCGAGCATCTGGATCTCGACGTGGCGGGCGTGCTCCAGGTACTTCTCGATGAAGACGGCGCCGTTGCCGAAGGCGGCCTGGGCCTCCTGGCTGGCGACGCGGAGCTGGTTGCGGAGGGTGGCCTCGTTGTGGCAGACCTTCATGCCGCGGCCGCCGCCGCCGGCGGAGGCCTTGATGATGACGGGGTAGCCGATGTCTCGGGCGATGCGGACGGCCTCTTCCTCGTCCTCGATGGCGTCCTCGGAGCCGGGGAAGACGGGGACGCCCGCGGCGCGGGCGGTCTTCTTGCATTCGACCTTGTCGCCGAGCATCTGCATCGCTTCGGGCGTGGGGCCGATGAACTCGATCTTGCAGTCGCGGCACGCGGCGGAGAAGTCGGGGCGCTCGGAGAGGAAGCCGTAGCCGGGGTGGATCGCGTCCACGTCGGTGACTTCCGCCGCGGCGATGAGGCGGGCGATGTTGAGGTACGACTCTTTGGCGGGGCCGGGGCCGATGCAGATGGCGCGATCGGCGAGCTTGAGGTACGGGGCATCCTTGTCGGCGGTGGAGTACACGCAGACGGTTTCGACGCCCAGCTCCTGGCAGGCGCGGATGATGCGGAGGGCGATCTCGCCCCGGTTAGCGATCAGAACTCTCTTGAACATCCGAGGACTCGTTTGCCGGTAGAGGTGGGATCAGGCGTTACGCAGCGCGAAGAGCTTCTGACCGAACTCGACGGATTGACCGTTCTTGGCCAGCACCGACTCGACGACGCCGGACTTCTCCGCCTTGATCTCGTTGAAGACCTTCATGGCCTCGATGATGCAGACCACGGTGTCGGGCGTGACGGACTGGCCGACCTTCACGAAGGGGGCCGCGTCGGGGTTGGGGGCCGAGTAGAACGTACCGACCATGGGCGACTCGATGGCCGGACCAGCGACGGGGGCCGCGGCGGCGGGCGTGGCGGGGCCGCGGACGCGGCCGGCGCTGCGGGGGCCGGGGCGGGCGCGGCGTACTGAACAGGTGCGGGGGCGCCGCCGCGTTTGATGACGATGCTCTCTTTGTCGCCCCGGAGTTCGACCTCGGTGAGGTCGTTGGCTTTCATCAGTGCGACAAGGTCTTTGAGTTTGGCGATTTCCATCATGAGGCACGAACTCCCACTGGCTCGGCACCGGACGAAACCCTGCCGAGTTTGAACAGGTTTGAGGGGGACACTAGGCACGCAGAGGACGGGGTGTGAGGGACCGCCGGAGGGAAGTGCGGCGGAGCGGGGAGAAGGGCCAGTAGAATGCTCTCAACGGCGGTTCAGCCGCGCAAGTCCCCCACGCGGGGGCTCTAATTAAGGATCGGGGTTCAATGCCCCGGGAGCTTGGAATGACCGACGCGATGAACTCGGCGGGGTTGGTAATACGCTCGCTACGGCCCGCGGACGCGCCGGAGTACGCAGCGTGGCGGCGGGCGATGCTGATCGAGTCGCCCCGGGCGTACACCTCCGATCCGTCGACGGACCTGGGGTGCGATCCCCAGGGCGTGGCCGCAAGCCTGGAGAAGGACGGGTACGCGCTGGTGGGGGCGTTCGTTGGGGGCCAACTGATCGGTTCGGCGGGGGTGCTGCGAGAGGCGAGAGCGAAGCTGTCTCACCGGGTGCTGATCTGGGGCGTGGGTGTAGTCCCGATGTGGCGGGGGCGCGGCGTGGGTCGCTTGGTGATGGAGGAAGCCATCCGCGTGGCGCGGTCGTGGCCGGGTGTACGGGTGATTCACCTGAGCGTGACAGAGACGCAGCGAGCGGCGCGGGCGATGTACGAGCGGCTGGGATTCGTGGCGTGGGGGACCGAGCCGTGCAAGATGATCGTGGACGGCGAGGAATTGAGCGACGTTTACATGATGAAGCGCGTGGACCGGCGAGATGATTGAACCGGTGTTCGCGCTGGGTGTACAGTGACCTGCGCGGGCGGGGCGAATGGCGTAGCATCGGTGTCGAGCGATTCGCGGCCACAGGTCCCGCATGGAACACAATCCAACAGAACACGGCGCGGGAGCGGGACGGCGAGCGGCCAGGTACATCGGGGTGTCGTGCGCGTACCTCGCGGCGCTCGTCGCGATGCGGTTCGCGGTGAACGCGGCGGAGGTGAACTCCGACACGGTGTTGTGGGATCCCACGTCGGGGTTGGCTTTCGCGTTCCTGCTGGTGGTGGGGGTTGGGTATGCGCCGGCCGTGTTCCTGGGCGCGATGGCGACGCTGATCATTCATTACTACCCGATCAGCCATCACGCGCCGGGGATCTGGAGCTACGTGACGGCGGGGATCCAGACCGCCGCGTATGGCGCCGGCGCGTGGATGCTGACCAAGGTCCCGCGATTCGACCGCAGGCTGCTCACTCAGCGAGATGTGCTGTGCTATGTGGCGATCGGGCTGGCGATACCGGTGGCGTCGGCGCTGTTCAATGCTCAGCGGCACTTTGAACCCGAGCTGGTCGCTCCGGCGGCGCTGCACTTCTGGGTAACGGACGCGATCGGCATCCTGACGGTGGGGCCGCTGCTGCTGCTGGCGTGGTGCCGCTGGCGAGAGGGAGCGCCGCGGGAAGAGCGCAGGATGATGCGCGAATCCGGGGCGTGGGCGTGGCTGGAGTGGGCCGGGCAGCTGGCGCTGCTGGTGGCGGGGGTGTGGGCGACGTTCGTGCTGGATCAGACGGGCGGGACGCACGCGCGGTACCTGGTGCTGCCCCCGGTGGTGTGGATGCTGATGCGCCGGGGCATGTGGGGGGCGGTGGTGGCGTCGTCGCTGGTGGGGGTGTGCTCGATGGTGGGCACGCGGATCGTGAAGTCGGACGACGCTGAACTGATCGACACGCAGGCGTTCATGCTGGTGGTCTCCATGAGCACGCTGTTCCTGGGCGCACTGTCGAGCGGACGCCGGCGCATCGAGCACGAGCTGTCCGAGAGCGAGAAGCGCTACCGCGTGCTCTTCGAGAACAGCCCCCATCCGTTGCTGGTGTACGACCGCAACTCGCTCAAGTTCCTGGACGTGAACCGCGCGGCGGAGCAGGTGTACGGGTACACGCGTGACGAGTTCCTGGCGATGACGCTGGGAGATGTACGCCCCGCCGACGAGACGCCGATCGCGACTGGGCCGGCGTCGGTGACGCCGCCGACGATGCAGCGCTCGGGGGTGTGGCGGCACCGGCGCAAGGACGGCTCCCTGATCGAGGTCGACATCGCCACCAGCCCAATGAAGCCGCTGGGGCCCACAGCGCGGCTCGTGCTGGCGCGGGACGTGACCGAGACACGCAAGGCCGAGCGGGCGCGGATGGAGGCCGAGTCGGCCCTTCGCGTGGCTCTGCAACGGCTGATGAGCCACGTGGAAAACTCGCCGCTGGCCGTGATCGAGTGGGACCGCGATTTCAAGGTCTGCCGCTGGTCGGGCGCGGCCGAGCGGATATTCGGCTGGAGCGCGTCGGAGTTGATGGGCCGCAACGCGCTGGAATGGAAGTTCGTGTACGAGGAGGATCTGCCGGCCGTGGAGCGGGTGATGCAGGGGCTCTCCAGCGGCTTGCAGCCCCGCAACTCGTCGATCAACCGCAACTACACCAAGGCTGGAGGAGTGCGGTACTGCGAGTGGTACAACTCCGTGCTGCTTGACGAGTCGGGGCTGCCGGTGAGCGTGCTGTCGCTGGTGTCTGACGTGACGGAGCGCGTGGAGGCCCAACGGGCCCTGCGCGCGAACGAGGAGCGGTTCGAGCTGGTGGTGAAGGGCTCCAACGACGGGGTATGGGATTGGGACATCATCAAGGAGACGCTGTACTGGTCGCCGCGGCTCCACCAGTTGATGGGCGATACGGGCCTGCGGCTCACGCCGACGTTCGACGAGTGGGCGCGGCGGGTACACCCCGCCGACTGGCCCGAGGTGATAGCGCGGCTGCGGGCCCACCTGGAGAGCCGCGCGGTGTACGACGTGGAGTACCGATTCCTGCACGCCAGCGGGGGCTGGCGGTGGCACCGCGCGAGCGGACAGGCGGTGTGGGACGCGAACGGCAACGCGACCCGCATGGCGGGGTCCGTGTCGGACATCACCGACCGCCGCCGGGCGCAGGAGCAGCTCAAGGAAACAGCGGAGAAGTACCAGACGCTCGTGGAGACGACCGGCACGGGGTACGCCGTGTCCGACGAGCACGGACGCATCATCGACGCGAACGCCGAGTACATTCGCTTGTCCGGCCACGCGACGCTGGAGGAGATCGTCGGTCGCAGCGCCCTGGAGTGGACGGCCCCGGCGGACGCAGAGCGCAACGAGGCGTCGTTCGAGACGCTCCGCACGACCGGCAGCATCCGTGGACTGGAGGTGGAGTACCAGGACCACACCGGGCGGATCACGCCGGTGGAGGTGAACGCGTCGCTGGTCGCGTCGGCCGCGGGCACGAGGGTGCTGGCGCTGGTGCGGGACATCGCCTACCGGCGGCGTGCGGAGGCGGCGGTGCAGGAGTGGAAGTCTCGCTACGAGGCGGCCGCGGCCGCGAGCCGGCAGCTGGTCTATGAACTCGTGCACGACACCGGCGAGATCCTGTGGGGCGGGCCGTGCGAGCCGCTGTTCGGGTGCACCGAAGCCCAGCTCGCGGGCCTGGAGCGGTGGGTGGAGCGCGTGCATCCTGACGATCGCGCGGCGTACGAGGAGGCCAAGAGGCGTCTGAGCGCGGACCGCGGCACGTTCCACCTGGAGTACCGGGTGCGCCGCCAGGACGGCACCTACGTGCACGTGGAAGACACGGCCAAGTTCTTCACCGACGCCCAAGGGCGGGCGACGCGGATGGTGGGGTTCGTCGCGGACATCTCCGAGCGGGTCAAGAACCGCGAAGAACTGGACCACCGAGCCCGAGAGCTGGCGCGGTCCAACGCGGAGCTCGAGCGGTTCGCGTACGTGGCGAGCCACGACCTGCAGGAGCCGCTGCGGATGGTGACATCGTTTACCCAACTGCTGGGCGACCGGTACCGCGGGAAGCTCGACGCGAACGCCGACGAGTTCATCGGCTACGCGGTGGAGGGCGCCACGCGGATGCGGCGGCTGATCGACGATCTCCTGACGTATTCGCGGGTCGGCAGCACGCCCAGAAGGCTCGCGCGGGTGAGCGTCAAGGATGCGCTGTCCCGGGCCCTGGCGAACCTCCACGCGAGCATCGCCGAGAGCGGCGCCAAGATCGAGCTGGGAGAGCTGCCGGTGGTGACGGCCGACGAGCTGCAACTGACCCTGGTGTTCCAGAACCTGCTGGGCAACGCGATCAAGTTCCGGCGCGACGGCGTGGCCCCGGTCGTCAACGTGTGGAGCGAGCGAGAGTCGGGACGCTGGCGTGTGTTCGTGCGCGATAACGGGATCGGGATCGAGGCGAAACACCGGGACCGGGTCTTCACGATGTTCCAGCGGCTGAATCCGAGGAGCCGGTACGCGGGAAACGGCATCGGGCTTACCATTTGCAAGAAGATCGTTGAAGATATGGGCGGCGCGATCATGGTCGATGCCGCGCCGGAGCACGGTTGCGTATTCTCGTTCACGATCCCAGAGCGAGTCCGGGCCCGGCCGGACGAGCAGGAGGTCAACCCATGACGGTTCCGCGACCCGACATCCCCGAGACCGGCCGCCCGATGGAGATCCTCCTGATCGAGGACAACCCCGCGGATGTCCGGCTGACGCAGGAAGTGTTCGGGCGGGGCGCCCTGCGGTGCCGGATCAGCGTGACGGAGGACGGCGAGGCGGCCCTGGAGTTCCTGAGGCGGAGCGGGCGGTTCGAGTCGGCGCCCCGACCGGACCTGATACTTCTGGACCTGAACCTGCCGCGCAAGGACGGCCTGGAAGTCCTGGCCGAGATCAAGACCGACGCGGGTCTGCGCAGCACGCCGGTGGTGGTGCTGACTTCTTCGGCGGCGGAGGCGGATGTGGCGTCGTGCTACGACCTGCACGCGAACTGCTACGTGGTGAAGCCCGGGGATTACACCGACTTTGTCGCAGCGATCCGGGAGATCGAGGCGTTCTGGCTGCAGTTGGTCCGATTGCCGCGTGCGGCGGCCTGAATATCCCATTGGTGACCCGCCCAGATGCAAGACAGCGAACTCTCCATCCTTCAGGTCGACGGCGCCGACGCTGGCGGACGCTCAGCGCGCGATCGCCGAGGCGGTCGCCTCGGGGCGCATGTTCGACCTGATCCTGCTGGATATGGGCCTCCCGGACGTGGCGCAGGAGGACACGGTCCTGGCGGTGCAGGGGATGGCGCCCAAGACGCCCATCGTGGTGCTCAGCGGGCAGTCGGACGAGTCGGTCGCGCTGCGGGCGGTGCGGGAGGGCGCGCAGGACTATCTGGTCAAGGGGCGGATCGACGCGGAGCTGCTCTCTCGCTCGATCCGATACGCGGTGGAGCGCAAACGCTCCGCCGAGGCCCTGCGCGAGAGCGAGGACCGCTTCCAGAGCTTCATGAACAACAGCCCCGCCGTGGCCTACATGAAGGACGAGCAGGGGCGGTACGTCTGGGTCAACGCGCTCTTCGAGCGGGTCCTGGGGCTGACGCCCCAGACCTGGCACGGCAAGACTGACTTTGACCTCTGGCCCCACGACGTGGCGACGCGTCTGCGCGAGAACGACTCCATGGCGCTCTCGGGCGGCCGCGCGGTGGAAGTCTCCGAGAGCGTGCCCGGGGTCAGCGGTCAGCAGGAGTGGCTCACGCTCAAGTTCCCGTTCGAGAACGCGGCGGGCCGTCGGTTCCTCGCGGCGATGTCGGTGGACGTCACGCAGCGCGTGCGTGCCGAGGAGGCGCTGCGCGAGGCAGAAACGGCCCGGATGCGGGCGGTGCATCTGCAGAGCGAAACCCTCAACGCCCTGCCGGCGCAGGTGGCCCTGATCGACGAGAACGGCGAGATCCTGGTTGTGAACGGATCGTGGGTCCGGTTCGGCAAGGACCGCAACCGCCGGACCACCGGGGTGGGGCGCAACTACCTGGAGATCAGCGACAGCTCGGAGTGCACCGACGGGATGGCGGTAGCCAACGGGATCCGCGCGGTGCTGGCCGGGCGTATCCCTTCGTTCGAGCATGAATACCCCTGCGATCACAAGGATCAGAAACTCTGGTTCCGCGTGCACGTGAGCCCGATCGAAAGCCTGGGCAAGCGCGGCGCCGTGGTGATGCACCTGGACATCACGGACCGCAAAGCCGCGGAAGAAAGCCTGCGGCGCAGCGAGGACCGCTACCGGATCATCGTTGAGACGGCCCAGGAGGGCATCTGGCTGGTGGACGAGCGCTGGCGGACCACGCTGGTCAACACCCGCATGGCCGAGATGCTCGGTTACACCGTTGAGGAGATGATGGGCCGGCACCTGCTGGACTTCATCCCCGACTCGGAACGTCAATCGACGATCGAGAACATGCGGCGGCGCGAGTCGGGGGTCAGCGAGTACCACGAGTTCAAGTTCCAGCGCAAGAACGGCGGGGAGATCTGGA
The DNA here is from genome assembly GCA_044222845.1 of Phycisphaerales bacterium. Taxonomy (GTDB): domain Bacteria; phylum Planctomycetota; class Phycisphaerae; order Phycisphaerales; family UBA1924; genus UBA2402. The sequence continues at coordinate 11,241 of JBGAMO010000022.1, forward strand.
CGTCGATCTCCACGTGCCCGATCCACGACCAGTCGAGCGGGTTCACCGGCGCCCTGGCGATGATCACCGACATCACCGAGCGGCGCCGCGCCGAGCAGGCCCTGAAGGAGGCCGACGAGCAACTGCGCCAGTCGCAGAAGATGGAAGCGGTGGGCCTTCTCGCCAGCGGCGTGGCCCACGACTTCAACAACCTGCTCACGGCGATCCGCGGGTACGCCAGCCTCGCACGCTCCACGCTGTACGAGGACCACCCCGCGCTCGAATCGCTCGACCAGGTGGAGGAGGCGTCGCGCCAGGCCACCGGCGTGGCGGGCGCTCTGCTCACCTTCGCCCGCAAGACCCGCAGCGAGAAGGTGCCGGTCCGGCTCTCGTCGATCGTGGAGACCGCCGCGAGGCTCTTCCGCCGCACCCTGCCGGCGGGCATCTCCTTCGAGGCGGACATTTCCCGGGCCGCGGACCTGTGGGTGGAGGCCGACGAGACGCAACTCCACCAGGTGATCATGAACCTGGCCCTCAACGCGCGGGACGCGATCGAGCGCGTGGGCAAGATCACGATCATCGCCGAGCCGGCGAAACTCGGCGACAAGCCCGGGGCCGCCCTGATCGTCAGGGACACGGGAATGGGAATGTCCGCCCAGGTGCAGACCCGGATCTTCGAGCCGTTCTTCACGACCAAGCCCCGCGGGCGCGGCACGGGTCTGGGGCTGTCGGTCCTTCACAGCATCGTCGCCGAGCACGGCGGCAAGATCTCGGTGGACTCTCGCCTGGGCAAGGGCTCGACCTTTACGGTGACGCTCGCCGCGATCCCCGCGCCGACAGGCCACAGCGACTACATGCCCCCGATGCTCAAAGGCTCTCTGGACGCCGGCCTGGCGGTGGTGGTGCAGAACAGCCCACTGGTACGGGGTGTGGTCGCCTCGATGCTCAGCACGTTGGGCTACGAATGCGCTCACGCCGGCTCGGCGGGGGAGGCCAGGGCGGTGGCCGGGGCCTCGTCCCGCCCGGTGAGCCTGATCGTCGCCGACGCCACCCTTCCCGACGGCCCCGCGTCGGACCTGGTTGAATCCCTTCGGACCCTGGCCCCGAATCTCAAGACGATACTGGTCGCGGATGTCCTGCCTCCCGAAGAATCCATGACAGATCCGCACGTGGTGTGGCTCAAGAAACCCTTCCGAGTCAACGACCTGCAACAATCTCTGCAACGGCTCGCCGAAAAGGTCGAGCCGGCCCCGCAGAGTGAGAGGAGCACATGAACGGCCCGATTCGAATCATCCTCGCGGACGACCACACGCTGGTGAGGCAGTCGCTCGCACGCCTGCTGAACGAGACCTCCAACATGAGCGTGGTGGGCGACATCGGCACCGCCGACGAGGCGGTCGACTCGGCCATCCGGGCCAATCCCGACGTGGTCGTGCTCGATATCGACATGCCCGGGATCGCCGCGTTCGACGCCGCCCGCACCATCGTCGCCCGTTGCCCGAGCGCCAAGATCATCTTCCTCTCCGCGTTCACGCACGACCGGTACATCGAGGCCGCCCTGAACTGCGGGGCCATGGGATACGTCTGCAAGACCGAGCCGCCCGAGAAGGTCGTCAAAGCGATCCGCTCGGTGGCCAGCGGGCAGACGTACTTCTCGCCGGAAGTGCAGTCCCGCCTCGTGGTAGAGGGCGACGGCGTTCACCTGGCCGGCCAGGAGATCAAGAGCCGCGCCAACCAGCTCACCAACCGCGAGCTGGAAGTCCTTCGGTACATCGCCAGGGGCCTCTCCAAGAAGGAGATCGCCAAGACCATGCACCTGTCCGTCAAGACCGTGGAGAACCACGCCGCGAGCGTCATGGGCAGGCTCGACATCCACGACCGCGTCGCGCTCACGCGCTTCGCGATCCGCGAGGGGTTGATCGAGCCGTAAACCGGTTCGCCCGGCCCGGCGCGCCGCTACTCATCCTCGTCGTACTCGAACGATCGCCGCAGCGACACCCGCGGCCGCCGCAGCGCCACGTTCGCCACGATCGAGGTCATCAGCCACACCGTCACCAGGCTCGAGCCGCCGTAACTCAGGAACGGCAGCGTGATCCCGATGATCGGCGCCAGCCCAAGGTTCATCCCGGCGTTGATCATCACCTGCGCGCCGATGAAGCCGGTGAACCCCACGCAGGTCAATCGCCCGAAGGGCTCGCGGCAGCCCGCGGCCGTCAGCAGGGCCCCCACGATCCACAGCCCGTACAGCCCGATGACCGCCAGCCCCCCCACCATGCCGAAGCGGTTGCAGATCACCGAGAAGATCATGTCCGTCTTGCGCTCCGGCAGCGCGTTGAAGTGCAGCAGCGTGCGGCTGCGTGCATCGCCCACGCCGGCGTAACCGCCCGCGCCCGCCAACCGCTGGCTGGTGACGCTCTGCATGTTGATGTCCTGGTCCGCGCTCTTGTCGCCCTGCAACTGGAGCATCAGGCCCACGATGCGCTGCTTCTGGTGCGGACGCAGCAGCGGGTACGCCGCGGGCGCTGCGAGCGTGGCGATCAGCACGATCAGGGTCAGGTGCTTGAGCTTGGCCCCCGCGGCGACCAGCATCGCGAAGAGCGCCGGGATGAACAGCACCGCCGTGCCCAGGTCCGGCTGGAGCAGGATCAGGGCGCAGGGAATGAACGTGATGATGGCCGGGGGGAGCAGCCCCGCGAAGGTGCGGTGGTTCTTGCGGAAGCGCAGGTACCACGCGAGCACCAGCACGTACGCGATCTTGGCCACCTCCGAGGGCTGGAAATCCAGCGCACCAAAGTCGATCCACGACCGAGCGCCGTTGCGCGGCCGGACGATCGAGGCCGGGACCCCGGGCAGCACCAGGAACACCAGCAGCAGCACCGAGACCGCGAGCATGCCCCACGAGGCGTACCCCAGCAGTCGGTAGTGCGGCAGCAGGATCAGGATGCTCGCGGCGACAGCGACGATGAGGTACACGCCCTGGCGCAGCGCCGCGGGCGTCAGGTCCGTGAGTTCGTGAGGCTGGAGCGACTCGGCCACGCCGATGGCGTACACCGAGATCAGCGAGAGCGCGACCGACGCAAAGACCGTGGGCAGGGCGGGCCACCCGCGCGACAGACCGGCCACCGCGCCCGCGAGGCGGGGAAGGAAGGAGGACGATCTGGAAGAAGCGGTGGGCACGCGTGGTGGTGGCTCTATGGGCTAGAGGTATCCCTCCGCGATGAGCGCATGAACGATCTGGTTGGCGATGGGGCCGCTGACCTTTCCGCCGCTGCCGCCGTAATCAACGACGACGGCGATGGCGAACTGCGGGCGCTCGCGCCCCGCGAGAATGACGAACCAGGAGTGATCGCCCGACTCGAGCACGTCGCCCTTGCCGGGGCCCTGGCCGTCGGGGTCCGGGCCGCGGACGTCCGGCGCCGTCGCCGTGCCCGTCTTGCCCCAGATCGTGACGCCGGGGGCGTTGAAGATCGGTTCCTGCACGCCGCCCTCGAAGGTCAGGTGGCCGCCGGTGCCGTGCTCGGCGTTCACGACATCGTGCAGACCCTTGAGGGCCATCGCAACGCCCGCGCTGCTGAGGTTGAGGTCGCGCGGATCCGGCCTGCCGCGGCTGCGGATCAGCACCGGATCACGCCGCACGCCGCCCCGCGCCAACGTCGCGTACGTGTTCGCCGCGTGCATGGGCGTCCAGGAGACCGGACCCTGCCCGATCGCCATCTGGATGGCGTCAGGGGGCGCCAGGTCGGCGCCGGTGTTGAACTTGCCGAGCTGGCCCGCGAACTCGCCGCCCGCGCCCAGCCCGAACGGGTCGCCCACGCCCATCTCGCGGTACATGTGCACCAGCCCGTCAACGCCCATCCGCTTGCCCATGGTGTAGAAGAAGATGTTGCACGAGACCATCACCGCCTCGGACCCGTCCAGATCGTGCCCCAGGACGATCGAGTGCGTCGTGTGGTACCGCTTGTAGATCAGGCACCGGTAGATGTCCGGGCGGTTGGGGATCAGGTAGCCCGTGCAGGCGATGCGCTGGTCGGCCGTGTAGTTGCCCGCCGTCACCGCCCCCGCGAGCACCGCGGCCTTGACGATCGACCCGGGCGGGTACGGCTTGGCGATGCAGCGGTTGACGTACGGCGTGTTCACCGGATCGCGGAAGACGTACTGCGGATCCTCGCGCGCCTGGCGGCGGGTGTAGGTGGGCGTAGAGACCATCGCCAGCACCTCGCCCGTGTCGATGTCCAGCACCACCGCCGCGCCGTTGAGCGTCGCGCCCACGGGCTGTGTGATGCTCTCCTGCCCGTGCCAGGGCTGCACCACCGCCAACCCCAGTTCCTTGCTCATCGCGGCCTGCACGCGGGCCTGGAGCATGATGTCCAGCGTGAGGTTCACGGTGTCGCCCGCGACGGCGGGCACGTGCTCCTTCTCGCCGGTGTCCAGGTGATTGATCTGCACGCCCCGAAGGCCCCGTAGCGAGTTCTCCTGCGATGCCTCGACGCCCCCGTCGCCCACGCGGTCGTTCTCGAAGTACGCCCCGCGATCCTGCCCGTCGGCGGTGGTCGCCAGCGCCGCCGCGGCGGGGTTGGCGTCCAGATAAGCGCGGCGTCGGGTGGCATCACCGGGAACATCCGGCGCGCCCTCGGCGCCCTTCTTGTCGCCGAACACCTGGTCGCGCAAGCGGCCCAGCACGTGGCAGGCGACGCCTTCGAGCTCGATGGTGAGCGAATCCTCAACGCGGACAGGCCGCGGCAGCGTGCTGCGGTCCACCGCGATGGTCATCGCCTCGTACGGGTAATCCCGGTCGCCCGAATCAACGACCTTGAGGCCGGGCAGGACGGGGAGCGATTCCGCGACCGCCACCCGCCCGTCGGACAGTTCGATCGATTCCGGCGCAGCGTCCTCCGTGGCCAGGGCGGCGCACGCGAACCCGATGTCATCACCCACCCGCGGCGCCACCACGTGCGCCTGCTTCAACTCCGCGATGGGCTGGTTGGCGCGCTTCTCGATCGCCTTGCGGGCCGCGTCGGTGAGCGTCTCGCCGCGCTTCGTGGCCTCGGCGATCTCCAGTTCCACGCGCCGGGCCACCACCTGCTCCTGCCGCTGCGTGATCTCCGTCACGATCGCGTCGCGCCGCGCGTCCAACTGGTCGCGGGGCACGCCCAGCGTGTTGGCCAATCGCTCCCACCCGCGCTCCAGGTGAACCTGGAACGCCGGGAGCAACTGCGAAACGACTTCCTCCCGCTCGGCGGGCGAAAGGCCCAGCCACCCGGCCAGGCCGATGGAGCGGCGGGCGACGGTCTCGGCGTGCTCCCGGGCCCAGTCCCCGGTGATCACCGAGTACGGCACCGACACATCGAAGCTCGGCCGGTCCTGGGCCAGCACGCGCCCCTTGCGGTCCAGGATCGTGCCGCGAACCGACGGAGTCCATTGACGCTTCACGAGCTTTGATTCGGCCTCGCGGCGCAGGTCATCGCCCCGCACCAGCGCCAGCCGCGAGATCTGGAGGCACAGCGGGGCCGCGCCGACGCCGAACAACAGCGTCAGGAGCAGAAGGCGCCTGTGGAACATGCTGGGGAATAGGTTCTTGAGCAGCATCCGTGCCGCCTGCGGGGTGTGGGGGAAAGGGGATGATACGATGCGTGACGCGGCCGCGATGCGGGGGGATCCATCGGCGAGCCGAACGAGGGAGATTGCCAGTGTCCAACAAAGTCCGGGAGTTCATCGAACCCTTCCGCGTCACCAACGGCGACAAGTTCCGCCTCAAGGACATCGACCCCAACGACACCCGGGGCGTCAAGTCCCGGGCCAAGGCCGAGGAACTGCTGGCCAAGGGGGTCAAGCAACTGTCGGACATGCAGGAGAGGCTCTACGCCCAGGACCGCTGGGCCCTGCTGCTGATCTTCCAGGCCATGGACGCCGCGGGCAAGGACGGAGCGATCAAGCACGTCCTGAGCGGCATCAACCCCCAGGGATGCCAGGTCTACTCCTTCAAGGCCCCCACCGTCGAAGACCTCGACCACGACTTCATGTGGCGCTGCACGCGCTGCCTGCCCGAGCGCGGCCGGATCGGGATCTTCAACCGCTCGTACTACGAGGAGACCCTGGTGGTGCGGGTCCACCCCGAGTTCCTGGAAGCGCAGCGCCTGCCCAAGGAGTGCCAGAGCAAGAACCTGTGGCAGGAGCGCTTCGAGGACATCCGCAACTTCGAGAAGTACATCACCCGTCAGGGCATCGTGGTCCTCAAGTTCTTCCTGCACGTCTCAAAGAAAGAACAGCGCAAGCGCCTGCTCGAGCGCCTGGAAGACCCGGACAAGAACTGGAAGTTCAGCAAGGCGGACCTCAACGAGCGCGCCCACTGGAACGACTACATGAGCGCCTACGAGGACATGATCCGCAACACCGCCACCAAGCGCGCCCCCTGGTACGTCGTCCCCGCGGACAACAAGTGGTACACGCGACTGGTCGTTGGCGCGGCGATCCACGATGCGCTCACGGATCTCAATCTCAAGTTCCCCGAAGTCGATGCCAAGAAGAAGCAGGAACTCAAGGAAGTCAAGGACGCCCTCGCACGCGGGGACGCGTGACCTTGCAATGATGGCCCTATAATGTTCATCGGCGTCGCGTGATCCACACCGGATCCGGTCGCACGAATGAACTACTGACAGAGTAAACTCACCATGAACACCTCTCGCTCCATTCAGATCGGTATTCTCGCTCTGGGCCTTGGTCTTGTCGGCGCCGGCTGCAAGTCCTCCACGGAAGTCGCCAAGGAGAAAGCCACCTCCTCCGCGCAAACATTCCAGCAGATGCTCGGCGACATGCCCCCGGAGATCGATCGCGCCACCGCCGCGCTGACCAAGCTCTCGGATGTCCGCACCACCGGCGCCGCCAGCACCCAGACGCTCGCGGACCTCAACAAGAGCATCGAAGTGCTCACCCACCAGGCCCAGCGCCTGACGGCCGCGAGCGACGATGCCGTGGCCGATTCGCAGCGCTTCTTCACCACCTGGCTCAAGGAGAGCCGGACGATCAAGGATGAAACCCAGCGCCGCGCCGCGATCGATCAGATCAAGAGCCGCGAGCCCCAGCGCGCTCTGGCCAAGGGCTACCTCGACAAGGCCTCCAAGGACTTCCGCAAGCTGGTCGACGGCCTCAAGGACGCCTCCGCGGGCGTGACCAAGAACCCCGCCAGCGCCACCAACGGCGAACTGGCCAAGAAGGTCGGCCCCATCTTCGATTCGGCCACCGCCACCAAGAACCAGATCGCCCGCCTCGAAGATCAGATCAACACGAATCTGCTGTCGAACAAGTGACTGCAAGGGAATCGAGATTCGGGAATGGGGAATCGAGTTGTTCGATGATCGGTGTCTCGAACCGATTCCTCAGCCAGCCGCAGTTGTCTTAGATTTCGCTGATTCATCGAGCGTATGGAAGCCCCCGCGGCGGCCATACGCTCTTTTCATGCGCTCCTTGTTCATGCTCATCGGTGCGTTCGCCGCTCTGTGCCTGGCCGCGTGTTCTTCCAACAACGCCGGGGCGCACCATGTCTGGAGCCTCGCCAACCCCGGCGCGCAGCCCGGAACCGACGCGCCGGGCCCGCTGGACCTGCGACTCTGCCGGCGCGAGAGCGAGAGCGGCGGCGATGCCCTCGTCGCGTACGAGTCTCCCGCGGCGTCGCCGGGGGAGTTTGACGAGTGCCTCCTCTCCTGGAACGTGCAGACCCCGCCCGGCACCGGAGTCTGGTTCGAGGTGCGAGTGCGCGCCCGCCGCGGCCCGTGGTCGCCGTGGCTCTTCATCGGCGACTGGGGCGACCTGCCCGCGCGGGGGCCGCTGGTCACGCGCTGGCCCGACGGCGACGTCGCCATCGACGTGCTCGAGGGCCGCCGCGCCTTTGACCAGGTCCAGTGCCGCGTCACCGCGGCGTTCGGCCCCGAGTCCGCCGCGCAGCCCGGGGCGTGCGTCACCGTCCGGCACCTGTCCGTGGTGACGACGCTCACGTCCACCCTCAAGCGCCACCCGCCCCGGGCCACGCCGATGACGGCGGGCCCGTGCGCCTGGAGGTGCCCTTCCTGAGCCAGAAGACCGACCGGCCCGAACTCTCCGGACGCCTCTGCAGCCCCACCAGCGTCGCGATGGTGCTGGCCTACTGCGGGGCGCCAACGCCCGTGGGCGATGTGGCCGCGCTCGCGTTCGACCCGCGCCACGACATCTACGGCGTCTGGCCACGCAACGTGCAGGCCGCGTTCACGCGCGGCGTGCCCGGCGAGGTCCGGCGCTTCGGCTCGTGGGATGAGGCCGAGCGCGTCATCCGCTCCGGCACGCCCATCATCGCGAGCATCCGCGCGGAAGAGGGCGAACTGCCCGGAGCCCCGTACTCAAGCACCGATGGGCACCTGATCGTGCTCAAGGGCTTCGACGCCGCGGGCGATGTGATCGTGAACGATCCCGCCGCGTCCGACGCCGCCCACGGCGAACGGGTGTACTCACGGGCCGCGCTCACGCGCGTCTGGATGGTGCGGGGGAAGGGAACGGCGTATGTGCTCGGGGCCCCGGACGCGGCGATGCCGTGACCTCGCACGCGCCGGACGGTTCAGCCGCGCCGCCGCCGCGCACACAAGCGAGCCGCGAGAATCATCGCGAGCGTGGCCGGGCCCGACGAGGGGACGGCGGCCGCGATGCGGAAACCTGAGTAGGTTGTTGGGTTGGAAGGGAAAGCATCTCCGATCCCGTAGATTCGATCTCCTTGGCGGTACGCGCTCGTCCAATGGCTACCCATGAACTGCCGGAAGGGAATTCCATCGACAACATGGACGGTCTCCAGGTACTCTGTGGTGGCTCCCGCCGTGTCCAACAGGCCCCAAGGCGAGCGGATTTCCGGATAGGCCATGAGCGGAATCGCGAACTCACCGCCGCCCGGGAGTGAGAATCCGGCGTTGGCTTGGCCCTGTCCCGGCGGTCCGTACACGAGCGGCACATTGGTGCCGTTGATGCTGTTCCACCACCACCCGCCGACGCCTGTGCCGCCGTAGTTGGGGTCGTAGTAACTGGCCTTGATCCATTCATCAAGTGTCGGTATCCAGTACCGAGCGCCGGGGTTGTGTTCCCATTGGTCCGTGAAGTTGCCGTGTACCTCGCCGAAGGTTGAAACGTCATACGCGCCGTTCATCACGGCGGCGATGTCTGTTCGTTTGTCGTTGCAGAGCCAGTTGCAGAACATCGCGGCGGTGCGCCAGGTGATGCCGCTCACCGGACGCAGGCCGGCAGTTGGCGAGTTCAACAGGCGGTACGGCTCGTTTGGGTTTCCTGTCGCAGTGGCACCCCAGAAGAGCGGCGTATCGATCCACGGTACTCGGCTGTCGAAGTGATTGAAGAACTCCATCCACTGGGCGGTGGTGACTTCTGTCTTGCCGATGCGGTACTCGTAGCCCACGCTGCCGCGGCCGGTGACGGCGTTGTTGTTGTCCGGCCCGGCATACGCAGGGTTGCCCGGTGCGCCGATGGTGACGAACTCGATGCCGGAGGGATCGGCTTGTGCGAAGGCGGAGGTGTGCGACAGCGCGATGCTCGCCGCGCCGAAGCAAACCAAGAGAGCACGCGGGGGCAATCCGAACGGAAGCCGGATGAAGTTGAGAGGGCGCGTGGAAGGGCTCCTGTGCGGCGTGGACACTCAAATATGCCACACGGAATAAACGATGCCAATAGAAAAGACGGAAAATTGTCAGAAAGAGGGATTGGGGACTCGGGATTCGGGATTCGGCAGGGGAATTGGCGAGCGGTTGAACGTTTCGACGCCGGGCAAGCAAGCACAGGGCGAGAGAGGCAGACATAAGCCACGATGCCCAAAGCGCAGCGCCTCCTCCCAGGCGTGGAAGGCGCGTCCGCGGCTCTGCCTACTTTTGTCTCTGACATGCCCATCCTCCCGCTCCCACAGTTTGAAGCAGACCTCAAGGCGCACCTGGCGGAGGAGGATCGCAAGGTGTACGAGGCGCTCAAGGCGCCCCGGACCATCGTCGTGCGCTTCGGCTCCATGAAACTGGTAGGCGAGTTCCCGTACTCGGGCACGGCCAAGCCGGGGTGCGGCAGCAAACTGGTGGTGCGGACGCACCGGGGCACGGAACTGGGCGAGATGCTCACGAGCACATGCCCCAACTCGGGGTGCTCCAAGAGCGTCTCCCGCAAGGAGATGCTCAACTACATCCAGAACTCCGGCGGGCGCGAGTACCCGTTCTTTACCGACGGGCGCATCCTGCGGATCGCCGAGGCCGCCGACCTGGATGCGCAGGCCAAACTGGAGCAATCCCGCCACGAACTGCGGCTGCGGGCCAAGGAGGTCGCGGAGCGGTCGGGCGTGGATGTGAAGTTCGTCGACGCCGAGCCGATCCTGGGGGGCGAGACCCTCACGCTCTTCTACCTCTCCGAAGAGCGGATGGAGCTGCGCGACCTGGCGGGCGAACTCTCGCGCGAACTGGGCTCGCACGTGGAACTCCGCCACGTCGGCGCCCGCGACGAGGCCCGCCTCACGGCCGACTACGAGCGCTGCGGCCAGTACTGCTGCTGCAAGAACTTCCTGAAGGTGCTCAAGCCGGTCTCGATGAAGTCGGCCAAGGTGCAGAAGGCCACGCTCGACCCGCTCAAGATCAGCGGACGCTGCGGGCGGCTGATGTGCTGCCTGCGCTACGAGGACCAGACCTACGAGGACCTCAAGAAGAACCTGCCCCGCAAGCGCAGCCGCGTGGGCACGCCCGAGGGCGACGGCACCGTCATCGACGGGCAGATCCTGACGCAGTTGGTGCTGGTGCGGCTCGACGCCGTCGGCAGCGACGGCAAGTTCCAGGATGTCGCGGTGCCGGTGGAGAACCTCTCCGAGCCCACCAGCAAGACGGCGCCCGCCTCGGCCCCACCCTCAGGCTCCATGCGCGACATCCGCGGCACCAAACCCAGCCGCCCCGTCCGCGGCCCCACCCCCACCCCCGCCGCCCCCACCCCACCGCAGGAACCCGGGACCGATGAAGGCGACGAGATGGAGACCGACAACGCCCCGCCGAACCCGGCCCAGCGCCGCGGCCCGAGTCACGCCCAGAACGGCGTCCAGAACAACGCCCAGAGCAACGACAAGACCGCCGCCCAGAGCGTGGACCGGACCGCGGGCCAGATCGCGGACCAGATCGCAGGCCCCAGGACCGCCGACCCGACCGCGGCGATCGCGGCCAGCCCAGAGGCGGCGAACGCGGTGGTGAACGTGGCGGTGAACGTGGCGGCGATCGCAACCGCGGACAGCGTCCGCCCTCTGGCCGTCCTCCGCAGGGCCGCAATCAGCCGCCGCGGGAACAGCGCCCGCCGCGCCAAGGCCCGCCGCGGACCGACGGCCCCGCACCTCGCCCCGAAAGCCCGATCGGCCGCGCCGATTCACCGGTGGGCCGGGCGGATTCACCCATCGGCCGCGCGGATCGGCCTCCGCGGACGGATCAACCCCCCAGAGGCGAGCAACCCCCCAGAGGCGAGTCGCCGCCGAACCAACCGCCGCGGGGCGACCAGCCCCAGGGCGAGGATGGCCAGCGTCGCGGACGCCGCCGCCGGCGTCGGCGCGGTGGTGGCGGTGGCGGTGGCGGAGGTGGCGGTGGGCGTGAGGGCGGTGGTGGCGGCCCTGGCGCCGGGCCGGAGTGATCGCGCGATGCGGCCCCGCCTGAACTCCGCACCGTGAGCCCGGCGAAGCACGTTTGATCCAAAGATGAGGTTGCTGGCGCAGCCGGTGTGTTGGTTCATACCGGTTCGTTCGCCGCCGCGGCGTGCTGGGGAACGTCGGACTCATCGGCCAACAACTCCTCGACCTGTTCTGCCGTGAGAATCTGCGGGTTGGCGTTCGCCGCCTCGATGCGATCCTGCGCTTTGGCGTTGGGATTCCAAAGCCACGGCAGCACGAGGCACGCTGAGATGCACGCGATGTCGATGAAGTTCAGGATCTTCGCGAGCAATGAAGCCGGTGGGATGTGATCGACGAAGCAGAAGATCACCAACAACACGCAGATCCTGAGGATCGCAAAGCCGGCCAGCGACCAGCACATCGCCCGCACGCGGAGTTTCTTGACCATCGCCGGTTGGTAGTTCCCGCAGCCGGGGCACGCCACCACATCACAATCCTTTTCAAGCGAGGTGTGCAGATTTCGCTGCGCCATCGCCGAGGCGCGGCAGCCGGCCCCGTCGTTGTCCAGCCACAGCAAGCTCCTGCCGTGCCCCCGCGCGGTGCGTTCCATCTTGTAAAGGAAGCAGCCCGAGCAGTGCACGCACCGCACCGGCTTGATGACGCCGCCGGAAACGACCGATGTGACTCGCGATCCGATCGGAATGTGCATGGAAGACTCCTCAGAGTGCCAGCTTCGAACAACGCGGCCGCGTGCCGCGCGATCCCTTCCCCGCCCCACCACGAGGCGGGAGAGCCGGCCCTCGCCGGGCTCTCTCGCTATTCCCGGCCGAAGGACATCGCCCACGGCCACCCCGCGCGCTCCAACACCGCCCCGGTCCGCGCACGTCCATTCACCCCCACACCCACCTCATGCGCGCAGCCCCCCACCACCATGAAGTGAATTCCGGCGACTTTTGTGGCGTGTTCCGGGTCCCGGACGAACGTTAACCGGGCGTTACCCGCACCCCCCCGCCTCCCACGCCGCGAAGAAGGTGTCCACGTCCGCGCCGTCGACGCCGCCGTCGGCGTTGACATCCGCATCGCACGAGCCCGCCTGCCACGCGCCGAAGAAAGTGTCCAAGTCGCCGCCGTCGATGCCCCCGTCCTGGTTGAAGTCCGCGGGGCATTCCAGGCACGCGCAGAACGAGAGCGTGGCCAGGTCGCTCACGTTGGTCAGGCCGCATTCGTTGGCGACCATGCAGTCGTAGTCGCCGGCGTACTCGAGCATCGCCACAGGGATCTCCAGCGTGGCGGTGGCCGCCGAGGGGTTGACCTCGGGGATGATCTCCAGGCCCCGGAAGCGCCACTGATACTGGTTGTTGTCGCCGGACACGGAGACGGAGAACGTCACCGCCTGGCCCTCGCACGTTGAGACCGATGACGGCTGGGACTCAAACACCGGCGCCGCCGTGACGAGCACGCGGCCCGCATCCTGCGTCACAGCGCTGCACGCGTTGGAGACGCGGGCGCGGTAGCGCAGGTTGTTCAGGCCCGGCCCGATGTTGGTGATGGAGAGATGCGTTGTGGTCGCCCCGACGATGATGGACTGGGGCGAGCCGGGCGCTGGGCCGTCGGCCAGGTCGGCGTACAGGCCCGAGCCGGGCGCGGTCTCCTGTTGCCACTGGATGGCGGCGGTGTAGCCGGTGGCGGGCGTGACGTCGAAGGACGCCGCGGCGCCGGGGCAGACGGTGCGATCGACCGGCCCAGCGGCGACCACCCACGGCGTGTTGGTGGTGGTCCAACGGGCGAAGAAGCCCGAGGGCTGGCCGTTGGTGGTGGCGAAGTTGCCGCCGACCATGAGTTCGCCGCGGAACGGGAAGAGGCGGCGGACATCGGAGTAACTGGTGTTCTCCGTGCCGGTGCCCAGCGCGAACCAGTTGGAACCGTCCCAACGGGCGATGTGGCCCGCGGAAACCGAGCCCGCGGCATCGAAGACGCCGCAGGCGTAAAGCGACCCGTTGTAGACCGCGAGATCAAAGCCGCCCACGCTGCCGTTGCCGCTCGATCCGCCGAAGCCCGCGCCCAGCGGCAGCCAGTTGGTGCCGTTCCACCGGGCGATGTCGTGAAGGTCATCCGTGCCCGGGCTTGTCGGCGAGTCCCAGACCGCGTTGCCCGTCGCCACGACTTCATTGTTGAACACGGTGATGCCCGTGACGGTCGTAAAGACCGTTCCGGAGAAGCCCCCGCCCATCGCGCTCCACGCGGTTCCGTTCCATTGGGCGATGTGGTTCACGCTGATGCCGCCGGCCTTCAGGAAGACTCCCCCCGCCACCAAACGGTCGTTGTGCACGGCCAGCGCCCGCACGGTCCGGCTCGCGCCGCTGGGGCTGTAGTCCTCCGTCATGCCCGTGCCCAGCGCCGACCACGCCGCGCCGTTCCACTTGGCGATCAGGTTCACCGGCACGCCGCCGGCGTTGGTAAAACTCCCGCCCACGATCAAGTCGCCCCGGTAGATGCACATCGCTCGCACCGCACCGTTCAGACCGGTGCCGAGCGTTCGCCACGATGAGCCGTTCCACGCGGCGATGTAATCCGTCGGCCCTCCGGTCGCGGTCTGGAACGAGCCGCCGACGATCAACTCGCCGTTGTACTCGATCATCGCCACGACGTTGCGCATTTCGAACGCGGTGGGTGCTTCCCACGTCTTGCCGTCCCACCGCGCGAAGCCGAGCGCGGGCCCGCCGACCGCCGAAGGAATCCACGCGCCCGCGTACAGCCGATTCTGGTACTCCGCGAACGAGAAGACGATGGTCGTGAAGGAGGGCGTCACGGGCGACCATCCCACCGCGCCGGATTCCAACACGCCCAGGCCCTGGCACACGATGTTGCCCCCGTCAAAGAGCATCGAGCCGCCCGCGTGCAGACGGCCGCCCCACGAGAGAAGGGCGTTGACCGCGGCGCCCTGGAACCCCTCCGCCGCCTGCTGCCACGCCGCGCCGTCCCAGCGGGCCGCGTACCGGATCGTGGTCCCGCCGCTTCCGGCGGTCGAGAATGCACCGCCCGCGTACAACTCGCCCGCGTGCACCGCAAGCGAATAGACCGTGCCGCCCAGGCCCACGCCCATCGCGGACCAGCCGCCCGCCGCGGTCCACGCCGCCACGCGGTTCGCAGGAATCGCGGCGCCCACGGTGGTGAACCCGCCGCCGACGATGAGTTGGTCGTTGAACACGGCCAGCGCGTTGACGTTTGAGTTCACGCCCCCGTTCATGGCCGACCACGCGCCCGCCGTCGCGTTCCACCGGGCGATGCGCGACGCCGTGACCACGCCCGCGTTGGTGAAGGTCCCGCCGGCGATGAGATCGTCGCCGTACACCGCCAACGCCGCGACCGGCCCGCCGGTGATCCCCGTGCTCAGCGCCTCCCACTGCGTGCCGCTCCACCGCGCGACGCGATTGATGCCCACCGTGGAGTTGCCGCGGCCCACCAGTGTGAAGTCCCCCGCCATCACCAGGCTCCCGTTGTACACCGCGAGCGCGTTCACCGTCGCGTTGGCGTCCAAGGCGCTGCCGATGTTGAACTTGCTCCAGGTCGTTCCGTCGAACTGCGCGACGCGGCCGGCGCTCACGCCGTTCATGGCGGTGAAGGTGCCGGCGGCAACCAGCCGCCCGTTCCACACAGTGAGCGCATTCACCTCGCCCGAACCGGTTCCCGAGCCCAGCGACCGCCACGCCTGCCCGTCAAACGCCGCGATGTCGTTGGCCGCCACCGAACCGGCGCGATCGAAGTTGCCACCGATCACCAGCCACTCGCCCTCCGGCCCGGGCCCGTCGGGGTCCCAACTGACCATGGCGTTCACGGTCGCTTGCCCGACGGTGATGCTCACGCCGGGAAGGATCTGTTCGGGACCGTAGAGCCACCGCGCGGTGACTGAGCGTGAGCGACGGTCGCGACGACCACCGCGGCGAAATGGAAGTGTCGCCGAACAAACGCAAAAAGACAGGAGATGAACGGCATGGGTAGTGAACTCCTTCGGCCGCACCGCGCGGGGTCAGAACATGCGGCGGTTGAAACAACAACGCGACCTCCACGGCCGCCTAAACAGCGGCGCAATTGTTAGCCCAAAGGGGACACCCGACCCTGATTTCTTGAGGCGCACCTGTTCGAACTCCCGGCGAGTGGCCACCCGCGGGGCCTGTCAGGGGCGCATCAAGCTCAAAATCGGGAAGCGTTAGGAGTCCCCCCGCCCCAGGTGGCGGACGGCCGCAGGACGTATCCGGATGAAAGGGTTTACCCGGGTGAAAGGGTCTGTAATCACCATGCCATCTGGGAATTTTGGAGAAAATTCTCCGTTTGGGTTGGCATTTTCAATTCCATGATGTATGTTGAATGTTGAACCCCGAGGGACAACGACAGACAAGCGCCGCACCGTGCCTATTCCGTAGGTAACCGGGCGGTGTGATTCTGCGCGGCGGCCAATGTGGCCGCGGGTGGTCCTACTTCGGGGCTCTGTGTTGGAAATCTGCGGTGAAACGCGGAGGGGCTGTTTATGCGCTTCCTGAGATGTCGGTCTGCACACAACTTCGTTCCAAAGGCCGCGTGGGTGGCCGGCTGCCTGATGCTGCCAATCGCGGCGCAGGCGGATGTGGTGGGCAACTACGCACCGGGAGGGGCGACGACGCCCGAAGAAGGGCGCGGCTACGGCCCGCGCGTCACGCCCCTGCGGGGCGTCAACCCCAACGACCGTGTGTCGGTGGCGATCGTGATGTACGACTCAAGCCTGAACCAGGTGGCGGTGAACTCCGGCGGCGAAGTGTCCGTGCAGCGCTCGGTCGGTTCCACCGACCTGGGCACCAACCGCAACGGCACCGGTCACATCCAGGCCTTCTGGGATGAACTGATCGTCAACAACGCCGTCGTCATCCGGTGCGCCATCTCCACCACCAACGGCGAGGCGCTCGTCCCCGCCACGGCGACCGTGCCCCGCCCCGGCGGCGGAAGCTCGCCCGCGTCGTTCTGGTCGTGGCGGTTCGGCACCTCCGACCCCGTCAACTACCAGTCCTACGTCACCAACGTCCTGCTGCGTCGGGCCTCCATCTCCTTCAGCTCCGACGGCGGCCAGTCATACTCAAACACCATCGCGCACACCAACACCATCCCCACCCGCTCCAACTGGAACCCCGGGGTGGACGACGGTGAGCTGTTGGCGAGCGTGGGCGACGGAACCAACTACGTCCTGCTCCAATACGAAATCGAAGTAACACCAACCCCCGGCACTCTCGCTCTGCTCGCCGGCGGCATGTTCTCGATCGGCCGGCGCGGCCGCAGACGCTAAACCTCTCGCTTCATATCCAAACACATGGGCTTGCAGCGCGCGCGCAAGTCCAAGCGCCGAGGGTGGTAGACACCCCGGCGTTTTCTTTTTTGATCGCCGCACACCCGGCACTCTCCCCGGGGAAACGAGGGGCAAACACCGGACCCCGGCGCGCCCCTGCCCATCAAAACCATCCGCGTTCGTCCCCAGGTCACTCACACCTCTCGGAGATTACAGGTCTTTTACTTATTGACCAACCGGAGGGATTCTGGTATTCTGGATGCAGAGTGCGATGGTGATCCCTTGGTCACCTTCGAGTGTCGGTTATCGGAGTGAAGTCGGCGGTGTCGGCATCCCTCCGAGCTGCGTCCCGCGTGTGTGTCCGAATGTGTCGGTCTGAAGTGTGACATCGATGGTGCCGGTGCGTTCACGCCGCGGCCTGCGTGGCTGTCGTGTGTTGCGCGCGCTCCACCCCTCGGTCTCAACGGAAAGCGAATCATGCGTCACGTGTGTTCCCTGGGGATCGTGGCCGTCGCGGCGTGCGCGGCGGCGGGCCAGACGGCCCTGCCAGAGTTCTACTTCTTTCAGAACGTCCGCGCCCAGTCCCAGATCCGGACTCAGCCCCCGCTCTTCGGCGGCGACCGCCACATGACCGGCATGGTCGTGGTCAACACCGCCTCGGGCTCGGTGGACGACAACCCCATCAACGCCGCGGACAAGGTGATGGACTTCATCCGGGGCCGCCTCGCCGATCAGACCCTGGGCTACCTGGACCCAACGGACATCCCCGTGTCGCTCCCGGGCTTCGCGCACGCCAACAAGGTTGAACTGGCGGAGAACGCCCCCCTCTCGGCCATGCGCGACCCCACCGATCCGATCCGTGCCCGGCCGGGCCAGACCCTGGTGTGGCCCACCGGCTTCAGCACCGACCCCCTCTCGGCCGACTGGTGGAACTTCGCCCTGCTGCACCCGTGGATGACCGCCTCCCGCCCAAGGCTCACCGGTTGGATGCAGACCTTCATGACGCGGATCATGTTCCGCCACGAACGCGACCACATCCCGCTCCCCAAGCGCTACATGTTCGACAGCGAGCAGCCCATCTTCGGTTGCTGCGAGCAGGCCTGGTCGCACAGCCTGCTCAACGTCATGAAAGACGCCCGCTGGAACACCGCCGCCGTCGCCGGGTACTTCCCGCAGCGCACGATGGCCCAGCTCTACGCCCAGGCGACCGCACGCTACGGCTGGGACCTCAAGAACGGCGACGGCACGCCCCTCAACCCCGGCTTTGACCCCGCGGCGGGGGGCCCGCAGGAACTGCCCAACCGCCCGCTCTCGCAGTGGTACAACACGACCGTCAAGCGCATCCGCTCGGGGATCATGCGCGAAGTGGCGTACGAACCCATCCGGGCCGCGTACAACGCGTACCGCTCGTCGCACCCCAACGAGATCGTGCCGCTGCCGGTGATCGCCAACTACGGCGAGTACATGATGGACGGCGAGCCCGACGTCTTCGGCTGGTTCCAGGACAAGTTCGTCCACCTCATCCAGGACCCGACGCGCCAGGCCCCCGAGCCCCAGACCTACGACTACGAGACGGTCGTGCACCGCCGCCTCTCGATCGATACCGACAACGAGGGCGCCCGCCAGGGCCACACCATGGTCGCCGACTTCGGCGGGTTCATCGACGCGTTCGAGCGCTGGGCGATGATCCCCACCATGACCTGGGCCGACCGCGACGCCGTGCCGCTCTACGACTGGCGAATCTCCGCGCACCCGGCGTACACGCACATCCAGAACAACCTGTACCGCTACGACCGGCCGCTGGAGACGCCCTGGGACGCGTGCATGCGCCTGCACCGCCACCGCGTGGAATCGGTGCTCAACTCCGTGAGCCCCGAGCACCGGCCCAACCTCCTGCCCTACATCCGCGTGCCCGGCGAAGTGGGCGACTACGGCGTGCCCATCACCGAGGACGGCACCCGCGAACTGCTCGCGATGCTCCGCGCCAAGGGCGTCACCGAGATCGTCCCCTTCACGTCCAACCCGCCCGACGAGAACACCGAGGTGTGGCGCTCCATCCAGCGCCTGTACCGCCAGGTCTGGGCCTATCAGGTCCAGAAGTTCCGCTGGTCCGCGGGTTCGGGAGTCACCACCACCAAGGACTACCCCGGCGACCTGTTCGACACGCTCCGCGTGCCCAGCCGCGTCGCCGGCCAGCCGCCCGTGGAATCCGTCACGACCGCGCAAAGCCGCTTCGACGGCGTCTTCACCGCCAGCACCCAGCTCGAGACCACCTTCGTGCCCCTGCTGACCACCGTCACCGGCGACTCCATCCGCATCAACATCGAGTGCCAGGCCGCCGAGGGCCAGTCCGGCTCGGGCCTGCTCGGCCTCATCGAGGGCGGCGTCTATCTCTGGGACTTCACCCTCCGAACCCCCGGCCTGCACTGGCGGCAGCTCAACATCGGCGAGGGCGACCGCGATCCCGCGGCGTACATCTTCGCCACCCAGGACGACACCACCCGCCGCACCTTCGATATCGCCAACGCCGCCCCGTTCATCGGCCCCGGCGGAGTCATCCGCGTCATGCTCCGGCACAACGCCCCGGCCGAGTTCGCGTTCGAAGGCTTCGAGTCGCGCTACGACCTCGTGCAGGTCATCCTGCTCAATGACAGGCCCCGCTTCGGGATCACCACCGCGTCGCGCCCCGCGCCCGGCGGCGACACCCGCAACCTGGTCGAAGTCCTGCCCGAGCCCACCGGGGCGGACCTCAACTTCGACCACCAGGTCGACGAGGCGGATCTGGTGCTGTTCGTCAAGGGGTTGATGTCGGATGAAGCCGGATGTGCAGACTCCGACGACGGGATCATGACGCTCGACGACGCGCACTCGTTCATCTCGCTATGGGGGGCGAAGAACTGACCGACGCCCGGCTCAGAAGAGCTCCCTCGCTCGCTTCAACAGCGCTTCGTCGCGTTCGTGCACGTAGAACACGTCGATCTCGAGCATGAACACGCGTTTGTAACCGTGCGCCTCCATCTGGCGCTGCACCGCCGGGTTCTTGCCGCGCAAGTTGTCTTCAATCACGACCACCCGCGGCCGCCATCTGCCGACGTTGAAACCCTCGATCAACTCCGATTCGTGCCCCTCCACGTCGATGCACACGAAATCGATGCGCCGCCCGTTGAGCCATCCCTGGGCTTCCTCCAGCACGCTGTCCATCGTGCGGACCGGCACTTCGTACTTCACGTGCCCGAACTTCCGGGCTCCCGCCACCTCCTCCCTCCCGGTCATGGCCTCCAGGTGCGAGAGCGCTCCCCCTTGATCCCCGTACTCGTCCTTCACGTGGAGCATGGTCGCTGTTCCCTCCGCCCCGGGGCGAGAAAGCGCGGCGTTGACCACGTGGGCGAACGGCCGGTTCCGCCGGCACAACTCGAAGTTCGGCGGGACGGGCTCGATCAGCAGTCCCTCCCACCCCATCGCGTCGAACGCGTAGGACACCGCCAGACTGAAGCCGTCGAAAGCACCGACCTCCACAAACACACCGTCCAACTGCCCGTCCAGCAACTGGAACAGGAGCACATCCTCACCCAACTGACTTCGGAACTCCAGGGGCATGCGGGGCGTACGCCCCGCCGCGGCGAGGCTCTCCCTGGCAGTCAGCCTGCACGTCTGCCTCCAGCACATGAAGAACCACTTCCACAGCTTGAACTGTGAACCCCGATCCGCGTTCACCACCGCCTCGAGCTGAGCCACCCGAGACTCCAGGGCCTGGTTCCCTGCGCTGTACATCTGAAATCCGGGTTGCAGCGGGTTCATTTCGAACTTTAGCGTGACCCGTTGGGCGCCCGGATATTCGCCATCAGATTACCACCCAAATTCCCTCGACCCATTTGTCAATCGGGCTCAGCCCTCAGATACTCCCGTCCCCACATTGCTATCGGATGTGCGTGTTTGTCCGTACGTATACCAAACATACTCGGTTTTTCTTCGTCCCTTACCAGCGGGCCGGAGGGAACCGTACTGACCACGGGAGTCTCCGCATGTCGTTTGAAGCCGCCGTCCACGCTTCGGCCCTCAAAATCTGTCGTTCCTCGCTGGAGATGTGCGCCGCCGCGGGCAGCGGCCACCCGACGTCCGCGATGAGCATCAGCCACCTCACGACGGTGCTGATGTTCCACACCATGCGCTGGAGCACCGACTACCCCGATTACCCCACCTCCGATCGTCTCGTGCTCAGCGAAGGGCACGCCGTCCCCGCCGTCTACGCGGCGTGCGCGGAACTGAGCGTCGCCTTCGGCAAGGACCCCAAGGCCCGCCGCAAGCTGCGCCCCGATGAACTCAAGAACCTGCGCTCCCTGGGCAGCGAACTCGAAGGCCACCCCAACCCGATGGAAGGCTTCCCCTTCTTTGACGCCGCGACGGGCTCGCTGGGCCAGGGCCTCTCCGTGGCCGCGGGCCTTGGCGACGCCGCCCGCCTCGACACGCTCGACAAGCGCGTGTACTGCATCATCGGCGACGGCGAAGCCCGCGAGGGCCAGGTCGCCGAGGCGATCGACTACATCATCGACCGCAAGCTGCGCAACGTGCTGCCGATCTTCAACTGCAACGAGTACGGTCAGGCCGACCGCGTCTCGAACCAGCAGTCCGCCGACGTGCTGGCCGCCAAGCTCAACGCCGCGGGCTTTGAGGCCCGCATCGTGGACGGCCACAACCCCACGGCCATCAAGGCCGCGTTCGACGCCTTCATCGAAGGCTCGGGCGGCAAGCCGCTGGCCGTGATCGCCAAGACCGTCAAGGGCTGGGGCGCACCGAGCCTGCAGGGCGCGGGCTGGCACGGCAAGCCGCCCACCGGCGAGCAGTTGAAGCGGGCCCTGACCGAGCTGGAGTCCAAGCGCGTCGAGCTCACCAGCGCACTGGTGAGCAGCGACCAGTTCATGATCCAGCCCCCCGCCGAGGCCAAGGCCAGGGACTTCACCTCGCCCGACCTGCCCAGCCTGAGCGTCGTGATGCGCAAGTGGGACATGGAAAGCCTCCTGCAGTCCGGCAGCATGGCCACCCGCCGCGCCTACGGCCTGGCCCTGCGGGCCCTGGGCCAGATCAACGACCGCGTCACCGTCCTGGACGCCGACGTCTCCAACTCCACCTTCGCCGAGTTCTTCAAGAAGGACCCCGCCCTGGCCGCCCGCTTCTTCGAGTGCAAGATCGCCGAGCAGAACATGGTCTCGGTCGCCGTCGGCCAGGCCGCGGCGGGCAAAATCCCCTTCGTCTCCACCTTCGCCAAGTTCCTCACCCGCGCGTACGACCAGATCGAGATGGCCATCTACAGCGGCGCGAACATCAAGTTGATCGGCAGCCACTGCGGCATCACCCTCGCCGCCGACGGCCCCAGCCAGATGTCCCTGCCCGACGTCGCTTGGTTCCGCTCCTTCACGACCATGAAGGACCACCGCGGCAACCCCGGCTGCTACGTCCTCCAGCCCGCCGACGCCTACGCCGCGTACGCCCTGACCGGCGTCATGGCCGAGTACGAGGGCGCGTGCTACATGCGGACCATGCGGCCCGACACCGAGTTCATCTACAACGATGAAACGGTCTTCAACCTCGGCGGCTTCGAGGTGCTTAACGAGGGCCGCGACGTGGTCATCGCCGCCGCGGGCTACATGGTGCACGAGGCCAACAAGGTCGTGGAAATGCTCGACAAGGCCGGCGTCTCCGCCGGGCTGGTGGACCTCTACTCCCTGCCCTTCGACACCGACGCCTTCCTCGACATGGTGCAGCAGCACAGCGGCAACGTCCTGACCGTCGAGGACAACTTCGGCGGCGGACTGGGCAGCGCGGTGGCCGATGCACTCCTGGAGAGCGGCGACGGCTTCAAGCTCAAGCAGATGCACGTCAAGCGCATCCCCAAGAGCGCCAAGACCCCCGACGAACTCCTCAAGTACTGCGGCATCTCCGCCGACGACGTCAAGAAGGGCGTCATGGAGATGCTGGGCGTCTAACGCCGCCCGCACATCACCGGATCACCACGCTCCCCGAACTCCCCGACCGCAGCAACTTCGTCGGGATCGTGAACGCACGCCCGGTCTCAAAGTACGTCCCGGGCGCAATCTTGACCGGCGTTGAACCAAACGCCCGGTTCACGCCCTGGTTCACCGTGATGAACGGGAAGCTCCACGTGCCGTACTGCGCGCCCAGGTTGGTGTTCATCACGTAGCACGGCGCGGGCGAGTGCACGCGCACATCCGTGTTCGTGAAGGTGTCGCTGATCTTCGTCGTCGCGATGAAGTGGAACCCCGCCGCCAGGGCGTTGTTCCAATGCGTCTCCTCCGAGCCGCCCACCTGCCAGGATCGCCACAGGTACTTCTGGTGATCGGACTTCACCGGGCCGTTGCCCGCGTCGTCGTCGCTCGCGTCCTGGCGGTTGATGAGCACGCAGTTGGTGTGCTGATCGGCGATCGTCTTCTGGCTGCACGCCGTCATCAGCGGGTAGCCATCCGTCACGGTGTCGTCCAGTTCATCCACGATCACCGCGAGGTACTTGCCCCGCGCCACCAGCGTCTGCCAACTCGGCCACTCGCGCCCGTCAGCCGCGAAGTCCGTTGTGGTGTACACGTTGCTCCACGAAAGCCCCGCCCGCACGAGCGCGGCGGTCACGTCCGTCTGGATCTTGGGCATGTACCACGAGGCATCCCCCCACTTCTTGTTGCAGAAGACCCCCCCGAACCCGTTGCGGAACTCCTTCATGTCCAGGTACAGAAAAGTGAACCGCTCGGTCATCATCCACGCCGCGTTGAACATCTCGTCCAGCTCGGTCTCGAACTCGTGCCCGTTGCTCCCGCACGCGTGGATCACCTCGATGCTGTCGTCGGTGTCGCGGCTGATGTCCAGCTCGATCACCCACGAGTTGTAGTTCACGATCTGGCTATCGATCGTCTCGTTGCGCTCGTAGGCGTTGTGCGACGCCTTGAACGAGAGCTGCGTCATCACCTGCCCCCACCCCGCCGCGGCGAACAGGGCAACGGTCAAGAGTTGAACAAGCGTGCGGAGTGTCATATGCGGTCCCCAGTTGAAAGTGCTGCAGCCCTCTGCCCTCTGCCTCTTCCCTGATGCCTGATGCCCAATGCCCGATGCCTTCTGCCTTCTCGCCCTCTGCCTCTTCCCTGATGCCCAATGCCTGATGCCTTATGCCTGCTGCCCTCAATTCGCCCCAATCCGAGCAGCCCCCTCCCGCGTCCGGATGATCATCGACTTGGTGAGCGTCACCGCCCCCGGGTACCCGCCCCGAAACACCGACAGTTCCGGCCGCTCGCAGCAGCCCGTGAGCAGATCCGCCCCGCCCGCGATCGTGCCCGCCTGCTCCGGCACCACCGCCACGCTCTGCTCCACGCACGTGGCGTTGTAGAACGCGAGCGAACTGGTCTTGTCGCCGAAGTTGTACGGGCTGTCCGCGAGGTTGGCGATCGACTGAACCCGCCCCGTGCCCGTCAGCGTCACCGTGCGGCCCGAGTTGCCGGTGTTGAACGTGTCGTTCTCGTACAGCACCACGTTCACGCCCACCGGCAGGCACCACCGCACGCTGCTCGCCTTGTCGTTGAACCCCTCGAGGTTGTTGAAGTTGGCGAAGTCCTCGCGGAAGCGGTCCTGCCCGTCGATCACCATGCTCCGGTCCGGCGTGCCGTCGTCCCACCCCGTCGCGTCGTCGTACAACTCCACCCAGTACGTGCACGGGTTCGCGTTGCCCGACCACGTGAGCCCGCTCAGGTAGAACTCGCCCATCTTCACGCTGTTCCCCGGCCCGTCGCTGTAGTGCTCCGTCATGTACAGGTACAGGTTTCCCGTCGGCGACACGTAGATCCCCCCCGCCGCGGCGCCATTCCCGAACCGCCCCGTGTGCGAGGCCGGGCAGTTGTTGCAGTCGTAGCAATCGCACGGGCGGATCCAGTTGGTGTTGACGTGCGTCAGGTAGTACTCGCTCCCCGAGGTCGTCACCCGGTAGATATCCGCGTAGTCGTTGCCGCCCGGCGCGCCGGTGGTGTTGCGCGTGCCGATCAGGTACAGGCTCCCCGAGGAAGAGTCCTTGATGAAGTTGATGTTCTGCAGCGAGAGCGTGCCGATCTGCCACAGCACCTGGCTGTTGTCGTACTGGTACCAGTCGTCCAGGTGCGTCAGGATCTGCCCCGACGCCGGCGGGTTGCGGATCAGCGACTCGGTCGTCGAGTAGAAGCCCACCCGCCGCCCCGTATCCCACCCCATCACCGCCACCAGGTACGCCCCAGCGCCCTGCGAGATGATCGCCACCGCCCCCACGTCGTGATCGATGCTCTGGACGCTCAGGAAGATCGGGTTCTGCGGGTCCGCCACGTCGATGAAGCACACCGCGCCCGCCGAGAGCGACGCGTCGCCCGGGTCCTCCAGCGACACCGCCAGGATGTCACCGCTGATCTGGATCCCGCCCGCGTGGTGATAGTGCGGATACCCCGGCCCGTCCCCGCCGTTGTAGTTCGTCCCGTCGAACCGGATCACCTTCACCACCTTGTCCGAGGTCGGCGGCGCGGTGTCCTTCACGTCGTACGCGCTCGACAGCCGGTTCGACCGCAGCCGCTCCCCGTCCCGGGCGCAACTGGTCATCCGCACCACCCCCAACGCCGCGGCGTTGGCGTTGCTCGCCGTCACGAACAGGTGCGGCTCTCCGGGCGTGTTCGATCTCGCGATGCCCTGCCAGTGGTACGCCCCCGACACATCCGGCATCCCGTCGGGATAGAACCCAAGCGCCACGCCGTGACGCTTGATGGTGTCGAACTGCGCTTCCACCAGCGGGGCCACCGGGTCAGAAGCGCGGGCGACGGACGCGACAACCAGGCACAACGCGGCGAACTTGATCAGAATCCTCAGTGACATGACGGCCTTCCTGTGAAGAAAAAACGTGCCGGGGCGTTCTCACGCCGCGGCACGCGGGGAACACGTTCAGTGCAGATTCACCAGCACCAGCACCAGGCCCTTGCCGTGGTCCAGCGAGGTCATCGCCTTGCCGATGATCGCCCCGCCCGCGCGCATGTGGTCAACCACCCGCATCGCGTGCCCGGGCGTGTCGGAGGTCGTCAGCAGGTCGCCCGGCTCAACCGCTCCCGCGGCGTCCGCATCCACATAGCAGTACACGCGCCCGCTCAGGGCCACCGGGTGCTGCCCGTCCGCGATCGAGCCCTCCTGCTTCAGCAGCATGCCCACGTTCACGCCGCCCGCGCCGCTGATGACGCCCGCAACGGTGCGGTCGATCGCGCGCGTCGAGAGCCGCATCTGGCCCGGGTGCGCCGGATCAATGCACACCAGCATGCCCGGCAGAATCTCGCCCTCGCCCGTCACGTTGAACGGCTCGGCCAGGTCCGATCCCCCGCGGATCTCCAGCGCCGGCACGCTCACCAGGTTGCTCCCGCCGCCCACCTTCTCGAACGCGAACCGCCCGTCGTTGTTGATGCCCGCCGTCCAGTGCTGCGAACCGCTCGTCAGCACCGGGTTGTGGAACACGATGCCCACCGATCCGCCCAGCGTGGGGTGACCGTTCAGGTACAGCGTGCGGGAGTAGCCCGCGGGGTTGGTCGGAGCGTTCGTGAAGAACGCCGCGGCGTTGCCGCCCCCGTCGATCATGAAGCCGTCGATGTTGTTGGAACTGCGGATCACAAAGTCCCCGGCCCCGCCCGCCCACGCGTTGCCGGTCGAGAGCAGCGAATAGTCCAGCGAGCCCGACGACGCGTTCGAGATCGTGACCGCCGTGTAATCCGTCGCGTCCGTCCGGAACCGCGCCGCGGCGTTGTTCCCCGAACGGAAAACATCCAGCCGGCTCTGCGGGTTCGTGTTGCCGATGCCCACGTTGCCGCCCTTGACCAGGTTCATCCAGTCCTCGCGCACGCCCGATGCGGTCCAGCCGCCCAGCACGAGGTTGCTGGTGCCGGGGTAATCGCTGCCCGCCACGCCCAGGAAGAGCGTGACCGGCTCCTGGAACAAACCCCACCGCCCCAGCCCGACCTTGTTGCCCGACGTGAACAGATCGAACTGGCGCACGATCAGCGGCGAGTCGGAAGGATCAAGCCGCACCGTGTTCTGCACCTGCGCCGAGCCGCGAACGTCAAACTTCGTCGCGGGCGCCGATGTGCCGATGCCCACGTTGCCCGCGTTGTAGAAGGCCGTGGTGCCGTTGAGGCTGAAGGGCGATGCCCCCGCCGGCCCGGTCGCGCCCGTGAGACCTGTGGGCCCGATCGGGCCTGTGGGCCCTGTGGCCCCCGTCGGTCCCGTAGCCCCCGTCGGCCCCGTCGCGCCCGGCAACCCCTGCGCCCCCGTGGGCCCGGTGAGCCCGATCGGCCCGGTGGGCCCGGTCGGCCCCTGATTGCCGCCCAGCGCGAAGAGCGCGTACGGCGCTGCGCTCATCGGCTGCCGGGGCGAGAGCGTGGTCCACGGGTCCGAGCTCCCCGCGGGCCGCACGTCGATCTCCATCCAGCGGGGCGCACCGGTGAACACGCCGGCCCCAAAGTCCAGATCCACCGCGAAGCGGCCATCCACCGGCGACACCCCCAACGCCTGCAGGCTCGGCCCCACCTGTCCCCCGCCGCCCGCCGAGTCGTACACGCGGAACTGCAGGTCGCACGAGGTAGTGAGCAGCGATCCGCCCAGGCGGATCTCTCCCTGGTACGTAATCCCCGCGGCGAGCGAGGAACAGGGCGCAAGGCCCAAAGCCGTGAATGCCGCGAGAGCGATCAGTGATGGAATTCGGCGCGATGACATCTGGGAATCTCCGGTAGGTTGAGGCGGCCCAACGCCGCCGGAACACCAGTTCGAGTTTCTCCCGCCGCGCGTATCACGATTTGAATGCTGATAACCGCTTGCCACGTGAAAAAGGCGACCCGCCGGCTTGCACCGGCGGATCGCCTCTGGAACATGCCGGCCATCCGGCATCAATATCCGCTCCGTGTTCTCTGAGGAAGAGTGGGAGGAGCGGGGAGTTGGCATGTCGGCCCGCGTCCGGGTCACCCCGTCCGCAAGGCCTTTGAAGATCAGGCAGCGCCCGGCATCGCCGTTCGCCATCCGATCCGAATGGGAGGCACGCGCTTTCGCGCTAAGCCTCCCAAATGGACTCGCCTGCCAGGTGTGGGTTCCAGCGGCGTACAGTCCGTTCTTGGCCCATCCGAA
>JBGAMO010000023.1:0-38473 GCA_044222845.1 Phycisphaerales bacterium
AGGGCTGGATCGCCAAACACCTGATCCGCTGCGAGTTTGCGCAAGCCCTCAAACTAGCCAACGGCAAACCGGACCGCAATGACTCCGGCCCCCGTCGCGCCATGACCCGTGCATTGGCCACCCACTGGGGAAACTGGAACGTCGCCCTGCCCCTCGTGCCGCGCTGCCCGGAACGCCGCGCTGTTGAAGCCCTCGCCCACGGCAGCGATTTCCGCGACGCGTTCACCCAGCTCCCCCACCAGTTCCAGCAGTTGTGCATCGAGGCGTACCAGTCCCACCTCTGGAACGCCGCCGCCCGGCGCATCGCCGAACTGTTGGCGCCCGACAACTGCCTCCTGGGCGACGATGACTTCGGCCCCATGCTCTTCCCCCCCGCACACGCGGTCCCGGCACTCTGGCGCGATGTCACCATGCCCATGCTCGCCGATTCCACCACGCTCACCGAGCCGTGGGCCTCCGCGGCTCAGTCCGCCCTGACACAGGAGGGGCTCGCCGTGCGGGACCTCTCGATCAAGGGTGTGCGCAAGCCCAACTTCGGCGAAGCGCCGCGAAGCCTGTTCATCCGCGCGACCGATCTGCGCATGGACCCGCCTCTGCCAGATGATCTCAGCGACCGAAAGCGTCTAAAACGAACCATCCGCTTCACGCTCCCCCGCGGCTCATACGCCACCGTGGTCCTGCGTGCCCTGGGCCAATAGCCGTCACGCCGATCCGGCGTGGAACCGCTCGTCGGCTTCCCGCACGCGCCGCTCCGCCAGCGCGGCCGCATCCTCGCTGGCGTCAAAGCCGATCGCCCGCCGACCCATCTCGCACGCCGCGACCAGCGTGGTGCCGCTGCCGCAGCACGGGTCGAGCACCGTGCCCCCGGGCGGGCAGCACGCCCCCACCAGCGTCCGCAGCAGTTCCAGCGGCTTCTGCGTGGGGTACCCGGTGCGCTCCGTCGCCATGTTGTTCAGGCTGGCGATCTCCAGCACATCGGTCGCCTTCTTCATCTGCCCCTTCATCTTCGCGCTCGTCGCGGGCACGCGCGGCGCCTCGAACCAGTACCGCTCCGGATCAACGCAGTAGAACAGAATGTCATCGTGCTTGCGCGCGAACCGCCGGGGCGACGAGCCGCCCAGCCCGTAACTCCACACCAGGTGATTCACGAACCGGTCCGCGCCGAACAGTTCGTCCAGCAGCAACCGGGCGTGGTGGCTCGTCCTCCAATCCACGTGAATCAGCACATTGGCGCTGACCTTGAGCGCTGGCAGCGTCGCCCGCAGACGCTCCCGCAGCCACGCGACCCATTCACCGGTGGTCGGCCACGAATCCTCGTACGCCGCGAACACCCCCCGACCCGCCGCCGCGGCGCCCGGCGGCGTCCGCTGCGCCGCGCCCGTGTTGAACGGCGGATCCGCGTACAGCATGTCAACGCTCCGCGGCGGCAGCGCCCGCGCCGCCTCCAGCCAGTCCGCGCGCGTCACGGTCGCATTCACCACGCGCTCACCGCCCCGGATTCGTCGCCGCGGGTCATCATCGCCGCATTCTACCCCCGCAAGCAGCCCCCGATTCCGCACTCTACGCCACGACCGCACTTGTGCGCACAAGCAGGTCACCTCCAAACAAAACAGTTCCGGCAGCCGCCGATGCCGCGTACAAACTCGCGTTGAACCCTTCCGATATCCACCGAACCCGCACCCGCACCACCAAAAGTTCATGCGCACCCCGACCTCCCCGCTCAACCAGAGCCACCCCAGGGATTCACATCGATCCCCGCAACGATGCTCCTCGCGAAGCGTCCAGATAACGCACGATCACGTGAGGCGACACACCACCAAAAGTTCATGCGCACTTCGACCTCCCCAGCCACCCATGTCCTTGCCATTCAAGCCAACAAGTGCAGGCCATGGCAATATTCCTTCAACCATCGCCCGTCCAACGCGTGCCCGCGCACACCCGCACGCCACCAAAAGTTCATGCGCACTCCCGCCCACCATCACGCCCCTTCGTGCACGCCGCGGCTCGATCCGCCCCAAAGTCCCGATAATGCCCCCGGTCGCCCCGCGCGAGCGCGACCAAAAGTTCATGCGCACGCGTCCTCGCGTTCGCCGCAACAATCCGCCATGATCCAACCCATGAAGAACCCACCGGCGGCCCTGCCCCGGTTCATCGCGCTCTTCATGCTCCTGGTCATCGCCGGTTGCTCGCGCCAACCCAGCCAGCCGGAGGTCGTGCTCTACACCAGCAGTGATTCCTTCATCACCGCGCCGATCGTCGAACGTTTCCAGAAGAACACGCACATCCGTGTCCGGATCGTCGGCGACACCGAAGCCACCAAGACCACCGGCCTGATCGAACGCCTCTTCGCCGAGCGTGCCTCGCCCCGCGCCGATGTCTGGTGGTCCAACGAGGCCCTCGGCACCGCTCTCCTCGCCCGCGAAGGGCTGCTCGAGCCCTTCAGCCCCGCCGCCGCGGCGGATTTCCCCACCGGTTGGCCCGCCAACTTCCGCGACCCCAATCAACTCTGGCACGGCCACGCCGTCCGCGCCCGCATCATCGCGTACAACACCAACCGCATCAAGCAGCCCCCGACGCACCTGCGGGACCTCACCGATGCCCGGTACAAAGGCCTCGTCGGCATGGCCCGCCCACAGTTCGGAACCACCCGCATGCAGATGGCCGCCATCGCCTCCACCGCCGGAGAGGCCGCACTTCGGGACTGGCTCAAGGCGATGCGGGCCAACGGCCTGCGCCTGTACGACGGGAACAGCGCCGTTGTCTCGGCGCTCACCCTGGGCGAGATTGAAGTCGGCCTCACCGACACCGACGACGCCATCGCCGCGAGTCAGCCCGACGCCGGGAAACCCGTCGCGTTCGTCTACGAATCACCAGACGCCGCGTCCGCCCCGGCGGGCGCACTTCCAAGCGCGGGCCCGCTGCTCATCCCCAACACCATCGCGCTCATCAAGGGCGGTCCCAACCCTTCACACGCCCGCGCACTCGCCGATTACTTGCTCTCCGCGGACGTGGAGCTCATGCTCGCAGGAAGCGAATCCGCGAACTTCCCGATCCGCGCGGGCGAAAAGGGCCCGAGCGCGCCAAAGCCCACCGGCGGGGTCTCGCTCGCACCCGCCTCCATGGCCGAGGCCGTCGCCGCCGCGGATCGCGCCGTGCGCGATGCCCTGTCCGGGTTGTAGACCTCGGCCCCCTTCGCGGAACACGCGGCCGCACAGCGTCCGCGAACCAATCCCCGCCGGCAATGGGAATGAATCAGCGTTCGATACGGCCCGATGTTTCCTATAGAAGTGTCCGCTCCGCAATCCAAATACCCGCGCCCCTTCAGGCTCCGTAGCCGCTCCAGCCTCATCGCGGCGATGGTGATTCTGCAGGCCGTGGTCATCGGCCTGGGATGGTGGGCCACCGTCAGCATCGCACAGCTCGGCCTGGCCTCCCGCATGCACGAACGCGTTGTCGACGAGGCCAGCCGCGCCGTCACGCACCTCTCTCTGGCGCTGAGCGAACTGCCAGAAGGCCCGCTCGACCCCGGCGGTCCCGCGTGGGCCTCGGCTCAGAAACTCGTCGAGGATTTTCGCCTCCCCGGATCCACTTCCGTCGCCATCGTCGCCAGGAACGGCGAGGTTCTCTGCCATTCCGAGGGCCGCGCCGCAGGTACCGCCCTCTCTCGCCAATGCGTCGATTCGATCACCGTCACCCTCCTCCCGGGCCGCGAACCCATCGCGCTCGCGGACTTAAGTCCGGGCACCGTCGTCACCGGCGAATCCACGATCTTCGGCGCCCCTGCCACCATCGCGGTGCTCGCCAACGCCCACACCCAGTCCAAGATCATCGCCTACCAGCCCATCGCGGCCCTCGCCGCCGCGGAGTCACGCTTCGCCCGCCTCACCCTCCTCTGGTGCAGCGCGGGCGGTGTTGTCCTTCTGGGCATCACCGTGCTCGGCTCCGTCGCCCTGGTCCGCCGCTACGACACCATCCTGACCCGCCTGGTGGACAAGCTGGAGGCCGAGGTCGAGCGCCGCACCCGCCGCGGCCTGTCGATCCGCAACGGCCTGATCTTCGGCCTGGCCAAGCTCGCCGACTATCGCGATACCGACACCGGCAAGCACCTGGAACGTATCTGCCGCTACTGCGAACTCCTGAGCCTGGAACTGCTGGGTTCGCACCACGAGATCGACCGCGCCTGGATCGAGCGTCTCAAACTCGCCGCCAGCATGCACGACATCGGCAAGGTCGGCATCCCCGACGCCATCCTCCTGAAGCCCGGCCGCCTCACCCCCGAGGAACGCCGCCAGATGGAGACGCACACCACCATCGGCGCCGACACCCTGATCGCCATCCGCCAGCACGTGGGCGACGACGACCTGCTCAACATGAGCATCCAGGTGGCCCTCTGCCACCACGAGAAGTACGACGGCAGCGGATACCCCAGCCGCATCAGCGGCGAGCAGATCCCCCTGTGCGCCCGCATCGTCGCGCTCGCCGACATGTACGACGCCCTCACCAGCAAGCGCGTCTACAAGGACGCCATGACGCACGAGCAGGCCCGCCGGATCATCGCCGAAAACCGCGGCTCGCACTTCGATCCCATGATCGCCGACGCCTTCGAGCGCCGCCAGGCCCAGTTCGACTCCGTGCGTGCCGAGCTCCAGCCCGGCGACGGCGAGACCGAAATCCCGGTCCTCGCCCTGGCCGTGCAACGGGCCGACGGCGCACGCCGGCTCGCGGCGTAAAACACCCCACCCCGCCGCCGATCCCGGCGCACCAGCCCCTCCAATAATCGGGCATGCCCGTCCTCGCTCTCGCCGTCGCTCTCGCGCAGCCTCCAGCCCCGCAATCCGAATCGCCCCTGGACTGGAAAACGCTCGAAGCCCCCTACCTCACCAACCACGTCCAACTCACCTCGCGCGACCAGTTCACCAAGGCCGGCGAGGCGTACTTCAGCCCCAACGACGGCTGGATCATCTTCCAGGCGACCGCCGTCCCCGAGCCGGGCAAGGAGCCCGAACCGTTCTACTCCATGTTCGTCGCCCGCCTCACCCGCAACGAGGGCGGCCGCATCACGGGCATCGAGAAGCCGATCCGCGTGAGCCCCGACAACTCGGCCAACACCTGCGGTTGGTTCGATCCTTCACTCCCCGGATCGGTGATCTTCGGCTCCACGCTCAAGACGCCGGCCGAAGAGAAGAAGTCCGGATTCCAGGTCGGCACCCGCAAGTACGTCTGGATGTTCCCCAACGAGATGGAGGTCTGCCGCCGCTCGGTCATCCAGATGCTCGGTATCCAGACGGAATCGGGCAAGGACGCCGATTCCTCCGCGGCGGCGATCGGAGTGCTGCGCCAGGAGATCGTCGGACTGCGCGCCAAACTCGATAGCGCCAACGCCGTGCCCGCCGGAATCTCCCCCCGCCGCGCCGAACTCACCACGCGTCTGGAACTGCTGAACCTCGACCTCAAGCACATCGAAGAACTCGCCCCCGGCGAAAACGCCGCAACCCCGATCTTCACCCGTCCCAACTACGACGCGGAGTGCTCCGTCTCCCCCGACGGCCGCTTCATCCTCTACGCCCACATCGAGGACGCCAAGGAGGGTGAGCGCCCCGACGCCAACATCTACATCTACGACACCCAGACGAAGAAGCACCACCCCATCGTCGTCGCCCCCGGGTACGACGGCGGCCCATTCTTCTCTCCCGACGGCAAGCGCATCTGCTACCGGTCCGACCGCGAGGGCAACGACCTCCTCCAGATCTACGTCGCGGACCTGAAGTTTGAAGACGGCGTGCCCGTGGGCACCGACTTTGAATACCAGTTGACCGACAACAAGAACGTCAACTGGGCGCCCTACTGGCACCCGTCGGGCACGTACATCGTGTACGGCACCAGCCAGGTAAGCCACGCCAACTACGAAATCTTCGCCGTGCGCCTGGACGAAGCCGCGATGGCTTCCGCCAAATCCGCCGCGACGAAAGCCAACACCTCGCACGCCATGATCCCCAACCTGCTCTACACGCGCATCACCAGCGCCACCGGCGCCGACGTGCTGCCCGTCTTCACCAAAGGCGGCGACACCATGATGTGGACCAGCCAGCGCGGCC
Organism: Phycisphaerales bacterium; assembly: GCA_044222845.1. Lineage (GTDB taxonomy): Bacteria > Planctomycetota > Phycisphaerae > Phycisphaerales > UBA1924 > UBA2402. The sequence continues at coordinate 6,096 of JBGAMO010000023.1, forward strand.
CCAAGGTCTCGGGCGAAGAGAAACCCTCAAGCCAGTTGTGGATCGCCACCGTTGGAACGCTGCCCGCCGGAAAGCCCGCCGCGGAAGCCGGCAAGTAACTTCGACGACGATCGCGGATTTCCCCCATCCTGGGAAAGTGCGTTGATCGCCCGATGCGGTCGCGACCCCGCGCATCCTCCCCCAATATCAAGCACCACCGCGCCCACCCGCCGATATCCACGGCGTGCCAAGCTCAACCGCCGCCCACCTGGGAACCCCTGCACCCGTCGAAGCCCCCGCCGCTCCGGTGCGGTGGGACGCCGCGCTGCTCCAGGCCCCCCTAGACGTGGCGGTGGAAGCCTGGAAGCGCAGTCTTCACGGCTTCGCCAAGCGGATGCCCCCGCGCGAACAGGCCCGATTCCTGATGGAGCTTGATTCCGCGTGCTACTTCATGCACGGAGAGTCCGCGACGCTGGCCAACAACGGGCTGCACCCCAAGCACCGCCTGATCGCCTACCACGACTTCTTCGTCTCGCACGCCTCGCCGGGCGAACGCATCATCGACCTGGGCAGCGGCGTGGGCGCGCTGGCGCTCTCGCTCGCCACCGCCGGGGTCCGCGTCACGGGCATCGAGTGGTCGGCCTCGAACGTTTCCAAGGCTCAATCGCTTTGTGCGGGCGTGGAGCCCGCGCCCCTCTTCGTCTTCGGCGACATCACCTCACTGCGCATCCCCGAATCCTTCGACACCGTCATCCTGAGCAACGTACTCGAGCACATCACCGATCGACCGCGTCGCCTGGCGCAGTGGGCCTCGTGGTACAAGCCCCGCCGATTCCTGATCCGCGTACCCGCGTTCGAGCGTGACTGGCGAGTGGCCTGGAAGAAAGACCTCGGCGTCGAGTGGCGCTGCGACCCCACGCACGAAACCGAGCACACGCGCGAGCAACTGCTGGCTGAACTGGCGGAAGCGGGGCTCAAAGTGATGCATCTGGAAACATCGTGGGGAGAGTACAGAGTTGTCGCGGACAACACGAACGTTTTCTGACTCCTCCGCACCGCACGCCGGGAACGCACATGATCCTCCAAGAGCCGCCGCAACTGACCGCCGAAGAATACCGCACGCTGCAGTTGAACCGCAGCCTGGCGCTCAAGGACCACGACCCCGGCGATCGGGCCGTGTACCTCATCTCTCGATTGGCTCAGTTCGCCCCGACCCAGCCTCCGCCCCGCGTGCTGTGCGTCGGTTGTCGCAACGGCCGCGAACTGGACTACCTCGCCCGCGCCGGCTTCACCGACACCATCGGGATCGATCTGCACGCAGCGGACCCAAGGGTGCGAGTGATGGACATGCATCGCCTGGACTTTGCACCCCGCGCGTTCGACATCGTTTACGCCTCCCACTGCCTTGAGCACGCGCTAGACCCTCACGCAGCGGCGAGGGAAATGCTGCGTGTGCTCAAGCCCGGCGGCCGGATCGCGATCGAAGTCCCCGTCGAGTACGGCCGGCGCGGCGCGGACCTGTGGGACTTCAAGAGCCCCGCGGGCGTCGCGGCCCTCTTCCCCGGCACGATCGTGCAGTGGTCGGAGACCGGCCCGCAGATCGGCGCGGGCAAGCAGTTAGCCGCGCGCGTCATCCTGCAACTGACCCGCGAACCCATCCAGCCGGAGCGGCTCGACGAGTCAATCGCGCCGTCGCACAGCCACGACCTGCACTACTCGATCCGTCGTTACTTCGTCGACGAGTTCTTCGAGCGCAGCGCGGCGACCTTGCCCCCCGGCGCTCGCGTCATCGACGTTGGCGGCAAGAACGGCCGCAAACGCGGCCGCTTCGAACTCTCCCGCTTTGATGTCTGCACCACGTGCGTCAACTCAAGCCCCGCGGCACGACCGGACATTCTCGCGGACGCCTCGAACATCCCGCTAGAGTCCTTCTCCGCCGACGTTGTCATTCTCTCGGAAGTCATCGAGCATCTGGCCGATCCGCTCGCGGCACTCCGCGAGGCCTCGCGCCTGCTACGTCAGGGTGGCTCGCTGCTCGCCACAGCGCCATTCCTGTTCCGCGTTCACCCGGATCCGATCGATGTCGGCCGCTACACGCCGCACTGGTGGAACTCGTCTCTGAATGCAACAGGATTCACCGACGTGACAATCGAGGCGCAGGGGTCTCTGCCGTCGGTCGCCGCGGAGTTGTTCCGCGGCTGGGCCAAGCACATGAGCGACACCGCCGGGCTGCCCGAGAAGACGCTGGGCATGCTGCTCCCGTTCGTTCAGACCGCCCGAGAGCAGGCCTTGGCGTGGGAACGCGCCAACCGCGACCGCATGCACGAGTACATAACCAGCTTCACCACCGGGTACGGAGTTCGGGCCACCAAGGCATGACCCCTCGCTCCTTCTATCTCTGCGACGGCGATGGCGCCGGCTGGGCGGTGGACGAGGATCGCCGCCTGACGCTGCAAGCGCTCGAAGCAATCGCCCCGCGGGTCGACCACCCCCGCGAAGCGGCGGTCATCCACGCATGCTGGTGGCGCCCGCTCGCCGAAATCCCTCTCTCTGAGATCGACGGCAAGCCGGTCGTCTGCCACATGACCGGTGACCCGGCCCGCTGCATGGGCGAGCCCGAGTTCCTTTCGGCGTTCAACCGTGTCACGATGTGGATCGCCCAATCCCGGTCCGCGTTGGAGAGACTCCGCACGATTCAAGCCCCCGTCGCGTACGCGCCGTACGCGGTAGACTCCGCGCTCTTCTCATCTCCCGGCCAAGATTCGCCTCTCACCGCTTCGACACGCCGACGGATACCCGCGGGCTCGTACGTCATCGCGAACTTTCACCGAGACACCCAGGGCTTCAGCGGCACGCCGAAGGAATACCAGCCCAAACTCGTCAAGGGCCCGGACGTGTTCGTCACGATCCTCGCGGAACTACGGAGGCTCGGTGAGCCCGTGGTCGCCCTGCTCGCCGGTCCGCGCCGCCACTGGGTGCGCTCGCAACTGAACGCCAAGAACATCCCCTCCGTCTTCGTGGGTGAGGAGACACCCCGCGACGACTACCCGCGGAACATCCTGGATTCGGGCCAGATCGCGCAGCTGTACGGGCTGGCGGACCTGTGCCTCATCACCAGCCGCAGCGAGGGCGGGCCCCGGGCCGTGCTCGAATCCGCCGCGGCGGGCATCGCCACGCTCTCCACGCCCGTGGGTCACGCCCCCGATATTCTCTGCAACGAGTGCCTTTTCGGCGACGCGGCGGAGGCTGTTGAGAAGATCCGCGAGGACATCCGGCATCGGTCGTTGCGTCGTTACGCCCCGGCCCACCGGGCCATCGTCGCGGCCCGCCACAGCGTTGAGTCGGTGCGTGAACACCTGACGCAGGTGTACCGCTCGCTCCCCGCCAGCGTCAGCCGTTCGCGAGTGCGCGTGCCCGCGCGGCCGACCTCCACACCCGTCGTTTCGTTCTGGAACAAGTTCACCCCGCCACCATGGGGCGGCGGCAACCAGTTCATGATGGCATTGATGGCCCAGGCTCAGCGCCGCGGCATCACCTGCACCCAGAACGGCGAAGGACCAAGGGCCAACGCCCACATCGTCAACAGCATCCAGTTCGACATCGACAAGTTCGAGTCCATGGTGGAGCCGGGCTCCTGCCGCGTGCTGCACCGGATCGACGGGCCCATCAGCCTCATCCGCGGCACGCCCGAATCGCTGGACTCTGACCGCCGTTGCTTCGACTTCAACTCGCGATTCGCGACCGCCACCATCATCCAGTCCTGGCACACCATGCACGCATTGGCGCAGCTCGGCCTGCGCCCCACCCGCCCCGCGCTCATCATCAACGCCTGCGACCCGGCGATGTTCCACCGGGCCGAGACGCCGCGTGTTCCGGGAGAACGCCTCCGCATCGTCGCCACGTCGTGGTCGCCCAACCCGGGCAAGGGCGCGGCCGTGTACCAGTGGCTCGATGAGAACCTGGACCCGAATCGATACGAGTTCACGTTTGTCGGCAACTGCCCCACCACCCTGAAGCACACGCGGATCATCGCCCCGCTGCCCTCCGCCGCGTTGGCGGAGGAACTGCGTCGCCACGACGTGTACCTCACAGCGAGCCGCAACGACCCCTGCTCCAACGCGCTGATCGAAGCGCTCTCCTGCGGCCTGCCGGCGTTGTACCTCAACTCGGGCGGGCACCCGGAACTGGTCTCGTTCGGCGGCCTGCCCTTCTCGCACCCTCACGAGATCCCCGCCCTCCTGGAACGCATCCGCTCACACTACCCGGTGTACTCCAGCCTCGCCGTCCCCGAGTCGATCGCGGACGTCTGCGACCGTTACCTCGCATTCCTGTTGAGCGACGGGCCTTACAGAGAGTGATGCCCTTGAGCAGTCCCGCCAACACCCGCACTCCGGCACTGCTCGTCGCCCTCCCGGGCGGCCTGTACGTCAGCGGCGTCGCGACGTGGGCGGTGCGGTTGGTGAACGCGCTGGCGGAACTGGGGCGCGACACTGGGCTGATCCTGCACCGATCGGCCGGCCGCTACGCGCCCCTCGGGATCCCCACCCATCCGCGGGTTCGGCGCTTTCATCTCGAGCATTTGCCCGCTGTTGAATCGTGCCACGGGAACATCGAGCAGTACATCGCGAGCTATCAGTCCGCCATCGACGAGATGTCGGAGAGCGGGCCGGTGGTGCTCTCACCGAATCTGCACGGAGATTGCTATGGCATCGCCGCGGCGATCGCGGCACGAAATTCCGATCGCGTCCGCTGCATCGGTTGGTGCCACCTCGACAGCGCGTACGACCGTGCCGTGCTCACGCACTACGCCCCAACGCTCAGCGCCTTCGTCGCCGTCAGCCACGCCACTCGCGATGCGCTCGCTCAAATGCTGCCGGACCGCGAAGTTCATCTGGTGCCGTACGGGGTGCCCGTCGCGCCCATGGCGCCGCGCCGGGAGTTCGGCGCCGCCCGCCCCTGGCGCCTCCTATACGCCGGGCGGGTGGAAGAGGGCGTGAAGCGAATCTCAACCCTGGTCGAAATGAGTGATTGCCTGAGCCGCAGCGGTGTCACGCATCACCTCACGATCATCGGCGATGGCCCGGCGACGAGCGAGATCGACGCCGCGGCGGCCCAACGGGCCGAGCGGATCACCCGCCTGCCGCCTGTGCCTCCCGACCAACTCGCCGGACAGTTCGCCGCCGCGGACCTGTTCGTGCTCCCCTCGCGTGCCGAAGGCCTGAGCCTCGCGATGCTCGAAGCGTTGGGGCAGGGGTGCATCCCGGCGGTCTCTCGCGTGCGATCGGGCGCCCAGGATGTGATCGAACACGGCGTCAACGGGCTGCTGGTGGAGCCTGACGAAGACAACGCGGCGCACGGCGCACACTTCGCGGACGCCGTCATGTCGCTGCACGCCAGCAATCCCGACTTCGCTCGATCGCTCTCATTCAACGCTTGGCGCAGCGCCGCCAAGGTGTCGATCGCCCGCCACGCGCACGCAGTGGAGTCCCTTCTGAGACAGTGCGCGGTCGCTCCCGCGCCTGCGTGGCCCGCTGGCGTCGGCTTCGCCTTCACCGGCAGCGCGGCGATCGTCCCCGCCGGCGCCGCCGACCGCATCCGGCGTGTCTTGAACGCGCTGCCGGACCAGTGCATCATCCTCCACGGTGCGGGGCGGCACACCCGCGAACTCTGCAGCGTGTTCGGCGAGTTCGCCTCGCGCATCGTTGCGGTGACCGACGACAACCCCGAAGCTTTCGGCAGCCACATCGGCCCTTGGACCGTCCAGCCGCCCCCGGGCCCCACCGGCGCCACGGCCGTTGTGCTCAGTTCGTACATCCACCAGGAAGACATGGCGGCCCGCGCGGGTGTGTTTCGCGGGCTCAAGGTCGTGCGGCTGTACGAGTAGCACCGGTCCGGCCTGATAGCACGCACCCCGCTATCCTGTGGCATGGCCCAGCGGCGTCACCACTACGAGCAGGCCTTCGAGGCGTACTTGCGACGACGGCGCATCCCGTATGTCGCGGTCGACGAGGCCAAGAAGGCCTTGCTGCCCGGACGCGAGCGGCGTGTCGCCCGCGGCGGCGACGAGCCGCTCGCCGCGCTCAAATCCTTCGATTTCGTCATCTACGGCCAGGGCGGAAATCTGCTCGCCGAGGTGAAGGGCCGGCGAACCAGCGGCTCACGACTGGAATGTTGGGTCACGCGCGATGACGTGGAGAGCCTCTCCCGCTGGGAACGCCTCTTTGGCCCGGAGTTCCAGGCGGCGTTCGTCTTCGTTTATTGGTGCGAACAGCAACCCCCCGACGCCCTCTTCCAGGAGGTCTTCGAGCATCAGGGCCGCTGGTACGCCCTGCGCAGCGTGCCGGTGCGCGACTACGCCCGTTCCATGAAGCCCCGCAGCCTGCGTTGGGGCACGCTCGATCTGCCACGGGAAACATACGAGCGGATCTCCGCCCCGTTCGCCCCGCCCGCCGGCCGCCTGGGCATCGGCGACGCCGCCCCCTTGCTCGAGGCGCTCGCCTGAACTCCCGCGTTCGTCGCACGATGGTGGTCGGACGGCCGCGCCCGGCCTGTCCGCCGCCGGGGTGAGACTCGACCGAACGCGACGAGCGGATTCTCTCCCTTCCTACGCTCTTGGCGCATGACACCCCCCAGCAGACCCCGCCCGATGCCCCGCCGCGCCGCCAAACAAGCGCCGTCACGCGATCTGCTGGGCTTACAGGGAATGCCCGCCGAAGAGCTCCGCGCGTATCTCATCGCCGCTCGCACGCTCGCGGCCAAGGACGCGATCAAGCCGATACTGGGAAGCGCGGTGATCGCCAATCTGTTTTTCGAGGATTCAACCCGCACCCGCACGAGTTTCACGGTCGCCGCGGCGAGACTGGGTGCACGCTGCGTTGATCTCAACGGCGCTTCCTCAAGCGTGAACAAGGGCGAAAGCCTCGCCGACACGGCCCGCAACATCGAGGCGATGGGCGTCCGAGCGATGATCGTGCGGGCCGCGCAGAGCGGCGCCGCCGCGTTGGTCGCCGACGCGGTCGCTTGCCCGGTCATCAACGCCGGCGATGGCCGCCACGAGCACCCCACGCAAGGGCTTCTCGACGCGTACACGATCGCCGAGAGCTGCGGCCGCACCAAGAACTTCGACCTGGGCGGCCTGCGCGTCGCGATCGTGGGCGATGTCGCGGCGTCGCGAGTGGCACGCTCGGGCATCGCCGCGCTCACCACGCTGGGGGCGACGGTGGTGTGCGTGGGCCCGCCGACGTTCGTTCCGGGCGGCATCGCGTCGCTGGGCGTGTCCATCGAGCGCGATCTGGATAGCGTCCTGCCCGATGTCGACGCGATCATGATGCTGCGCATCCAGTTCGAACGCACGGGCGAGGCCGCCAAGGGCCAGGCCCTGGTCGCCCGCGCCCCCGGCATCGCCTCCGTTCGCGAGTACCGTGAGCGGTACGCGCTCTTGCCCCACCGCTCCGCGTTGATGAAGCCCAACGCCGTGGTGCTGCACCCCGGACCCATCAACCGGGGCATCGAACTCGACGAGGCCGTCGCCGAAGGCTTGCGCAGCGTGATCCTGCGTCAGGTCAGCAACGGCGTGCTGGTCCGCGCGGCGGTGCTCGCACGCCTGTGCGCGTGACACACGGATTTGAACGCAGCTCAACAATCGCCTGCTCATCCGCTGAAAGACCGGCGGCTCCGCGCCGAACTGCTTTGTGTGGGTTCGCGTGGGCAGCGCGGCGGCGTTGCTCACGTCTTGCGAGAAGATCAAGTCCGACGGTCCCGCATCCGGCTGTGCAGTTGCCACATCTGGATCGCGCTCCAGGCGAACGCCGCCGCGGCCAGGGCGAACGGCCAACCGAAACCCTTGGAGATCGAGTAGACGGCGACACCCATCAACTGGAAGATCTTGCCCCGAAGGCCCACGAAAGTCGCGTGGATGGCAACGTACTGGGGCACCTTCTCGGGGGTCGGGGCGAGAGACACCGGCCCCAGCATCCATCCCACGCTCGCGCCGGCGTGAGCGATGCCGTAGAAGAAGCTCACCGCCGCCAGTTGCTTCGAGTCACCCGCGAAGATCAGGCCGAGCGGGTACAGCGCAAGCAGCGCGAAGGAAAGCCCCGTGCTGCGCACCGCGCCCAGCCGATCCAGCAGCCAGCCCGCCGGCCACAGCATGGCCACCATGCCGATGAGGTACGCCACTTGCGTGCTTCCCGCCGCCTGGTCGTACGGAAGGTTGAGTTTCTTCGTCACCAGCGTGGGCAACAGTGCGTACGCGATCATCCACCCCACGCCGTACGTCATGTAGGCAGCTTCATAGCGGGCAAAGACCGGGTCGGCCTTGAGCACTTCCTTGGTGTGCGTCACCGGCTCCCAGATCCGGGCCAGCGAGTGTTCGCGGTCGTCCACTTTCACGCGGCCCTCATCGGCCCCCACGATCCTCGCCAACATCACGAAGATCAGGACGCCGACCATTTGCAGGCCCGAGGCCAGAGGCATGATCCAGCGGAACGCGCTCTCGTCGTGCTCCAGGGCCTTCCCGACGCCGAAGGCCAACCCCGCGCCGGCCAGCAGGGAGATGGCCCAAACGACGCTGTAGATGCGTCCTTGGGCCGCGGGAGCGTACAACCGACGCAACACCGTGCCCGCGGCGGGGTGGTATCCCGCCCCCCCGATCGAGGCAATCAGGTGAGGCACCAGCACCATCCAGTACGACTGTGCGAAGCCCATGAACGCCCCGGGCAGGCAGAATACGACCCAAAATATGGTCATATACCGGCCGAATTTCCGACGAGAGAACAGATCGTTCCAGAAAATCGAGAGCGTGAATAGCACCGTGGGAGCCGCGGTGATGAGGAGCGTCTCCCACTCACCGGCACCAAACCGCTTCTGAACGAATACCGGCAGGATTGCTAAAAGCGTGTTCGACGTCGATTGAAGCAGTACCACCGCGAGAATGTGCAGGGGCATCAATCTGCGGAAGTCAACGGCGATTGGAGTGGAGTCGGAAGGCAGGGGGTGGAGGGTAGAGTGCCGGATACTTCGCTGAAACGTTGAGTTCGGATTTTGCTATTGACATGGAAGCCCATGTGTGATATTTTGAACTGATGCAGTCGTGGCGCATTCTGGCGCCGCTGCCGAAGACGGCATTCGCCGCAAAGAGCGTTCGTTTCGTGTGTGACAATCCAAGAGAGTGCGACTCAGGAGGCCCTTCATGGCCCACGTTCGTGCACGTACGCGCATCAACGCGTTCACGCTGATTGAACTGCTGGTCGTCATCGCGGTGATCGCGCTGCTGATCGGCATTCTGCTGCCCTCGCTGGGCGAAGCCAGACGGTCCGGCCGCACGACCATCTGCCTCTCGAACATGAAGGAACTGGGCACCGCGACCCAGTCGTACACCGCCGATTACCAGGACAAGCTCTACGCGTTCACCATCAGTTCCAAGACCGCCAGCCTGCTCACGTACCCCGACCTGATCGCGCAGGCCGCCGGCGCCGGCAACAACGCTCTTGAAGCCCACAGCGCCCAGGCCATCGACATCATCCGCCGCCGCACAGGTCGCGACGCCGCTTCGCTCCCGCAGATCAACGGCTGGATCCCCGATGTGCTATACACGCACCTGGTGCTCCAGGACTACCTCGCCAGCCGGCTCCCCGAGAAGCTGGTGGTCTGCCCCGAAGACCGCAACCGCAATCTCTGGCAGACCAATCCGATCGGCTTCATGCAGGGCGCATTCAACCCCGCCCCCAGCCCGCTCAGCCCGCGATGGCCCTATTCCTCGACGTACGAGCACGTGTACTGCCACTACGCCCCCGACCGGTGCGACAACGGGCCGGGCGTGACCCAGGCCACCGCCCACAACCTGTACTACTTCGTCAACCCCACCAACGTCACCGACCCGGGCGCATACTTGGGCCGCCGAAAGGTCACCGAGATTTCCTTCATCTCTCAGAAGGTCCAGATGTACGACCTGCAGGTCCGCCATCGCGGCAAGGCGCAGTTCTATTACGGGTACGCCGACGCCGTCGCGCCCCTGCTCTTTTACGACGCCTCCGTCCGCGTGCTGCGGACCGGCCCCGCCCGCGACCCCCTCGAGAACGGCGTCACCATCCCCATCGACGCCAACTCCGGTTGGGATCCCTCCACCCCGAACTCAACGAGCCCGCTGATGGTCCAATACACGCCCGCGGCGTGGGAAACCCCCATCCGTGGCGGAGGCTCGTCCGTCTCTCTCCCCGGCTTTTACCGCTGGAGCCGCCGCGGACTCAAAGGTGTTGACTACGGCGGCACCGAACCCAAATGAGCCGCGAGCGACATTGAACGATGAGTCAGGCTGGTCGCGGCGTGCCGCGGCCCGTCTGTTTTTCTCCGCGCTCCCGCCCATCATCGATCAGGACCGGTCTCGACGCGAACGCCTTTGGCACGCAGTCCATCCGCCGCGGCGGGCGTCACACGGGTGGCCGCAACCCCAACCCATTTCAACCTGTCGAGTCCCCGCAGCCCGTCGTCGGTCAGTGGGCACCCAAAGAAGTTAGCACGCTCCAGCGCGGGGAGCTTCGCCGCCGCCGCGGCGGTCGCGTCTCCGCACGACGTGCGAGAAACATCCAGCACGCGAAGCGCCGTGCAACCGGCGATGAGCCCCACGACAGCGCCTTCACTGCCCGGACAAGCCGCGAGATTGAGCTGCGCGATCCGGCCCGCCACCGCATGCATCGCCGCGAGCGTCTCGTACGTCGGTGCGCCCACGCTCAGGTTGACGTCGAGGTGCTCATCTCCCGCGGCGACAGGTTCGGCCCGTCCGCCCGCCGCTCGAACCGCGGCGATCGCCGCCCGCTCCGGCTCGCTCCACGGCGACGCCGCACGGGCCACATCGGGTCCTCGCGGAGGTGCGGTCTGCGTTGATGCGGGTGTGGAAGGCGATTCCGCCGGGGGCGTCTGCCCTTCTACTCCCTCCCAAGCTCCCTCTTGAATCCATGTTCGAATCAGCGAGACTTCGTCAGCGGTCAGCCGGTCGCCCTTGGGGGGCATGCGTTCCTTGTTGCCGGCATCGGGAGCGATGCGGGCGACCAGTTCACTGCCATCGGGGTCGCCCGGCCGGATAGCCCACAGGTCTTGCTCCACATCGAACGCCGCGACGAGCAGATCCAGCCGCAATCCGCCCTTGAGTTTGTATGCGTTGTGGCACTCCACGCACCGGCGTTCGAAGATCGGCGAGATCTGGTCCGCGTACCGCACCGTGAGCGTCGTGCCCGCCGGCGCCAGCCGCATCGGTCGAGGCGCGGCCTCTTTCCCGGGCGCTGCGCCGTACAAAGGCTCGAGTATGTACCCGTCTCCCCAGACCATCGAGCCACCCAGATGGCCCGATGCGCCCATGCCTCCAGCGCTCAAGAACAGCACAAAGACCCACCACCGGCGGGCGCGGAGGTGTGACGGCGTGCGTGCGATCAGCCCGAGCCACCAAGCGATCAACGCCGCGACCGATGCGCCGATCGCCACCCATCGGTGCAGTTCCATCGAGGAGCCCAGTCCCTTGGCGTGTGATTCAAGATCGGCGTGCAGCCATCCCGCCACCGCCGCGGCGGCCGCCGCCGGCACCGCGAGCCCGCAGCACGTCAACGCCGTCGCCGATGGCGTCAGGCCCCGCCGAATGATGCGCCACAACTCCACCCCGGCCGCTGTGAGAAGCAGAGCGATCGGGAAGTGCACCACCACCGGATGCAGCCTCGCGGCCACCCTGAGCCAGGCGTCGGGATCGGTCAGCGCCGCGGCGAGCAAGTGGGACATGACTACAGAGGATATCGCAGGCAGCGGCAACGGCGCAGCCGCGGCGAACCCCCGCGAGCGAGGAACACCGCTCTGTCACGCGCCGGCGACCAACCTCGCCGCCGGATTCAGCAGCCCGATTCCCACGCCCTGAAGAACGCCTCGACGTCGGCCCCGTCAACCCCGCCGTCGGCGTTGAAATCGCCGAGCAACTCGGCGTTCTGCCACGCGACGAAGAAGGTTTCAACGTCCGAACCATCTACGCCGCCGTCATTGTTGACGTCGGCCAGGCACGTGTTGATGTCGATCGACACGAAGTCCATCTCGGTCGGCGGGCTCTTTCCGTGCAGCACCCACTGGTCGTAGGCGATCTGCCCGGCGGTGTTGGTGGTGTTATGGTCGCGGAGGAACTCGATGTACTCCTTGGTGGTCGTCTGGTGGAAAACGCGCACCTCGGCCCGCACCGCTCCTTGCGGCACGTCGTACAGCGTGTCGTCCCAGTATTGACCGTCGGAGTACGTCGCATCGACGGGCGACGCCTGTACCGCCGCGAACCCGGCGTTCGTGAATCCCATCGGCGGGATGCGGTTGTCCTTGAAGTACGTGTTGTTGATCGCGAAGTGGAACCCGGGCCCGAAGGGTCGGCCGGTGGCCGCGGCCGCCGCGGCGTCCAGCCCCTGCACAGCCTCGTAGACCTTGGTGTTCGACTCAACAAGTTCCGCGGTGGCGGTGTTGTACGTGCCCCGCTCGTCGATCACGACGCCCTGAGCGTTGAAGTACTTGACGTTGACCCACATCCGGCGCCCTTCGGCATAGCCGGTGGGCAGCTTGTGGCCGGAAAAGTTGATGATCCGGGCGCTGAGGAACTGCCCCGTCTGGGTGACGGTGAGATCGCTGGCCCGGCGGAGCATGTCCTGGGCGCGGGCGATCGAATCATTAACGAGTTGCTCGGAGAGGAACGTCTCGGCGTCGTCGTACAGGGCACGCACGCCCCGCAGCACCCAGGTGTTCGCGCCGTTGAAGAAATGCCGCGGCATGTCGTTGCGCACCGGGGGCCCGATGTCCGGGTTGCAACCAGTGCCCGTCGTGCTGGGCATGTGGCAGTCCTGGCACGAGGCGACCGCCGAGCGGTTGCCGCCGAACCGGCCGCCCATCTCCACCGGCCCGGAGGCGAACAGACTCCGGGACCATTCGCTGTAGGTGCGCTCGATGGGGTACATGTCGAACTTGTTGAGCGTCGGGTGGCGTGCGTCCAGCGTTCCCAGCGCGTACGAACCGTCGGGCTGGCGTTCGTACACCGGGTTGCTCACATCGTGGCACGTGGCGCACATCGTGGACGACCGGTGGAACGGCGACTGCAGCCACGGGTGCGGATTGATGAGACTGATGTCGAACGGCCCGCGCCGCACGTCAAAGGGGTCAACGACCATCGACCCGCTGTGAGGCTCACCAACGGGGACCGCGATCGAGTTCAGGATCGCCACGTCCTCCTCCGGATCGACGCCGGGCGTGTGATCCGGGTCCACCATCCGGTGGCAGACATTGCACGACACGCCCTGCATGTCGATCGCCTGTAGATTCGCGCCGCTGGGATCATCCACGCGCCCCATGAGGAAGCCGCCGGGAGTGTGGCACCGCAGGCAAAGTTCGCCCGCGAACGCCGCGTCCTGATTGGCGATCGCGAGGCAGGCGTGGAAGATCGGGTCGCGGGTCGCTTGCCCCATCATGCTCGACGCCCACAACGCAAAGGGTTCGGTCTGCGAGTCGTAGTAGCCGTGGCACGCCTGACAGCCACCGGCGTTCGCGATCCGCTGTGAGAGCTTGTTCGGCTGCGTGCCCGGAATATAGAAGTCCGTCGAGGTGGTGTTCACCGTGGCCACGCAGACCGCCACACCAACCCCCAGCAACGCCCCCAGCCAAGCAACTTCTACAACACGACGCCGCGCGGCGGGTTTAGTAAGGGATTTGATAGCCATCGGACTCTCTCTTGTTGTTCTCAGCCGTAGACAATCACGCGGCGGAGCCACCGCGCACGAAGGGCGCCCAGCGCCCATTTCTAGATACGAGCATGCACCATGGGGAGGTTGCGTGCAAGGTCAGACAAGCGTTATGTCAAATCCACGGCCGCGTCACAGCGATGGCACCGATTGAGCACGTCCCATCATCCTCGCCGGGTTCACGTTCGATTCGAGCCCGGGTGCGGAGTGCTTACTTCTTCGTGGCGGCCTCGAAGGCCTTCTTGTCGATCTTCAGCACCTCCGACGAGACCAGGGTCACCTGGGCGTTGGTGCGTGCGTCCTTGAACTCCACAGCGCCGCCGCGGCCGCCCCGGTCGACGTCCTTGGTGAAGTACTCCTTGCCGCTCGCGGGGTCCGTCACCTTGTAATAGCTGGAGCAGCCCGCCATGACCGTGGCCATGAGCAGTGCGAACGCCGCGGCTTTCGTGCAGAATCGTGGAAGGGAGTTGGACACGGTCGGTCTCCGAGTAGTTGGATTCAAGGATCGTCTCGACGACGAACAACAGTATCCCGATCCGGGGCCGCTGTGGCTGTTCACCGCGACGACGGTGGTGCTTCAAACCGCAGCGCGGCGAGCGGCTCGTCGGATAGCTGCAGAAGACCGACCCGCGGGTGATCAAGATCGATGGTCGTCCACAGCGCCACGCCGATGAGCAGCGCCAACGCGCCGTGCAGCATGAAATGCCTCTTGCCCGCCAGCCCTGTGCCATACGCCATCACGCCCATCGCCAGCACCGACGAACCGACGAGCAGGACCATGACCAGCCCGGGAAGGTGCTTCATGCCTGAGTACACACGCAGCGAGTGAATATCGATCACGTCGTTGACGGGCGGGAGCACCGCCAGCGCCACGCCCGGCTTGGCGTTGGAGCCATCGGCGGCCGCCCTCCAGACCGAGTTCTGCAGGTTGGCGATCTCCGCGGAGTCCGCCTCGGCGATCCCGCGCCGCAGGTTCTGCGAGATTCTCAACCGGTGCTCCGTGTACTTGCGCAGCCCGTCGCGGAGCGCCGTTCGGTGTGGCTCGTCCAGCAAGTCCGCCCGCAGGTACGCGGTGCCGATCGCGTTCGCCTCCGAGGTGATCAGATCCTGACGCTCCAGGAATCTGGTGGAGGCGCCCGAAAAACTGAACCCCAGCAGCAGCCCGAGCAACCCCAGCACCGCGGCCTGAACGGCCCCGATCTGCCCGCCCTCCCGGCTGTCCGTCCGCGCCCTGGACCTCATCCCGGCCCGGAAGCCGACCTCCTGCGCGATCAGGAGGATCACGAGCAGACCCGCCGCGATGAACCACTCCTGCTGCATAATCGCCCTTTTCAATGACTCTTGTTCACCCCGAAGACCCGGAGACCGAACCGCCCGGGGCGGAATTCACTCTCAACGACCGCAACTCTCGCCTCGATGCACACGATCGGACGCACCGCCGATCGCAAGCGTATCTCGCTCAGCCGCGGGAATGGACACCGGCGTTCGGGTGCTCCGATCCGCGGCCACTGCAATACTTGGAATACGCCCGGACAACGCGACGAGGCTCCGCCGAGACGCCGGCCCCGCGCAACCCACCAGCGCCGATCATTCGGTCGTCAACAGCCGAGCCCGGATGTTGGGCCGACGCTCGCCGTATTCATCAAACACGTAACTGGGTGCGCGGCGGTCCCGCACCGCGTCGAATCGGTCGTACTGACTGCGGGGCTCATCCGGCGTGAGGAGCGGGTCCTGGCAGCCAGAACTCACCAACACCGCCCCCACCACCAGACACGAGCAAGCTGCCGCACGCACCGTGACCACGACCGATCGATGGCGCCACCGACGCTGAGCCGAGCGTTGAAACAATGGATGGGTCCCCGCAGAGGTGTGTTTCGCCACGACAAAAAGTGTACCGCCCACAATCGCGGGCGGCACACCCAGAGAGAGGAGAAACATGATTTGCCCGCCCGGCCGGGTCTGGCTCGGCGTTGACACTCCTAATACGACCGACGCCCACTCCAGGTTCGCCCGCCAAACCGCCCGCACAGGCCGAGTACATCGCTTAGAGAGAAAGGCGGCCCGTGGCATCCAGGCTCACTTCGCCGCGTGCCATACACTGCCTGAGCCCCTCGTACACCACGGCGCACACCACAGTGGCGAGGTTGAGTGACCGCTCGGAGGGCATCATCGGCAGTGTCAGCACGCGGTCGGGGTAGGCATCGAGCAACGCCGCGGGAAGGCCGGCGGTCTCCTTGCCGAAGACCAGCGTGTCACCCCGCCGCAGCGGCGCGTCGTACACCGTCCCGCGCCCCTTGGTCGAAAGCAACCACATCGAGGCAGGCCGCGCTGTGCCGACAAAGTCCGCCCAGTCTCGGTGTTCGTGCAAGTCGAGCCGCGGCCAGTAATCCAGCCCGGCCCGCCGGCACGCTTTCTCATCCGTACTGAATCCCAGCGGGTGGATCAGGCGCAAGCGGCAACCCGCGGCGACGCACGTGCGGCCGATGTTGCCTGTGTTGTTCGGAATTTCAGGCTCGTGCAGAACAACGTCGAACAGCGGCCGGGCGAGCGCGGTGGGCATGTGTCCCGCCGTGCTACTTTCCGTGCTTGCTCAGGTACTCGGCCTCCGCGGCGCGACGAGCCTGGATGCCCGGGTCAACACCCAGCACCTTGTCCAACGCCGCTTCGAACGACGGAGCGCCCATCGGGCCCGACCACCGCATCACCCCGTCGCTGCTCACGATCGCGACCCATGGAATCGGGAACTCACCCGTCTGGCTGCGACGCGACGTATCGAACAACTGCCCGCTGGGGTCCACGATGATCGAGTGCTTGAGGTTTCGGGCCGATGTGAACTCGCGGACGCGAGCCTCGAGCTTCTTGGGGTCCAACTCGAGCTTGTTCTCGCCCGTGTTGTCCGCGATCTTGCTCGCCGCACCCACCACCACCAGGTCGCGAGAGCGCTGCATCTTGAGCGTGTCCATGCGGGGCATGATCTGCGTCGTCAGCCGGGCGTCGGGGTGCCAAAAGTAGACCAGCCGGGCGCGGCCCTTGAGTTGCGGCTTGGGGCCGATCCAGCCGGTCTCGGGCAAAAGCATCTGGATCGGGGGTGGCGGGCTGTTGGGATCGGCCGGAGCCGGCTCGTTCTCAAGCTTGGGCATGCGGGGCCACGCCGCGTTCTTGTAGCGATCGGCCGATGGCTCGGGGAACGAGATTTCAGGGAGATCCACAAGCGACGCCCCCTGATTGATCGAGGCCGTGCGGCGGGATTCGGCCTCTTTCTTGGCCGCGTCGGTGGCGAGCTTCGTGTTGATGCTCGCGGCGTCTTCGGCCTTCTCCTTCAGCAACGACTCCACGGCGCCTTCCACCGCGGACTTGTCCAAATCCGCGAAGCGCATCTGACCCGCACGGTCGATCACGTAGAAATTGGGGTCCTGGTCGGCATTAATCGCCTTGCGGAACTCGCCCTTGGGGTCGTTGGCGAGCAGGAACACGCTGTCCTTGGGGGCCGCGGGCTTCTTGGCTTCCGCCCAGCCCGTGGCGTTGTGGGGAGCGATGACGACCAAGCCGTCCTTGCCGTACTTCTCCGCGAGTTTGGTCGCCTGGTTCATCGCCCGCTTGCAGGGAGCGTACCAATCCGCCCAGGTGCAGATCAGGATGACCTTGCCGTTCAGATCGCCGGGAGTCGGCGCGGCGCCGTTGGTCCAATCCGTCAACTGGGCCCACGCCTCCGCCGGGAACGGCTTGAGTTCCATCTTGTCGAGCGCGGAGCGGCGAGCGCCCTCACCCTCACGCTTGAAATCGTCGCCCAATGCGGGCGACGCAAGGCCAGCGGAGAGAACCAGACCGGCGACGAGAATCAATCGGTGAAGCTTCATGGCGGACGTTCCTGGCTAATCAAATCCTAACGGAATAAACACCGTCGTTCAACGGTAGGTGCTTGCCTGCACGGATGTTTAGACGCCCCCCGCCCCGGTTTGTTCGCCGCTCAATGACGCGAAGCGATCATCGTCCGCCTGCGTTGGCGCTCACGCGGCGTACAAAATCTGCATATTGCTCGGGGGTATCGATGCCCTGCCCGCGGCAGTCGCGCACCGCCACCGCGATCCTGTAGCCGTGCTCCAGCACGCGCAACTGCTCCAACATTTCCGTTCGTTCCAGCGGTGTGGATGGCAGGGCCACGTACCGCTGGAGAAAGACCGCCCGGTAGACGTACAACCCCACATGCCTCAAGGGCCCGGCGGAAGCATCTCCGCCGATCCGGTGGTGCGGAATCAGCGAGCGCGAGAAGTACAACGCCAGATCATGCACCCCCACCACCACTTTGACCAAATTCGGATTCGCAGGATCTTCACCCGGCCGGAACGGCGACGCCACCGTCGCCACCTCCGCGCCGCTCGATCTCGCGAGCTCCACGGCCGCGTCCACGACCTGCGGTTCCATCTCCGGCTCGTCGCCCTGCACGTTCACCACGAGCGCATCATCCGGCAACGACAGGTGCTTCGCCGCCTCCGCGAGGCGGCTCGAGCCGTTGGGATGATCGGGCCTGGTCATCACGGCCTCACCGCCGAAGCCCACGACCGCGGCACGCACACTCTCATCATCCGTCGCAACAACAACTCTGGCCAGCGTTCTGGCGCGTCGTGCCGACTCCCACACGTGCTGAATCAGAGGCTTGCCCGTCTGCGCCGCCAGCACCTTGCCGGGGAACCGCGTCGAACCCAGGCGTGCGGGGATGATCGCGATCGCCTCGACGCTCACGCACCGGCCCCGGGCTGTGGCTCGCCGGTCCTGGGCGCCTTGAGCTTGGTGAGCAGCGACTTGATCGCTTCACGCCGCACGCGGATGTCCTTGTAGCTCATCTGCTGGCGCGCGATCGCCGAAGCAAGCCGGTCGGCCTCTTCAGCGCACGAAACGTCGCTGTCGGTGGTCGCCTTGGCCTGCAGCGCGGTCATGAGGCAGTACCGCAGTTCCATCTGCGTGTCGGGCAGCAGGTCCTTGAGCTCGAGGGCATGGCGGAACGTTTCGATCGCTTCCTCGTTCCAGTCGATGTGCTGGAAACTCAGGCCCAGCATCGTCATCGAGGCCGCCCGGTTCTTGGGCTCGTGCTGGGCTTCCTGGAACTGCTCGATCGCCTCGTGGAACTGGTTCATCGCGAAGTGCCGCTTGCCCAGCTCGAACTTCCGGGTCAGGTCCGAGGGGTACGCCTCGCAACGGAGCTTGTGCTCCTCCAGATCGAGGAGGTTGTGCTCCTCCTCGGCCTGCGCGAGCATGCGCTCCACCATCTCGTTGCCCGGCGTCTTGGCCTGCATGTCCTTGAGCTCCGAGACCTTGCGGCGCAGCTGCCGCAGCTTGATCTCGCCCGCCAGCTCGCGGAAGCGGAACTGCCGGGTGGTCTCGAAGGTCTGCATGTACAGCTTATGGGCCGCTTCCTCGTCGGCGGGCTTGGCACGCTCGAGCAGCAACTTGCCGTAGCGCTCGATGGTCGGCAGATCGCCCGGACGCTTCTGCAGTTCTTCCGCCCCGGCGATGATCAGGCGGTCCAGCGTGTCCTCGGTCTTGACGATGCGTTCCTGATCGTCCAGAATCCGCTGCTTAGCCGCGTCGCGGATGTTGGCGCGGAAGCCGCCCTCCTGCCCTGTCTTGTCGTACCCGCCCTTGCTCATCGTCGCTTGCGCCGCCAGGCTGCGGATGCGGGCGGCCAGCTCGCCGTCGGTGGGATCGATCTGGAGGGCCTTCTCCGCCGAACCCAGCGCCAACTCGAACGCGTCGCACTTGCCGAAGCACTCGGAGCACTTGAGGATCAGGTCCTTGCGTATTTTCTTGTCCTTGAGCGCGATGCCGAAGGCCCGCTCCGTGATCCAACGCGTCGGCTGCTTGAGCGTGAGCCTCGCCGCGGCTTCAGCCGCCCGCACCGCGAGCACGCTGTCACCGGGCTTCTGGCCCCAGTCCAGCAGGGCCGACAGATACCGGTCGACGTCGCTCTTGCCGCTCACGCTGCGCGAGACTTCCTTGCCAATCCCCTTCTTGCCGGCGGGGCTGTCGTTGAACCGCGCGATCGAGCCCGCGAAGCCGATCAGACCATCCATGCTGTTGGGGTCCCAACGCAGCCCGCTCAGCCACAACTGCACGGCGTACTCGTAGTTCGTCGTCTCATCCACCGTCTTGGCGCGATGGAAGAACTTCATCGCCTTGTCGGGGTCGAACATCGGCGCAGCAGCGTCCGTCGGGCCCGCCGCGGGGAGGTCCGCACCGGGCGCACCCCCGGCCCCGCCCGGAGCCGCGGGTGCTTGTTTCGCGTCGCTGTCCGATTTTTTCCAACTGAATAGCGCCAAGTTCAGGCCCTTCTGTTCGCTTCAATCCCACATCCGTCCCAGCGGACTTTGATTGTACCGGGCACTGCCCGGCAGGGTAGCAGCGGCCATCCCCCACTTGCGATGCCTCAGGGCATCCGCCGCGGCATGGAGCGGGCGTTCCCAGCCCCCATGCCTCCCAGCGCCAACGCGAGCAGAAGAGCTCCCAGGATCGGCATCACGTGCGTCGGGCTCAGGACCGTGCCCGCCATTCCCAACAGCACCAGAATGCCTCCGAACCGCCGGAACTTGCCCCAGCGAGCGCTGAACGGCGGCCTCGTGCCGACGTCAGAACGCGCAGAGTCCTCGGTCGCCAGGAGCGTCCTGCAGTTTGGACACGTCTGGGTATCCACCGGAAGCCCGGCGAGCGGGTGCCCGCACACATCGCACGCCGCGGCGTCCGAAAACACACCGGGTTCATTCACGTCCACGGTCGACCAGTCGATCGTTCTGGCCCGGGCCCGGGCGGACCTGAGCACCTCCGCCGCCCGCGCCAGATCCGCTCGCCTCACCATGACCTTGATAGGGTCGGTGTACCCGATCTCCCACTGGGCCATCCGCGCCGCGGCGGAAAACACTTTCGCGGGAATCCCCTCTGCCTCCAACGAAGCGGCCATGGCCCGTCCCTCGAACTCCGTTCGGGCGCTCGTCAAGAACACCAGAATGTTCGGATCGGAAGCCACGAGTCGGCCTTTGCAATCGGTATGCCGCGATCTGAGAGAGCGATCCCGGCCGTAAGGGGTGGTGGCGTCTGCCGTCCGATCGCAATCGGCCAGAATGGCAGGCGATCAGGATGCGGTGTGCGTGAAGCGGTATTCGATCCGGCGTCGTCCCAACTCACCCAAGATGGTCTCCACGAGCCCTGGATGATCCGCCAGCGCTTCGGGGGCATGCACTCCGGGTGAGTTGAACTTTCCGGACGCGATCAATCTCGCCACGATGGTGCACGGCAACGCGGTGGTGCGCGACATGCTGGTGCAACCACTGGCACGATCGAAGAAGTCCAGCAGATCCCACGACAGCGTCGTCGGCCGGTCCCCCTTGGTTCCCCACGCTGTGATACGCATCACCGTCAGGTCTTCCTCACCGGGCCCATAAGTCCATTTGGGGAAGAGCAAGGCGCTGGTCACGTCCAGCGGCCGCACCGACACGCCGCCCACCCGGATCGGAGTCTGCGAGAACAGCCCCGTCTCGCGGAACCGGCGCATCAGCTCGATGTGGCCCGGATACCGCAACGTCTGCTCCTTCATGAACGGCACGTTGAACCGCTTTCCCACGGTCTCGATGAGGCTGCGGAGCCCGTCGGTGTTAAATGCTTCGAGCGTGCCGACCCCGGGAAAGTCCATCAGCACCGCTTCGGAGAGCGCTTCACGGACGACCGTTCGCCCGTGCTCCACGAGCCGCGCCGGGCGGGTGTATTCCTCGATAACGTCCGCCGGAGAGAACGCGGCCTTGTAGTCGTACGGCCAGCGCCGCTCCCGAGGCAATCCGCCCACATAAATCTCGATCCGTTCGCATCGATCGAG
The DNA here is from genome assembly GCA_044222845.1 of Phycisphaerales bacterium. Classification (GTDB taxonomy): domain Bacteria; phylum Planctomycetota; class Phycisphaerae; order Phycisphaerales; family UBA1924; genus UBA2402. Next base: position 27,672 of record JBGAMO010000023.1, read on the forward strand.
ACTTCTGGCCCCGTGCGCCGCGAGAATATTGCTCATTCCCGGCGCCACCCCGCAGTCGGTCACCGCCGTCACGCCCTTTGACCTGGCCAGCGCCGACAGTTCCAGAAAGTCCTCGGCCATGAACGAGATGTCGCAGTAGTTCCTCCCGGCTCCGATCACGGCCTTGAGCGCCGCGAAACCGATGCGGCTCGAGAGTGCGCCCAGCACGATGTCGAACTTCGCCGCGGCATTCCCGACCACCTCGGGGTCCGAAAGGTCGGCGTGCAGCGTCGAAACTCTGCCGCCGCAGCGCGTCGCGGCCCGGCTCAGGTTGTCCTGGCTGATGTCCGCGATCGTGACCGAAAAGTCCGGATCCGCCGCCAGGTCCGCCGCCATCACGGAACCGACCATGCCCGCGCCGAGAATGAGTGCGTTCGTCATTGCGCGAAAGCGTACGGCTTCAACTCTTGGGAAAGAGCTTCTGTTCGATCAGGTCCACAAGCGTGTGGACGATGATGAGGTGGATCTCCTGGATCCGCTCCGACCGCGAGGAGGGCACGATCCACTCGAAATCGCAGCCGCGGGCCAGTGTGCCGCCGTCCTTCCCCAGCATCGCAAGGGTCGCGATGCCCTTGGCCCTGGCCGCCGATGCAGCCGCCACCAGGTTCGCGGAGTTGCCGCTCGTGCTCAGCAGCACGAGCACGTCGCCGGGCTTGCCCAGCGCCTCCACCCAGCGTGAAAAGACATGATCGAATCCGAAGTCATTGGCCACGCAGGTCAGGTGACCCGGGTCAACGCACGCGATCGCCGCCAAGGCGGGGCGGGTTTCCCGAAACCTGCCGGTCAGTTCCTCGCACAGGTGCATCGCCTCGCACGACGATCCTCCATTGCCGCAGGCAAGCACTTTTCCGCCCGCGCTCAGCCGTTCCGCGATCAACGCCGCCGCGGCGTCCACACGCCCGGCGAACGCGGGGTTCGCGATCACGCTAAGCAGAACGCCCCGGGCTTCTTCGAGAGCCTGGGCGGCGTTGCTGTTGATGGTGGCGGTGCTGTGAACAGCCATTTCAATACGGTACGCGGACGCCCACGCGGACGTCAGCGCCGATGGACCAGGGAACGGTCAGCGAGTCTCTTGAAGAGTATTGCCGGCGAACTGCTTGATGCCGTCCTGGGAGACCTTGCGGCCCGTGCCCTTGGCGGACGGACTCTTCTCGGGGATCACAAAATCGCGGTTGGGCAGCGTGTCGTTGTGCTTGATCACGGCGTCGGCGCACGCGAGCATGCTCTCGTCGGAGTTTTCGTACAGATCGCGGATCCGGTTGTGGATCTCGTGCTCGGCGATATCCAGGAAGTGGATCGCCGCGGCCTTGTCGCGCTGGAACTCCAGGTCGTTGGCGCCGTTTCCGCCGTGGGACGTCATGTCGCCGTCCAACTTGCCCAAGGTGCACGCGTAGGCGTGCAGGTACGTCGCCATGTCGGCGATGCGGGCCTGCACCGCCTGGCGGTCCAGGATCTTGACGTCCCACTTCTTGCTCATCACCTTGAAGTGATGGCTCAGCTCACGAGTGAGGGCGACGAGCCGCTCGCCGCGTTCGACCAGTTCGGCGTTCTTGATCCGTGTGATGCGGCCCATCGCGGGCCGCATGCCCAGGTATACCTCCATACCGATCGGCACGGCCCGCTTCATGATGTCCATGCGAAGCGAGTTCTTGATCGCCTTGGCCAGGTACGCACCCAGCCCTTCATCGGAGTCCTTGAGCAGGCTGTCCTTGATTCCCATCATCATCTCGGCCAACTGCTTGCCGCCGTAGCCGAAGATGTACGACTGCATCACCTCGTTGGCGCCCTCGACGATCAGGTTGATGCGTGAATCACGGAAGACACGCTCCACCTCGTTCTCCGTCATGTAGCCTTCGCCGCCCATGATCTGCAGACCGTCGTTGACCACGCGCCAGCCCATCTCCGAGCAAAAGAGCTTGCACATCGCCGTCTCGACCTGGTGATCCTCGTCCTTGCGGTCCATCATCGCCGTGGTCATGTACAGCACGGCGTCCATGGCGTAATCGAGCGCGGCCATGTGCGCGATGCGGATCTTCACGAGTTCCTTGTCCGCCAGCGGCGCACCGAACTGGAAGCGGGTCTTGGCCCACTTGGTCGCCTGGTCCCGCACACGCCGGGCCCCGCCCAGCATGCCCGCCGAGAGCGTGCAGCGACCGTAGTTGAGGCACGAGAGCGCCATCTGCAGGCCGCGGCCGTCCTGGCCCAGCAGGTGGCTCTTGTGCACCCGCACGCCGTGGAATCGGATGCGGGCCTGCCAGGTGCCGCGGATGCCGCACTTGCTGCGGTTCTTCTGGAAGATCTCCACGCCCTCCATGTCCGGATGCAGCACCAGGGCGCTGATCTTGCCCTTGCCGTCCTCACGCTTCTCGCGGCACATCACCGTGAACAACCCCGAGAGTGCACCCGAGGTGGCCCACTTCTTCTCGCCGGTCACGATGAAGTAGTCACCGTCGCGGACGAAGTACGTCTCCTGTCCGCCCGCGTCGCATCCCACGTTGGGCTCGCTCAGACAGAATGCGCTGAGCCAGTCCTTCGCTAGGTGCGGCAGCCACTTCTTCTTCTGGTCTTCGGTGCCGAAGAGCATCACCGCTTTGCAGCCGATCGACTGGTGCGCCGACACCATGACCGCCGTGGACCCGCAGTACATGCCGATGCGTTCGAGCACGCGGTTGTACGAAGTGATCCCCATGCTCTGGCCACCGAACTCCTTGGGGATCGTCATGCCCAGGACGCCCATCTCGAACAGGCGGTCCACCACCCAGCGGGGAATCTCCTGCTCCTGATCGATCTGCACCGCGGGGTGCTCGTTGCGCAGATACTCGTCGAGCTTCGCGAGCAACTGATCGCACTCGGCGGACTCGCGAGGATCCTGCTGCGGGTACGGGAAGTAGAAATCCTCTTTGACTCGCCCCCAGAAGAAGTTCTTCACCGGGCCCATCGCGTCCGGCTCTGCGCCAAGCCATTCCTCGGCTTCCTCGATCATCTTACGGTCGAGTGCGGAAATGCCCTTGAGATCTTTGAGGCTGGCCATGGAGGATGGTCCTGTGTAGAACGTGAGGTGAACGGAACCGGAGTCGGACTATTTCTTCGCGCCGGCTTTCGCGAAAAAGGCGGAGATCGCCTCGCGACCCTGCGGCGTGCTACGCAATTGTATCAGGTGTGAACGCTCCGACGCAAGCGCCGCTTGCCATCCCTTTGTCAATCCCGAGTTCACCGCGTCGAGCACCGCGGCCCCTGATCCCCCCGAAACGCCGCCCCCGGATTCCGCCATGGTGAAGGCATGCAGCGCTTCCAGCGCCGCCTTCGCCACTCCCCGCCGTCCGGTAAAGGCCTCCCCGCCGGTCCGCCCGATCCAGTGCAGCGGCGCGCCGTCTCGCACCGGCCGGGGTTTGCCCGCGGCCTCCGCGACCCACTGCTTCGCGGTGGTCATCAAGTCCGCCGCGTTATCTGAGAATCGATCAAAAAGTCCGGCCGTCTGGGCGTCGTCCACCAGCATCGGAGTCCCGGCCATGGTGAGTTCGATCGCCCGCCTCGGCTCCATCCGGGCCGCGAGCAGGTTCGTTCCGCCCCAACCGGGGCAGATCTTCAGGCCCGCCTCCGGCAGCCCGACCGGGTAGGGCTTTCCCGGCTGCCCATCCCGCGACGGGGGTGCCGCGGCGATGAGGGCATCACAGTGCATCGCCAGTTCAAGCCCGCCGCCCAAAGCCGCGCCGTTGATCGCCGCGGCGGTCGGAAAGGGCAGATCGCTGAACATGCCGAACACCCGCGAACCGTACACGAGGTACGCGTCCAGTTGAGCGTCATCGAGCTCCTGGATCGCCTTCAGATCCGCGCCGGCGATGAAGACCCGCTCGCTCGCGGACCGCAGCACCAGCCCCCGCGCCGATCTGGGCACCAAGGAGACGGTCGCCTCGATGTCGCGGATCAATGCGTGATCCAGCACCACGACCGGTTTGCCCGGTTGCTCCAGGGTCAGCGTGTAGATGCCAGCGAACGGACCGGACTCATCGATGGTGAGGGGAAGTGCGGTAGGCATGACAGTCGCATGGTATCTTCCGGTTGGGCCGGGCAACTCTCGAGTTCAGATTCATCCACTTGGCGAGCACGCCGGGCGGCCCTTCGCCCGCCGTGAGTGATAAACTTGTGCTCACGCCAAGGAACCAACATGATCCGCACGCGCACGAACCTCTCTCCCCTCCCCACCGCACTGCTGCCCGCGCTGCTGCTCGCCGCCGCGACGGCGCTAACGGGCTGCCAGCGTCCCTACACCAACTACCCCGAAATCCCCACCGCTCAAACGGCCAAGGAAGATCCGAACAGCCCGGGCTCCGAGACCGCCATCATCCGCGCGATGCAGTTCGTCGCCAACCGCTACACGCCGGGCGGCCCGCGCGTGGACGCCACCTCGGCGGCCGAGGCCGGAAAGGTGACGGTCGACTACCCGCTGGCGATCAGCCTGCCCACCGGGATGCGCAAGTCGTATTACGAGCGAATCGCCCGCCTGATCGGCCCCGGCGTGGTGCCGGTCTCCCAGGAAATTCTCGACGCGCACACGCCGCCCGTGTACTACGTCACCCGCGTCTGGATGCGCCGGACCGAGGGCCAGGTGGACATCATGCGTCCGATGGAAGAGTTGAGTCAAGGCACCGAGGGCAAGCCCATCTACCAGACCATCACGGTGCGGCTGGTTGGCGGAGGTCTCGACCCCTGGCGTGTCGTACACGCCAGAGCCTGGGAGCCGGGCATCGATCCGATCCCCGAGCCGTATTTCGTGCCCGAGGTGGAGCGTGTCGACCAGTTCAACTACATGAAGAAGCCGCCGCCGGCCCCGGCGGAAAAGGCGTTCTGGACGCCCGAATCAGGCGCCCCCAAGCCGGCCGAGCACACGGACGCCCCGGCCGAAGCGCCGTCGAACAGTCCCAAGGAGCCGGACGACACGGTGGAAACCCCCTCTCCGGCACCGGCGGCGCCCGATGCGCCCAGCGGACCCGAGGTGGCGCCCGCACAACCCAAGTAGTCGCCCGTGACCGAGGAAGCGACGCTCGTTCAGAGACTTCGCCATGCGGACCCCAAGGTCCGCAGGATCGCCGCGATGGATCTGGCAGCACACCCGCGTTCCGCGGAGTGCTTGGTCGCGGTGCAGATGTTGTTGCCCGGCGAGAGCGATGAGACCGCGGCGATCACGCTGATCCGCATGCTCCTGGCCGCGAGATTCGCGCCCGCGTGGTCGACGCTCAATGCCCTGCGGCAGAACCCGGCCACGCCGGTGCGGATCGCGCACGCAGCGACGCTCGCGGCGGACGAGATCGAGCTGGACACCCGCGCAAAGAAATGAAAAGCCACCGATCCCGCCCGCGCCGGATCGGTGGCATAGTCGTGCAGCAAGTGATCGGTCACCTGCGGCCGCGCAGGTTCAGAACGCACGCGGCCCCGATCATCGCGATCGCGCCGGGCGCCGGGATGTTCAGGCCGTCGTCCGTCGGGTTGAACAGATGGAACTCGGACTGCATCGGGAACCCCTCCGGATCCCCGAGCCCCGCGCCGATCAATCCGTTGACGATGAAGCCGTTCTGGTTGAACGGCTGCCCGTTGGGTGCTCGCGGCACGTTGAGCAGGAACAGGAGTTTGTACACGAACGGGAACTGGAGCGTGTCGGGATTGAAGGGCTGCACGTGACCCGCGAACCCCAGCGCGTTGCCGCCCGGGGGCGCCAGCGCTGCGATCCCGGCGGAGGTGTTGGGATTGGGATCGAACGTGAAGAACGGCGTGCGCTGCATCTGGTGGGTCAGCCGGTTCACGATGAACACGCCCACATCCTTGATGCGCATCGCACCGGGTGGAATGTACGGGGGGGTGTTGTACAGCACGAGGCCGCACGCGCACACAACGGGCGCGGGCGGCGGGAAGAGGCTGACCTCCTGCCCCACCCAGAACTTGTCGGCGTTGTCGCCGGCGTCATAGCCGTGGTACTGCACCCAGAATCGCGGCGGGGGCGTCGGCGGCGGGCCCGTGCAAGCGCCGGCGCTCGTGGCGAGCAACGCCGCGGCGCCTACGAAGGCGATCGCCAGAATCGAACTCGTGTGTCTCATTGGTCTCTCCTTGTTGCGACGCTAGTCGCGACGGAACGAGCCCGCCCACACGGCGGGCAGTTGCGGAAGCCAAACACAACCACTCCCTTCGGAAGCCAAGGGGTCCGGCCGAATCAAGATGTACGCAAAGGGGTACCGGGCTCAAGCCATCCGACTACCGGGATGACGGCACGCAGGCTGCGCCCCACGAACGCCCCGGGACCAGTCTACCCGAAGCGAGGGTTTCCCACAATACCAAATACACAAATTCTCGATGATTTTGGACGATTCTTGTTCAAAACTACAAACACGCTGCGAGCAGAATACAAACCTGAAGTCAACTCGCGCGTGGCTCGCGGTCGATCGCGAAAGCGCCGGGCCCCTTGAAGAGGATAAGCAGCGCCACCGCGAGCATGACACCGTTGCGCACCAAGTGGCATGTGCCTAGATTGCCCTTGCACGGCACCTCGAACTTGCCGAAGCAGCCGCACTCCACATTCAACCCCCGTTGGAGTACGCTCACGATGCCGATGATGAACGCAACGAGCAGCAGCGAGAAGACCAACGCCGCGGCACGCGTCCAAAGGCCCAGGATCATGAGCGTACCGGCGATGATCTCGGTCCAAGGGACCGCAAAGGTGACCAACTTCACGGCGTGCCCCGCGTCCGCGGGGAAGACTTTGAACGCCGCGACGGAGAAGGCAAAGAGTTGGGGATTGCTGAGTTTCACGTACCCGGCGAAGACGAACAAGCCGCCCATCAACAGCCGCAGCGGCATCGTGAGCCAACCCCAGGTGGAAGGAACTTTGCTCATTGGCCACCTCCGGTCGGCCCCGGGCCGGTTGAAGTTTCGTAACCCGCCTGCTGCCAGGCGGGATAGCCGTCGACCATGACGTAGCAGCGTGTGAAGCCCATCGCCTCGAGCATGATCACAACGTCGTGCGAGGCGTGACAGTCTCCGCCGGAGCAGTAGACGACGATCGGCTCGGTCTTGTTCAGGAACTGAGACGCCTCGGGCGAACCGCCGGAGAAGCCCTCGAGCGGCATGTGCCAGGCTCCCTCAACGTGACCGGCGTCGTAGTCCTTGCGGCTTCGAGCATCAGCGAACGCGGCCTTTTTCATGAAGAGTTCGCGGGCCTGGGCGAGGGTGATGTCGCCCTTCTCGGGAAACGAGGTCGCGACGCCGGTTTTCGTTGGCTGCGCCACGCCCGTGCCGGTCGCCGGAGCCGGCTGCACCGGCGATTCCGGGGTCGTCGCGGCGGGCCGCTCCGCAAGTCGAACGGGCCTGAGTATCGAGTCCACTCCAGCGGCACACACCGCGATAAACAGGATGGCCGAAGTTCGGTAGAGTGTGATTGAAAGAGGCATGGATGAAGTCCTGTCTGAACAAAAGCAACGGGGCGGGAGATTATCCCGCCCCGTTGAAAAGGGTGAACGAATGGCGGGCCGACTCAACTTAATCCGGAACGAGCATGCTCGGCTGACCACCCTGGTTCTGGGCGGGGGTCGGGCGGGGCTTGTTCTGACGGATGAATCCGTAGTACGGGATCTTGACCGACTCTTCGCCGGCCATGTCCGTCTTGACGATGAGGTCGCCGCGGAAGGTCATGGACTCCGACGGAGCCTTGCCCGTCAGGGTGATGACCCAGGCGGGCGGAGTGGCGCCGCTGTCCTGCTCGAACTTGATGGTGAAGACCTTCGCGCCCGGCGCACCCTGCGGGTTGCCCGGAGCGGGGACGGAGGCGGGGGCTTCTTCAACGCCCAGCACCTTGAACGGCTTGTCGGCCTGGCGGGGGCTGAGGCGGACGGTGGTGGTCATGTCGGCGCCCGGGAGCAGCCCGCCGAGGGTGACACGCTGAGGCTCGGCCTTGACCATGCCGACGACTTCGCCCAGAACCATGAAGTTCAGCGTCTTGTTGGGATCGCTGGTGCGAACGACGCACTGCGTCTGGATCGGGCCGACTTCGGCGGTCGCCGCCAGCTTGAGCTCAACAGGAATCTGGAAGACCGTCTCGCCGTCAACCTGGGCTTCCTTCTTCTCACCCAGAGTGGCCTCGATCTTGGCGTCGTTGGGCGTCACCAGCGTGGGAAGAAGGTCGGCCTTGCGGGTCGTGATCGTGATCGTGGCCTTGCCTTCCTTGCCCTTCTCGACCTGTCCCATCGCGGCGACCTGCGGATCGGTCATGATGGTCGGCTTCACGTCGCTCTGCACGCTCAGAACGATCTGGGCCTTCGCCGGATCGTTGCTGGTGACCGTCACGTTGGTGTGCTGCTTGCCGCGGCGGTTGTGAGGGTTGTAGATCACCTTGACCTTGCCCTCTTCGCCGGGGTCGTAGGTCTTCTTCTCAAGCGCGGGCACGGTGCAGCCGCAGGAGCCCTGGAGGTTGGTGATCTCAAGCTTGGACTTGCCGTTGTTCTTGAACTTGAACTCCGTCTGGACTTCCTTCTCGTCGCTGATCACGCCGAACTCGTGGGTGAGTTCCTCGAAGTCGAGCTTGGGGGCGTCGGCGGGGATGTTGGCCGGATCGACCGCGGGCTGGGCGGGCTGGCCCTTCACCGTCGGGGCCGAGGCCGGGGCGGGGGCGGGAGCCTTATCCTGCGCGACGGCAAAACCGGCGCAGAGCAGTGAGCCCGCGAATGCGGCGAGAATTGCCGCGGTACGACCGTTGAGTTTCTTCGCACTGATCATTCGTAGTCTCCAAACTCTGTGTGATACCGAACTGGTACCGACCTGGGGTGCTTCCGTTGGCTTTCTGATACAGGGACCAGAACGGCCCCGCTGGTTATTCACGAGGGGAAGTGTATCGTTCGGAAGAGATCGGGACAGGAGACTGAAATGCACGAACCGCGGGGACGGCGTCAGGAAAGCGTGAATCCGGCCCTCTCAGGCAGGTAGGATCAAATCTCCCGTGTGAGTTTGAACTTTTGGTGGCGTGCACGCCGCACCCGCGAATTGGTTATTCGGACGTTTGGCTGCATGTTGCGGTCTCTGAGGCCCTTGTCGACTGGCGAGCTCCTGGGCGGAGCCGTTTGAACTTTTGGTCGCCCGCACGCCATCCCGCGGGCCCAAGCTCTGAACATCAGGCGGCGCACAGCCGTCGCTGGCGGGTACGAGGGGAAGGAAGGTCGGTGCGGATGAACTTTTGGTCGGGTGCTCGCGGGAGACGGGAACAGGATCTCGGGCCGCGTCTGTCCGAAAGTTGAGCCCCGATGCCACCTCACGATTGCACCGCGGTGGACGCGAGCGTGGTCAGGGAAGCTGGCGAGGCAGGTCTCGCGATCCCGACCTTCGGGACCAAGGGCCGAGCGGGCTTTGGGAGTGCTTGGGATTCCAAAGAGCGGCGCCAGGTGATACGCGATCGCACGCTTGCGGTGCCTGGAAATGCGCGGATGTACGCGGTTTGAGCGCACGCCCGAGGTCGTTGGTGTTGACGCCGCGAACTTCATCGCCGACCGTTTGCGGCCTTCGATGATCGCGGATTCGAAGCTCTCGGCGACGCCGTGCGCTTCGGCCTGGACTTCGATCGCTTCCCCATCTTGACTTCGACAACCCGGGGTTCCTCACGCTTCGCTGGCACGCCTGCACCCGGCCGGTCCGGCTCGGAGTTCGCGGACCCCGGCGCACCATCGGAACCGCCCCCGACAAGTTTCGCGTAGCAGTTCGACGCGATTGAGATTACATCCTTGTTCATCGCGGCGAGTTGGGTAATCGACGCCGCGGCGTCCTTGAGCCCCGCCAGACCCCGCGAGAGTTCCTCACTCAGACGGTCGTCGATCTCCACCCAATCTTTCCGCATGATCGAGATCAACCGATTCTGCATCCCATCGAGCAGGGGATCCGCGCCCGGCTCCACCTTGAACGCATCGAACACAACGTGGTCGAACGCAGCGAGCCGGTTCAGGAAGTTGCGTCGGCGACACTCCACATTGATGAACAGACGATCTCTTCTCACCGCGGCGATCACCGCCGCGAGCCGGGTATCGAAGTCCCCGATCTTGGCGCGGTTCGGTATGGCCGAGATCAAGTTCTTCATGCCCTTGAGTGACTGATCGTGCAACATGTTGCGCCAGAGTTGCGCAACAGTCATGAGGTGGAACGCCGTCGCCGGAGGCGACAAGTCCTCGGGGTCGTACAGCATCGGCGCACGGAACGCGATCAGGCTGAACCGGTGCATTCTCGACCGCTCCGGATCGGGGACCTGCTGGATCGGGCCCTGGCAGGAGGGAATGACCTCGTACCGGTAGATCACCGCCGATGGCGGGGCGAACGAATCCGATTCGTTGAGCAGGATGGGGATCACTCCGCCCTGTTGTTTGCGTTGCTGAACATTGTTCAGTTCGCCGGCAACGATCGGCTCCCAGTTGCCGATGTCCTGCAGCTTGGGCTGGATGTCCTTCCACTGAATGCCGCCCTCGTTCGTCGGGAGCCCGAAGAGGTGGGTCCACCCTTGCCCACCGATCAGCGCGTTCGGCGGAATCTGACCCTTCGCGAGTTCCCCCAGGCCTTCGCCGGGAATCGTGATCGTGACCAGCGCGGCCGTGCGATGCCGCTCGGTGGGCACCAGGGCCCGAACGGAGGCCAGGAGCTGACTCGTCATGAACTCCGCGTTGGCCGGGTTGAGATTGAACCCCGGCTGCCCCGCGGCGAGTTCGCAGATGCGTTCGATCAGGCGCGTGACATTCTGCCTGTTGCTC
>JBGAMO010000241.1:0-5485 GCA_044222845.1 Phycisphaerales bacterium
ACCATTGTTAACCCGAAAAAGATTGGCGAACTGCACGCCCGGCACGCGGCCGGAGCCACTGGCGAATCTCCCGTCTCCGGACACAGCCATGAACAACGCTGAAGTTGCCGGATACTCAATACGTACCGATCCGGAGAGTACGAATGGAAGGTAAACCGATCCGGAGGAGTTGGTACTCCAACCCACGGCCACCCACCCGTCGTACGAAATGTCAGCGACGGTTGAAACAAAAGTGGAAGGAGCCCCAACAAGGCGAAGTTCGGAGCCCAGCGCGTTCAATCCAGGGCAGACCAATAACGACGTCATCACGGCGAGGCGTGTGCGGACGCACGATCTGTCTGTGGGCGTGTCGAGAGTGATTCTGAGGTCAGTCTCCTGGCGTGAGATGGTCGAAATGTTTGTTTTCACGTTCTGGCTCGCTGCGGCTCTGCAACTCAATATACAGCGTGGCGGTGGTTCAGTCAATGCGTTTGATCGGGGAACGCCGGAAGAAACGAAGTGAAGCTCGCGTTTCGGGCCGCGGCGGCGAGCGGCCCAGCGATTCCCTGAATGCGAGCCCCCAACTCTTGCCAACACACCAAGCGCGGCCAGACTTGGATCGTTCGATTGCTGCTTGGGCAGCGGTCTGCCTGCTCCTTGATTCGCGCCCGACGTCGCCGTGAGGCGCTTCACGCGGGCGACCGCGAGTCCGATCCGGGACCAGCGTGCCCGCGATCTCGCACGCGGGCTCTGGCCAATTCACTCCGTTGTCGACTTGGAGTTCATGCTCGCCTCTGGCCTTGACGCGCGGCACAACGAGCGAACTTGCCGGTCGGCACCGGGGTTGGACGCGTGTACGCCTTGGGTGCATGTCTGCCGTGCGGAAGAGCGTCGGGGGTGTTCGCCGATCAGATACTTGATGATGGCTCGGCCGCCGAGGAGCGGCGGCCCACCCAAGAAGCGTGTTGATATTCGCAGTTGAAACTGGGTCTCAGATCAAACCGAACTTGCGATCATCCAGCGAACATATTGCATACTGACCACGAACCTGATTCGCCGCGCAAAGCGTGTTTTGGAACGGCTCCAAGGTCGTGCAAACATCGGAGTTCACCGGGGGATTTCCGCGGGTGAGAAAGTCCGGGCAATTTCATCCCTTCCGCGAGAAAGTGCTTGATTTCCGGGTCGGTCGGACGTGTAATGATGAACAACGCCACGGCGGCATTCCGCCGCGCTCTCGCGCGTCGCCGTCTTGGCGTCACTCCTGCACGGAGGATTGAGAGATGATTCGAGCGATCCATCTGAGGCGCGTGGCCCCGGCTGCGCTGGCGCTGGCCGCGGGATATTCGTTCGCGGGCGACGCCGGCAACCTGCTGTTCCCGCTGGACACTTCGTGGAATGTCGTGCCGTTCTCCGCGAACGGCCCGCAGGGCAACGGGCCCGCGGGCGGCGGCGACCCGCTGCAGCGCAACGATGACGACTACGCGCAGTTCGGAACCGGGATGCCCGTGGTGCCGTTCAGCTTCAACCTGTACGGCACGCACTACACGGGCGACCAGGTCTTCGTGAACAACAACGGCAACCTCTCGTTCGGCACGGGCTTTTCGGAGTTCACCAGCACGGGGTTCCCGGTGAACGGCTTCCCGATGGTCGCGCCGTTCTGGGCCGACGTCGACACGCGCAATCCGGCCAGCGGCGTCGTGCACTACAAGTTCTTCGACGGCAACGGCGACGCGACGCCCGACACGCTCGCGGTGACTTGGGACAACGTGGGGTATTACGGCGAGCACGCGGACAAGACCAACACCTTCCAGGTGGTGATCTCCAACGGCACCAATCCGCGGATGGGCCTGGGCAACACGGTGTGCTTCTCGTACGACGACATGAGCTGGACGACCGGCGACGCCTCCAGCGGCTCCAACGGCTTCGGGGGCACGCCCGCCACGGTGGGTGTGAACGCGGGCGACGGCGTCAACTTCTTCCAGATCGGCCGGTTTGATCACGAGGGCGTGGACTACGACGGGCCGGGCGGGAACAACGACGGCGTCTCGTTCCTGGACCGCATGAACCTGTGCTTCAACACCGGAGAGCAGCAGAACCAGCCGCCGATCGCCGTCGGGCTGCCCGAGGGCAACTGCTTCGTCGTGCTGCCGGGCCAGGAACTTGATCGCCTGCTGCGGTTCATCGGGCCGGAGATCGGCGACGCGGTGACGATCGACTCGTTCATCGACCTCAACGGCGCCCAGGGGCGAGGCCTGATGGCCCTCATCAACTCTCCCGGCGACCCCGCGACGATCCAACTCCACTGGGATCCGGAAGAAGCCGACCAGGGAACGTACAACTTCATCGTGAACTTCAGAGACTCGCAGGGGCTGGGCAGCAATGCGCAGTTCTCGATCTGCGTGACGCCGACGCCCGGGGCGGTCTGCCTGCTCGGGCTGGCGGGACTGACGGCGCTGCGTCGCCGCAGGTAGCGATTGAATCGGTCTGATCCATCGGTTTCAAGACCTTGGGGACCCCGGCGGAGCGAATCGCCGGGGTTCCTGTTTTTGCGGGCGAGCGCGCGGAGGTGCGCGTGTGACCAGCGGCCGGCCCGGGGGACCGCCGGGTGGCCTCCGAGACCAAGGGTGCGATACGCTTTTGCATGAGCACCACCACCCCCAGTAAGCCCGGCTCGTTCCAACCCCCCGTGCCCACCCCGGAGTTTCAGGCGACGCGGAAGGTCGCCCAGCGCCTCGTCGAGCTTTGCTCGGCGGGGAAGCACCGCGAGACGATCGAAGAGCTGTACGCCGACGACGCGCGGCACGTGGAAGTGATGGACGCGCCGCAGTGCCCGCGCGTCCTGGAAGGCAAGGCCAATCACCTGGCGAAGGCCGACCACTGGGCCAAGACCACCACGGTCCACGCTTCCACCGTCGGCACGCCGATCATCAACGGCGACCAGTTCATCTGCCCGATGAGCCTGGACTGCACCAGCACCGAAGGGCCGATGGCCAACCAACGAATGCAGATCAGCGAGACCGCGCTCTACACCGTGAAGAACGGCAAGATCACCGAGGGCAAGTTCTTCTATTCCTGCGGGATGTGACCGAGCGTCACGGGCAACCGCCGGCCTCCCACGCTTCAAAGAACCGGGCCACGTCGGCGCCGTCAACACCGCCGTCGAAGTTCACGTCCGCCTGCGACAGGCCGGCGATCCAGACGAGGTAGAACGCCTCGACGTCGCCGCCGTCGACGCCGCCGTCGCGGTTAAAGTCCGCGGGGCATTCGCAGTCGTCGGGGATGCCGTTGGCGTTGGCGTCGTTGGGCCCGGGCACGGCGAAGGCGACGTTGTCGAGCCAGTGCTCGTTGGTGGCGCCGCCGGTGCGCCCGCCGAAGCCCAGCAGGGCGACAAACGGCGTGAAGTTCGTCACCGGCAGGTGGTCGAACGCCGTCTCCCATACGCCCGAGGCGTTGGTGACCCGCACGGAGATCGTCTCGCCGTCGAAGAACACCGTGGCGTGGTGGTAGACGTAATCCTCCATGTCGAAACTGGGCGTGTACCGGCCCATCGTCACGCCGTTGGACATGATCTCGATGGTGTTCTCCCCTTCGCCGCCGCCGTTGTCGTAGGTGTCGAACTGCACCACCAGCGTTCCGGGGCCGCTGGGGGGCGCGTTGCTGGTGGTGCCGGGGCCTTCTTCACTGAAGAGGGCGGACTGGGTGTACCGCGTGGAATCAAACGCGGCGAAGCACATGCCGTCGGCGCCCGAGCCGTTGCCGATGCGGAAATCAAACGAGGCGTTCAATCGCGTCATCGGCGATTGGGAGAGGGGCGGGCGGATCGCGGTGCCGATGAGGTTTCCGACGGCGGTGGTGAGGCGCACCGCGCCGTTCACGAGGGCGGCGCTGCCGTTGAGCTGGAACGGGGCCGCGGCGGTGTTGAAGTTGGCGAGCAAGAGGGTCTGCGTGTCGCAGGAATCGGGAACGCCGTTGCCGTTGCAGTCCGTGGCGCGGCCCGCGGCGATGTCGCACTCGTCGGGGATCCCGTTGCCGTCGCAATCGCGGCTGGTGGCGTTGGCCAGGTCGGTGGCGTCGGGCACTCCGTTGCCGTTGCAGTCCGGGGGCGGGGGCGGGGGCGAGTAGCGCAGGCGCAGGATGTTGCTGCCCCGGGCGATGGGGTTGGTGAAGGAATCTTCCTTGTAGAAGTCGCTGAAGTACAGGCCGTCGGGGCCCGCCGCGATGGCGACGGCGGAGGATGCGCCGCCGCCGTTGTAGTACGCCACGGGCCTGGGGCCCGAGGTCAGCACTCCGGTGCTGTCGATCTGCCACTCGGTGATGACTTTGTAGGTGTTGCTGCCGGGCCCGATGCCGTACGTGCCGCCGGACTGGGTGACATAGGCGCGGCCGTAATACGACGCGGGGAACCCGCTGCCGCCGAACACTTCCGGCTGCACGAACGTGATGTTGACCGGCGCGGTGGAGGGATTCCAGTTGTACAGGGCGAAGGTCGCCATGCTGGCATCAGAGCCGTTGTAACCGTAGTTGCGGCCGGAGACCAGACGCGAGAAGCGGTCGACGCTGGGGCCGTTCTCCACCATGTAGTGAGCGGCGTCGCTGTACCGCCAGGCGCCGCCGAAGGGGTTGCGCAGCCCGCGGGCGAAGATGAGGTCGGTGCGGTTGAGCCCGTCTGAGGCGTTGTAGAACGGGTTGGTCGAGATCGCCTGCCCGGTGCGGGTCATGCGCAGCACCTTGCCGCGGGCCTGGGTGAGCAACTGCGAGGAGTTGGCGTCGAAGCCGTCGCCCACGTGGACGTACAGGTAGCCGTCGGGGCCGAAGGTGATGTTGGAGATCTGGTGCGACTGGCCCTGAACCTCGGGGGTCAGGTCGAGCACGCGGGTGCGGGTAGCGGCGGTGATGCCACCGTCGGTGCTCGTGAGGCGGTCGACGGCGGGGTGGTGCGGGGAGGTTTCATCGCCGTTGATCTCGCTGTACAGCAGGGTGACGAAGAGGTCGCCGTTGGTGGGATCGACGGCGGCGCACGCGACGCCCTGCTCGCCCGATCCCGGGAAGTTGCCGGTGGGGTTGAAGTTGAGCAGGCCGGTGGCGTAATCCGACACGACGCCGTTGCGGCGCACCACCTTGATCTGGCCGTACAGCTCCACCACGTAGAAGGCGGGGGCGTCGGGCTCGGGGCGCGGGTTGGGCACGAAAGCGATATTGACGGGGAGTTGGAAGCCGGTGGCGACGATCTCGGCGCTGAAGTCCGACGCGGTCGTCCACGCCACGGATGCGCCGCGGGCGAGCGTCGAGAAATCGGGCTGCGTCTGTCCGGCGAGCGCCACGAAGGTGGACCCGTTGGAGGAGACCCAGTATGAGGCCGTTGCCCCGGGCGCGAGCGAGAGCGCGGGCAGATAGATCACCACGGCGACGCCGTGCCCGTTCGTGAACGCCAGATCGGTCTTGGGGAGGGTCAGGGTTTCGGCGCCGGCCTGGACCTGCACCTTGATGTTTTCGTGCGCGGCGAGGG
>JBGAMO010000024.1:0-37516 GCA_044222845.1 Phycisphaerales bacterium
CGCCCCCTCCCAATCCGTGCGCACACCCGCGGCACCTCCAAACAAAACCTCGCACCAACCCGTCTCTCCCGCGTACACCCCCCGCAGCAGCCCACCCGTTCTTTGACAATCGACATGCTTGAACAGCCCACCGCTCCGCCGCACCCCTGCACCAAAAGTTCATCGGCACCACTTCCGGCGAACGCACTCTCCGGTCACGCGCCCGTCTTGACCCGGACACCTCTGCCGACTCAACGTCCAAATGAAGTCGCTCCAACGCGATGCTCGCACTACACCAAAACTTCAACCGCACCATCACCCCTCCGGCCGCGTTGCTCCCGGCTCCCGCCATCCTTCATGGCACCAGCCCCCACCCGCCAAACGTCCAGATAACGCCCCGCCACCGCGCCGCGCACACAACACCAAAAGTTCATCCGCACTCTCGGCACGCCCCCGCCCTTCACCGCCGCAACTCTTCAACACCCTTCGCCAAATCCATCCCCGCCTCCCAGCCACCCCTCAGTCGCGCCCACCCCACCAAAAGTTCATCTGCACCTACTTCTTGCCGTCAGCCTTCCCACCCGGCCCTTCTAGCCCCTTCCGCCTCGTCCCAAACGCCCCGCCCCGCCCCAACGTCCAAATAACTCCCCACATCGCGCCGCGCGCACGACACCAAAAGTTCATCCGCACGCTCCCCGTCTCCCAACCCCTGCCCCGTTCCCTCCCTCCCGCTCGCGATCAACCCGCCCGGGCCTTCCACTGCCATCAAAACTTCATCCACCCCACACCCACCGCCGCCCCGATTCTCTCCCGCCCTCTCCCCCGCTACTCTCCGCCCACTCATGGGCGACAACCCATCATCCTTCATCAAACGCGTCCTCCTGGCTCAGGAGTCCGGCCTCATCCTCGTCATCATCCTGCTGATGGCGCTCCTCACCTTCTTCGGCGGCAACAAGCCGCGCGTCGATCGTGTCTCCCTGCCCGACACCTCCGTCGTCACCGAGGGCCCCTCCATCACCGTCACCGATGCCGCGGGCAAGTCCGAATCGCTCAGCACCGCCGAGGGCTGGGAGTACCGCGGCAGCGGCAAGGGCGGCACGCTCATCCGCAAGCGCGAAGTCAACAAGTTCCTCGATGTTGACAACCTCTTCCTTCAGCTCGTGTACGCCAGCTTCATCGCCGTCATGGCCGTGGGAATGACCGCGATCATCGCCATGGGCGGCATCGATCTCTCCATCGGCTCCATCTACGCAGTCGCGGCGTTGTTCGGCGCCATCGCGCTGCACTGGTTGCAAGGCCGCGCCTTGGGCGTCGGGTACGACGGCCCGGTCACCAGTTCCGGCGGCGCTGGTCTCATCCCCTCCCTCGCCATCGGCCTGGGCGTCTGCTGCACCGTCGGCGCGATCTGCGGTTTCATCAACGGCACGATGATCGTCGGCCTGCGCGTCCACCCCTTCATCATCACCCTGGGCACCATGGCCGCCCTCCGCGGCCTCGTGGCGATCCCCACCCGGGCTCAGAGCGTCGGCAACTTCCCCGAGGCCTTTACCAAGGGCTTCTTCAAACTCAGCATCGGCGGCGTCAACGGAGTCGGCGGCGTCAATCCGATCCCCCCCGCCATCATGCTCTTAACCGCCATCGGCGGCGCGTTCGTCCTCGGCAAGACCGTCCTGGGCCGCCGCGTCTACGCCATCGGCGGCAACGAAGTCGCCGCGGGCTACGCGGGCATCCCCGTCGGCCGAGTCAAGATCGCCGCCTTCACCATCATGGGCGCGCTGGCCGGCCTCTCCGCCACGCTCTACCTCGGCTACTTCGGTGCTGCCGAAACCGCCGCCGGCAGCGGCTACGAACTCAAGGTCATCGCCGCGACCGTCATCGGCGGAGCCTCCCTCTCCGGCGGCCGCGGCACGGCATTCGGCGCGGTCCTGGGCGGCCTGCTCATCCAGCTTATCGACAACGGCATGGTCATCCTCAACATCGACCAGAACTACAACCAGATCGTCATGGGCGCCGCGATCATCATCGCCGTCGTGCTCGACCAGATGAAGACCCGCCTCTTCCCCCAGGGCCGCTGAGCCCCCCGGACGCGTGAACTTTCCGCCCGCCAAGGCGTCAAATAGTCCTATGATGCCCCGATCGATCCCCCCGGCGCGTGCCGCGGCGGTGATCGGTGTAGTCGGGGTTCTGGCAGGCAGAGATCACTCGCCGCCGCCGCACGATCCGTGCGATTTCCGGAGAAAGAAGACTATGAACGTTCGCCACCTGTTCGCTCTGGCCGCCGCCGGCCTTGGTGTGTGCGCCCTTGGCTTCGCCCCCGCCGGCAAAGCCGAGAAGAAGTACACGATCGGCGTCATCGCCAAGAGCCAGGGCAATCCCGTCTTCCAGGCCGCCCGCACCGGCGCCATGGATGCCGGCAAGGAACTCAGCGAGAAGCTCGGCGTGAAGATCGACGTCATCTGGCGCACCCCCAACAACGAGGACGCCCAGCAGCAGGCCCAGTTCATCGAGCAGTTGGTCTCCAGCGGCGCCGACGGCATCGCGGTCTCCTGCTCCGACGCCAAGGTCCTGACCGCCGCCATCAACACCGCCGTCGACAAGGGCGTGCAGGTCGTGACCTTCGACTCCGACGCCCCCGAGTCCAAGCGCTTCGCCTACTACGGCATCGATGATGTCGAGGCCGGCAAGGCCGTCGGCCGGGAACTCGCCAAGGTCATGGGCGACAAGGGCACCGTCGCCATCCTCGCCGGCAACCAGAACGCCCCCAACCTCCAGGCCCGCGTCCGCGGCGTCCGCGACGAGATCGCCAAGCACAAGGACATGAAGGTCAAGGACACCTACTACCACGCCGAAACGGCCCCCGAAGCCGCCAAGATGGTCCAGCAGGTCCAGAACGCCAACCCGCAGATCAACGGCTGGGCGATGATCGGCGGCTGGCCCCTCTTCACCGAGAACGCCCTCGACGGCGTCTACGACAAGGCCAAGGTCGTCAGCGTCGACACCCTCCCCCAGCAGCTCGAGTACGTCAAGAAGGGCCAGGTCCAGTGCCTCATCGGCCAGGACTGCTACGGCTGGGGCCACGAGTCCGTGAAGCTCCTCATCGACAAGCTCCACGAGAACAAGTCCCCCAAGAACGCCATCAACCACTTCGAACTCCAGATCGTCACCAAGGAGAACGTCGAGAAGTACGTCGGCCTCTGGGACAAGTGGCTCGGCAAGAAGTAATCACCTCCGCAATCCAGTGATCCCGAGTAATCCCGAACCGGCGCACAGGCGCCGGTTCTTTTTTTTGGACCGGCCGACCCCTCCGCACTAATCCCGAACACGCCCCCCGGATCGTGATCCGGTCTTTCAACTGCTTTCCTTATCTGTTTGTAGTCCATAACCTGTGTGTTCGCCAAGCCATCCGAAGAGAAGCCAAGGAAAGGCCGCACCCGTGCTATTCGATCGTCTGATAGGGATTTTCAGTGTGGACATGGGCATCGACCTGGGGACCTGCAACACCCTGGTCTCGGTGCGAGGACAGGGAATCGTTCTGAACGAGCCCAGCGTGGTCGCCGTGAAGAAGGGCACCAACCAGGTCCTCAAGAACGGCGAAGCCGTCGGCTGGACCGCCAAGGAAATGCTCGGCAAGACGCCCGGCTCGATCAGCGCCGTGCGCCCCTTGAAGGACGGCGTGATCTCCGACTTCGAGATCACCGAGGCGATGCTCTCGTACTTCATCCGCAAGGTCAACGGCCGCAGCAAGATCATCGGCCCCCGCGTCGTCGTCTCCGTCCCCTCCGGCATCACCGCCGTCGAGAAGCGAGCCGTCTTTGATTCCTGCGAACGCGCCGGCGCCCGCCGCACCTACCTCATCGAAGAACCCATCGCCGCCGCCATCGGCGCCGGCCTGCCCTTCGCCGAAGCCACCGCCTCGATGATCGTCGACATCGGCGGCGGCACCACCGAAGTCGCGATCATGTCCCTGGCCGACATCGCCACGTGCGAATCCGTCCGCGTCGCCGGCGACGACATGGACGAAGCGATCATCAACCACATGAAGCGCACGTACAACATGATGATCGGCGAGCAGACCGCCGAACGCATCAAGATCGAGATCGGCTCCGCCGCGCCCGTCGAGCAGGACCGCAACATGGAAGTCCGCGGCCGCGACATGATCTCCGGCCTGCCCCGCAAGACCGAAGTCTCCAGCGAAGAGATCCGCCAGGCGCTGCAGGAACCCGTGCAGGCGATCATCGAGGCCGTGACGCGGACCCTCGAACGCGCCGAGCCCGAACTCGCCGCGGACCTGGTCGAGAACGGAATCACCATGGCCGGCGGCGGCTCGCTCCTCCGCGGCCTGACGCAGGTCGTGCAGAAGGCCACCGGCCTGACCACCGTGCTCGCCGACGACCCGCTCACCTGCGTCGCCCGCGGCACCTGCATCTACCTCGAGCATCTCGAGGAATGGAAGTCCACGCTCGAGAACGACATGGATTCGTGAACGGCCCCGCGGCACACCGATGCTGAACCCGATCCACGCCAACAGACTGCTCCCCGCCGTCATCGCCATCCTTGTGGCGCTGGGCGTCTTCGTCCCCGCCCGCTACCAGACCTGGGCCCGCCACTTCGGCTGGCTCGCCACGACCATCGTCGCGCCCATCAGCCACCCCTTCTCCGCCTTCTCCCGCTGGGTCTCGCCCGCCGACGCCACCGTCAACCAGAGCGAGGCGATGCGAGAACTGGCCCGGGGCAAGGAAGAGGCCGAGAGCGAAGTGCTCCGCCTGCGGCTTGAAGTGAGGCGCCTCGCGACCGCCCTCGAGGAAATGAAGATCTTCTCCGCCGTCAACTCCGCGCCGGTGCGCCAAGTCTTCGCCCCCGTCTTCGCCTCCTCGTCAGACCCCGCCGGGAGCGTGCTGCGCGTGCGTGCCGGCGTCCGAGAGGGCGTCGAGAAGTTCACCGTCGCCACCACCGCCGGGCTCCAACTGCTCGGCAGAGTTGTAAGCGTTGACGACCGCACCTGCGACGTTCTGCCCATCACCGCCAAAGCCTCGGGCCCGCTCCAGTGCATGGTGATGATCGACCAGACCATCAACGGGTTGGTCTGCACGCTCACCCCCACCGCCGACGGCACCCTGCAAGGCCCGCTCGAAGACCGTCGCGATGTCTCGGGCACGCCCATCGAACCCAAAGTCGGCCAGCTCGTTCGCCTCAGCGATCAGCGCTGGCCCGAGAGCGCGCAGATGCTCATCGTCGGCAAGGTGACGTCGATCGAGGCCGCTCCGCAGGGACCACTTCGCAAAGTCGTAGTCGTCTCCCCTTCCGTCGAACGCCTCGACCGGGTGAGCGAAGTCGTGCTCCGCACCAGCGTGCGGAGCGATCAGCGCGGAGGCGGATCGTGAGCGCCGCCGCGTTCGCCCTCGCGGCGTGGGTCTTCCTGGGTCTTGAAATCGGCCTCAAGGACGCCATCGCGCTCGGCCCGACGCACATCGCGCCCAGCTTCGTCTTCTGCTTCCTCACTTTTATCGCGATGTTCGCCCCCCAGCCGCGCCCCGTGTGGGCGGCGCTGGCGCTTGGCCTGCTGATGGACCTGACCTTTCGCATCCCACTGCGCGACGGCGCGGGCACCGCGACTGTGATCGGTCCGTACGCCCTGTCGTACGCGCTCGCCTGCCAGTTGATCGTCGCGCTGCGCGGAATCGTCATCAAGCGCAACCCGCTCACGCTCGGCTTCCTCGCGATGCTCGGCAACATCGTGGCCCAGGTCGTGCTCGTGGGGATCTTTACGTTCCGAATCTGGCTGGGCGATGCCTTCGAGTGGCACCCAACCGCCGAGCTCATGTCCCGCCTGGGGTGCGCGATGTACACCGGCATGCTGGGAGTGCTGCTCGCACTGGTCCTGATCCCTTCCGCGGCGTTTTTCGGTTTGCCCACCCAGGTGCAGCGGCGTTTCGCGAAACGGATGTGACCCCGTTCAACCGCCGGACATCCGCAGCGCCCGCAACTTTGCCACGCTCAGTTCCGCCGTTGACTCAATAACTACGTCCGCCTGCTCCAGCCGCGAAGCCGGAAGCGTGTGGCAAACGCCGATCGCGAACAAGCCAGCCGCCTTCGCCGCGGCGATGCCGCGGGGCGTGTCCTCGATCGCGATGCACTCCGACGGCGAGACCCCGATCTTGGACGCCGTCATGAGATACCCCGTCGGATCCGGCTTGGCTTTGGCGACATGATCCGCGGAGATCACCTCCTTGAACGCCGATTCCAACGCGAGCCTCCTGAGAATCTCCTGAATCTCATGCAACCGTGCGCCCGAGCAGACCGCGATCGTCAGTGCGCTCCGGGCTTCCTCGATCAGTTTGAGCGTGCCGGGGTAACCAGGCACCTCGCCACGAGAAATCGCTTGCTGTGCAAACTCCCACTTGAGGCGGGAGAGTTCCTCAAACTCCGCCGGGCTCGGCGTGCGCCCGTTGTCCTCGCAGATGCGTGCGTACGCGTCGCGATCATCGCAGCCGATGTAGCGGGCCATGTTCTGTTCGTGCGTGAAGTCCATGCCGAGCGCCCGCGAGGCGGCACGCAGCGCACGCTCGTGCATTGGCTCGCTGTCCACGATGACGCCGTCAAAGTCGAAGATGATCGCACGAAGCATGAGGCCCAGAGTATGACCCGCGGCTTGGGTTCAGGCAACTTCCCCGATCGCCCACCGCACCGCCTCCGCGAACCGGCGAGCGAACGCGGGGGCGTCTCCCAGCGCAGAACCGTGGCAGCGTTCCCGCAGCGAAGCACGCAGATGCGAGAGTCGCTGATGATCTGTCGCCAGCCGGGCCGCGATGCCCGCGAACTGCTCGCGGCTGTTCGCGACGAGATCGGACAGCCCCACCGCTGTGAGCAGCGACTCGCCCGCTCGCCCCGGCGTGGTGTTGGTCCGTCTCGTCACCACCGGCACGCCCATCCACAGCGCCTCGCACGTGGTGGTCGTTCCGTTGTACGGTGCGGTGTCGAGGATAATGTCGGCCTCGGCGTAACCGTCGAGCGCGTTGTCAATCGGCGGTTTGACATCGATGCGCGATGGGTCGATGCCCAGCGCGGCGAACTGACCCCGGATCACAGCGGCAAGTTCGGGCTCCTTCGTCAGCGAGTGCTTGATCAGCAGCCGCGAGTTCGGCGTCGCCTGCAACGCCGCGGCCCAGTCGAGCCGCGTCGACTCGCCCTGCTTGATGAGCGAGCCGAAGTTGGCGAACGTCACGATGCCCGCTCGCTCACGCGGTGAACTCGACAACTCCGGCAAGGGGCCGGGATCAAAGCAGTGGCACGTGGGATCAAGACGGATCAGCCGCTCCGTGTTGAACGCGTCGGACTGCGCGGGATCGAGCAGCGTGTCCGTAAACCGGACGTCAACGCATGAGAGGCCGGTCGTGCCCGGGTACCCGAGCCACGTGGCTTGCACCGGGGCGGGACGCATGGTCAGCACGGCGAGCGCGTTCCCCGCCGTGTGCCCCGCGAGATCGATGAGCAGATCGATCTGATCCCTTCGGATTATCGCGGCAACGCTCGCGAAGGACTGGCCGAAGACATGCCTGAACTCCCTGGCGTGCGACGCGAGTTGCTTCGACACGTCGTCGGTGTGATCGCCGGTATGATACAGGTAGAAATCTAGGCTCTGTGCTTGCCCATCTCGCAGCAGCGGCAGTAGAAACCGGGCCACGGCGTGGTTTCGCAGATCGGGGGACAGAAACCCCACGCGGATCGGCCGCGAGGCATCGGAGCGACGCGACGACCACGCCTGGACCGGCGGGTACCGAGCCTCCAACCGCTTCGCGTATTCCAGATGAAGCTTGAAGATCGCGGAAGGATCGTCCGCCTCGACGTAGTTCGCCATCGAAGCGAGTTGCTCGCTGATCGTAATGCCGTGCGGATCCTTCGCGGCGGCATCATTCAGCATCTCGTAGGCCTTGGCCAACTGCCCGGAATGCTGGTAGATGCGGGCCGCCGCGGCGAGCCATTCGGCGTCAGCGCGGTCACGCTCCACGTACGCGGTCACGATCTCGAACGCCTTGGCGGGGCGACCATCGTCGAGCGCTGATTGTGCCGCGAGAATGTTCGCCTTCGCGTCCGACGGTTCGAGCTGAACGGCTCGGAGATAACTCTGCATCGCCTCCGCAAACCTGCCGAGTTTGTGCAGAATGGTCCCCAGATTTCGCCAGACTCCGGACGAATCTGGCATGCGGCTCGCCGCGGCCTTCGCGTAGTACAGCGCCCGATCGAGTTCGCGCAGCTCGGAGAACGTCACGCTCGCTGCGACCAGATACGCGGGGTCGTTTGGGTGCCTCGCCAAGGCACGCACCAGCGCGGCCTTGGCCTGTTCGAAGCGGCCCGACTGGATGTGCCCGTTGATGAGGTCAAGGCTGCCGGATGGCGGGGTTGAGCTCGCCATGCGGGATCACTTCTTCCATTCGGGCAACCGTCCCGGCGTGTACGGCGCGCCGGCGGCTTCCAGCTTCTGGCTCAATGCGTCCAGATCGGTTTCGAACTGCTTGAGTGTGGGCTGGAGTTTCTCAAACTCCGCCGCGGCGGCCTCGTACTGCTCGCGCTGCGTGCCCGTCGGGGGCTGCGTGTTGCCGGACATTCCGTACACCACGGAACCGATCCGCCCGGAGATCGACGGACCGGTGGCCAAGGCTCGTCTGGCGGCGGTGCCGTCGCCGTTGAGCACGAGTTGGATGTCCTCAAGACGCAGGCGGAGCGCATCGATCTCCTTGAATATGTCGGGCGAGATGCCCGGCGTATCGCTCGCGGCCTTGCGCATCAGGGCGAAACGCCCCTCGGCCTCGCCGATGAATCGCGAAGCGCCGGAGACAGCCCGCTGCAATGCCGCGGCTTGGCGCTCGAAGGTGAACTTGGCGGCGCGAGCCTCGCCCTTGGCGGCGAGAGTGGCCTTGGCGAGGTCCACCACTTCGAACGGTTCGAGACTTCCCAGATCCTCCGACACGCCATCGATCAGCGTGCTCAGTTGCGCGGTGTACTTGCCGGGAGGGGCGAGCGGGCCGCCGGTCTCCACGTCCCAAGGGGCGAGTTCGCCGCGGGAGAGCGATGCCGGGGTGGATTCGGGGTACCGCAGGTTCCACGCGACGCGGTGCACGCCCTCGGACCGCGGCACCGACAGGCGCCGGATCACCACGCCGTCGGCGTTGCGGATCGAGAGCACCAGTTGCGGGTCCTGCTCGCGATCCTCGGCGCGGAAGTCCTCGAGCGTCGGGTACTTCCAGTCGTCCTTCTTCTCGGCTTCCTTGCGCTTCTCCTTGCGGGAAGCCAGTTTGTCTTTCAGGAAGTACGTGATCACCGCACCGGACTGCGGATTCGGCGCGGCGTAGAACGACGCGCCGGACCAGCCGCGTCCTCGCGAACCGCCGAGCCTGCTGCGTTCGACGTAGGCCGTGGCGCGCGGGATCGGGAAGATGTGGGCCTTCTTGGCGAAAGTTTCGCCGGAGAGGTTCCGCATCGGCGAGTAGTCATCCAGCACGAAGAATCCGCGGCCAAAGGAGGCCATGACCACATCGTTCATCTGCTTCTGGATTTCGAGATCACGGATGGGGATCGTGGGCAGACCGGCGATCTTGATCCATTTCTGGCCGCCGTCAACGCTGTAGTACGCTCCGAACTCGGTGCCGACGAACAGCAACTTCGGATCGACGTGATCCTGCGCGATCGTGTAGACAGTGTCGCGCTTGGGAAGATCGCCCACGAGCGGCTTCCACGAGCGGCCCCGGTCCTCGCTCTTGAGGATGTAGGGTGCGAAGTCGCCCATCTTGTGGTTGTCGAACGTGGCGTACACGGTGTCCTTGTCGTGGCGAGAGGCTTCGATGTCGGAGACGTAGGTCATGTCCGGCACGGCGGGGAAGTTCTCGATCTTGCGCCAGGTCTTGCCGGCGTCCTCGGTCACGTGGATCAGCCCGTCGTCGGTGCCGACGTACAGCAGCCCCTCCACGAGCGGACTCTCCGTGAGCGACACGGCATTGCCGAAGATCGAGGTCGACAGATTCTTGCTGGGCACATCGGGCTTCTGGATCTTGCCGAAGACCTTGAGCTGGTTACGGTCGATTCCGCGAGTCAGGTCCCCGCTGATCATCGTCCACGAGTCTCCTCGATCCTCAGAGCGGAAGAGATAGTTGCCCGCGTAGTACAGGCGTGTGTGCTTGTGGGGGCTGATGAGCAGCGGGGTGTCCCAGTTGAAGACGTAGGGCTTGTCGCCGGGCTTCTCTTCCGGGCGGATCGAGACTTCTTCGCCGCTCGCACGATCGAAGCGGACCAGGCCGCCGTCCTGTGACTCGGAATAAACGATGTCGGGGTTCTCGGGATCGACCGCGGGCTCGAAACCGTCACCACCGGTGGTCACGAACCATTCTTCGTTGGCGATCCCCGCGCGTTCGGTCGTGCGACTGGGGCCTCCGATCGTGTTGTTGTCCTGCGTGCCACCGTAGACGTAGTAGAACGGGGCGTTGTTGTCCACCGCCACGCGATAAAACTGCATCACCGGGAGGTTGGGGAAGTGCCGCCATGTGCCGCGGTCGAACGTTTCGTACAGCCCGCCGTCGCACCCGCAGAGCAGGTGGTCGGTGTTGTTGGGGTCGATCCACAGCGCGTGGTTGTCCACGTGCTTGTCACGCTCGCCGACGCCCCGGAAGTTGGCGCCCCCATCGTCGGAGACCTGCATGAACGTATCCATTGCATAGACACGATCGACGTCCTTGGGGTCGGCGAAGAGTTCGTTGTAGTACTGCGGGCTGGAGGACATGTAGCCGCTGCGTTTCTCCCATGTCTCGCCACGATCACGGGACCGGAACACCCCACCACCATCGGAGGCCTCGACGATGGAGTAGAGCGTGTCGGGGTTCACTGGCGAGACCGCCAGGCCGATGCGTCCCTTGTCGCCCCCCGGCAGGCCAGAGTTGATTTTCCTCCACGATTTTCCGCCATCGGTCGTTTTGTAGATGCCGGATTCGGGCCCGCCATTCACCAGCGTCCAGACGTGGCGCCGCCGCATGTACGCCGTGGCGTACATCGTCTGGGGATCCCGAGGGTCGGCGTGGATCTCGTTGATACCGGTGTCCTCGCTGACGTACAACACCCGCTCCCACGTCTTGCCAAAGTCCGTCGTGCGGTAAAGCCCGCGTTCGCCGCCGGAACTCCACAGTGGGCCCATGGCGGCCACAAAGACCCGGGCGGAATCGCGCGGGTCCACCCAGATCATGCCGATGTGGGCCGAATCCTTCAGGCCGACGTTGGTGAACGATTTGCCCGAGTCACGCGACACGTACACACCGTCGCCCCAACTGACGCTACGCTGGCTGTTGTTCTCGCCGCTGCCCACCCACACCACGGCTGGATTGGTGGGATCAAGCGTCACGCACCCGATCGAGAACGAGCCGTAGTTGTCGAAGATGGACGAGAAGGTCACGCCGCCGTTGGTGGTCTTCCAGACCCCTCCGCTCGCGACCGCCACGTAGAACTCGCTGATCTTCCCCGGGTTTACCGCCACATCGGTGATGCGGCCCGACAAGAGCGCCGGGCCGAGGTTGCGGGCGGAGATGGCCGCGAAGGTGCCGGAATCAACCTTGAGGGGCGCCGGCTGGGCCGCCGCCTGCTTGGTCTCGGGGGATTGAGCGGGCGACTTCGCGTCGGGCTTCGCCGGTTCGTTCGCGGCGGGCTGGGCCAGGGCGGCCAGAACACACATCAACGGCAGTTGAACCATGATCGCAGTCCTCGGGGTGGATCGCAAGAGTAGACGGTAACGAACATGGCGGATTCATGCGGCGATCGGGAGGGTGTTGCCGATGAGTAAGCACCGGACACCATGGACATCATGGACATCATCGCTGAAAAGAAACTCGTGCGTCAACGCGTGCAGACGCTCCTGAAGGCGATCACACCCTCTGACGTCGCTCAAGGCTCACCCGAGGTGTGCCGGCGGGTGCTCGCCAGTGACCTGTGGAACCGCCCCGGCGCCGTCCTGCTTTTCTGGCCGATGAGCAACGAGGTGGACGTCGGGGGGCTGGCGGCCACGGCGACCGCCCAGGGGCGTCAGATCTGCCTTCCCCGCACCGATTGGCCCACCCGCGGCATGGTCGCCACCGAGGTCCGATCCTGGGGGGCGGATCTGGTCCAAACTCGCCCCTGGCTGCTCGAACCGGCGCCCATGGCCCGGGTCGTGGAGGAATCTCGCATCGGGGTGGTAATTGTGCCGGGAATCGCATTTGACGCCGCCGGATTCCGGCTGGGCCGGGGGGCGGGGTTCTATGATCGGTATCTGAGCCTCCCGGGTTTGCGGGCGGCCCGGATCGGCGTCGCGTTTGACTGTCAGATCGTGGAAACCGTACCGCGTGTGCGGCACGATGCCCGCCTTGATGCAGTCGTCACGCCCACGCGAACACTGACGCCGGGAGTGTGAAGAAGAACGCAACGCGGCTCGGAGAGCCGCGGCAGAAAGTCAAAGGATTGAACATGGCATTGCCCTCTCAGATCGAACGTTCGGCGGAAATGAGTCGCCCGGTGATGACTCGCGGCACCAAGCGGGCCTCGGTCAACTCCACTTGGTATTGGGTCGGCGCGGTGGCGCTGGTCGTCGCCGCGGGCGCGATTTACGGCATTTACCGCTGGATGCCCGGTTCGCAGGGCGGCCCCGCCGCGGCGAGCGCGGCGATGCCCAAGGCTGCTGTAAAGGGCGCGGCGGCGCCAAAAGAACTGGCCAAGGAAGTCAAGAACGACGCCAAGACCGATCCGAAAATCGAGCCGAAGCCCGCGCCGTTGGTCACGATCGAGCAGGGCGGCAACAAGACGCCGGTCACCAATCTCCCCAACACACTCGGGCAGGCGCTCACCCCGGAGACACCGGGCGGAGCGAACAGCAAGGCCGCGGATCCGGGTGTGAAGCCGGCGCCGGTGGATGTCAACACGCCGGATCTCAAGCCCCGTCCGGCGGATCAGCCCGCCGCGACGACCCCGGGCGGATCGACGCCGCCCACGCTGACGGCCACCAGTTCGACGCAGAACGTCCGCTCGCAGATGGAAGCCGGGGACCGCGCGATGGCGGCGAACAAGCTCGTCGAAGCGCGCCTGGCTTACAGCCGAGCCATGGCAAACTCGGAATGCTCAAAGTCGGACCAGGAGGTCCTCCGCTCCAAGCTCACCGCGATCAACGAGGATCTGGTCTTTTCTTCCAAAGTGACTCCCGGCGATCCGTTGACCGAGCAGTACACGGTCGCGGCGGGCGATGCCTTGGAGAAGATCCGCAAGAAGCGCGACCTGACGACCGAGTGGATGCTCATCCAGCGGGTCAACAAGATGGCCAACGCTCACTCGCTCAAGGTGGGGCAGAAGTTGAAGCTGGTTCGGGGCCCCTTCCACGCCGTGGTGCACAAGGCCGATTTCCGCCTGGACCTGTTCGCGGGCTCGCCGGACGACACGGAGAACTGGATCTATATCCGATCGTTCAAGGTGGGCCTGGGCGAGGGCAACGGCACTCCGCTGGGCACCTACTCGATCAAGAGCAAGCAGCAGAACCCGCCGTGGACCAACCCCCGCACCGGTGAAAAGTTCGGTGCGGACGACCCGAAGAACCCGATCGGAGAGTTCTGGCTGGGCTGGCAGGGCCTGGGCGACGCTGCCGTGCACACCGGATTCGGTCTGCACGGCACGGTCGATCCGGCGAGCATCGGCCAGCAGAAGTCCATGGGCTGCGTGCGGATGCTGCCCGACGACATCGCGCTGGTGTACGAGATGATGGGGAACAAGGTGAGTCTCGTGAAGGTCGTTCCCTGAACGTGCCGTCACGGGTGTGCGCCGCGAGTTTGAGTTCCTGGACTGTTCTGAACGATTGATTTCAGACGCTCGCCGATTATCCAATCGGCGAGCGTTTTTCTTGGCACATCGCGCACCGCCTGGATTCTCTCGGCCGGCCGCAAACAGCTACGCCACCTCCCATGTCCGCCCGCATTCCGGACAGACTCCCTGAACACCGGGGGAGGTTGGAAGTCCGGCCCGTGAATACCCGCAGCCGGAGCATGCGGACCGGCTCGCCTGGGCGGCGAGTCTTCTTGCTCGCTTGCGAGACCACCACGCGACTCCGCCGAGTACACCGCCGAAGTACCAGAGTGGCACCGATACCGCGTGCAGCCGCGTGACGTACGCGGGCGTGCCGAAGTACGTGTCGCCGATCCGTTCGTACGCCGGGAGCCACGGATTCGGCGTGGTTCCGATCGCGTCGTAGATCCAGCCGCTGCTGAACAAGCCGCCGTTCCAGACCGACGAGAACACCATGGCGCGGCCGTGGGAAACGCACCAGAATCTGGGCCACCCAGCGGCACCCCAGGCGCTGCGGTTCAACGTCGCACGCCAGAGAGCGAGGGACGCGACAGCAACCGCCGCACACGCCCAAGAGGCCAGACGCCACCGGCGTGCTTGCACATGCGAGGACATGACCTAGAGGATACGTGACCGCCGACCGATGGCTTGCAGACAGGGCCAAGCCGCGTCCACGAAAGCGCGTCACCGAGGCTCCCGTGTTCGGTGGGCCACCTCGGTTGAGTTGTGTTTCAGATCGGCTGGGCCCCGGCCATCCGCCGCGCCGCGCACAGCGCGATGGCGAGCGCATCTGCGACGTCCGGCGGGTTCGGCGGTTCGGGCAACCCGAAAACCCCCTGGATGGCCCGCTGCATCTGCCCTTTGTCCGCATGACCAAATCCGGTGAGCGACTTCTTCACCGTGTTGGGTTTGAGTTCCACCAGTTGCACCGCCGCCTGCTGCACCGCGAGCAACAGCACGCCGCGGGCGTGCCCCATCACGATGGCTGTCGCCGGGTGCTTGTAGTGGGCGAAGAGGGATTCCACGGCGACCACATCAGGCTTCAATCGGGCGAGTGCCGCTCGAAAGTCGCTATCCAACTCCTCAAGCCTTGCCGAGACGGAGAGAACGCCCTTGCCGACGCCTTTGGAAAGCCGAAAAACGCCTGCTTCGATGAGCCTTGCCGGTTCGCGCGACACATCGATGCAGCCGTAGCCGGTGAGCACCAGACCGGGATCGATTCCCAGGACGATCATGGGCAGAGGGTACGAGCCATCGTGCCCTCCAGCCGTTCCCGGCGCGGGCACACCCGTTCCCGGGATCGCAACTTTCGCACCCCCGAAGCGATACGCTTGGGGCGTACAACATGACCAAGCGCCCTACACCAACTCCGAATCCGCCCCGGCCGCCCAAGCCGCAGAAGTATGTCAAGGGCCTTCCGGTCTCCGGCGGCATCGTCGTGGGCCGGGTGCTGGTGATCGACGATGAACTGCGGCGGGTGGTGCCCCGCAAGATCGCGGCGGCGGAGGTAAAGAGCGAACTGGCCCGCTTCGAGATCGCCGTCAAGGCGTCCATCGCCGAGATCTCGCGGGTGTACGAACAGGCCGAGAGCGAGATGGGCAAGGAAGCGGCGAAGATCTTCGCCTTCCACATCGGCATGCTCAAGGACCCTTCGCTCACTTCGCAGGTGCGGGCGATGATCGAACAGGAGACGGTGACGGCCGAGTACGCCGCGACGCACGTGCTCGACAAGCTCGCCGCCCAGTTCCGCAGCAGCAAGAATCCGGTCTTCGCCACCAAGGTGAACGACATCGAGGACCTGACGACGCGACTTCTCTCGCAGATGATGGGCGGGAGCCGCGCCTCGCGCCTGGAACAGGCGGACGCGGGCACGATCATCGTCGCGCGCGATTTGACGCCGAGCCAGACGGCGAGTTTCGACCGATCACGCATCCTGGGCTTCGCCACCGACCTGGGCGGCATGACCAGCCACACCGCGATCATCGCCAAGGCGTTGGAAATCCCCGCGGTGGTGGGCTGCCAGACGCTGCTGCGCGACGTCGATGACGGCGACCAGGTCGTGCTCGACGGCGATCACGGCGTGGTGATCGTGAACCCCGACGCCACGACCCTGGAGCATTACGCCCGCGCGATCGAGCAGCGGCGGTTGTACCAGGTCTCGCTCACGGAGTTGCGCGACCTGCCGAGCGTTACCAGCGACGGCGCCGAGGTCACGCTGCTGGGCAACATCGAGTTGCCCGAAGAAGTCGCTCGCGTGCTCAACTCCGGCGGCACCGGCGTGGGCCTGTACCGCACAGAGTACCTGTACCTCACGGGCAACACCGAACCCACCGAGGGCGACCACTACCGTGCGTACCGCAAGTGCGTCGAGCTGTGCAACGGACGCGAACTGGTCATCCGCACCATGGACTTGGGCGCCGACAAGTACACCCAGGCCCAGGAAGAAATCCCCGAGCGCAACCCGTTCCTGGGCTGCCGGAGCATCCGCTACTGCCTCAAGAACCAGCCGATGTTCAAAAAGCAGTTGCGGGCGATTCTGCGGGCCAGCGCCGAGGGGTCGATCAAGGTGATGTTCCCGCTGGTTTCGACCATCGCGGAACTGCGGCAGGCCAAGTTCCTCGTGAACGACACGATGGAGGAACTCGAGGAAGAGGGGCTTCCGTTTGACCGATCGATCAAGCTGGGCATGATGGTCGAGGTGCCCTCCGCCGCGATCCAGGCCGAGACATTCGCCCGCGAGGC
The DNA here is from genome assembly GCA_044222845.1 of Phycisphaerales bacterium. Lineage (GTDB taxonomy): Bacteria > Planctomycetota > Phycisphaerae > Phycisphaerales > UBA1924 > UBA2402. The sequence goes on from JBGAMO010000024.1 coordinate 16,555, forward strand.
CGACTTCTTCTCCATCGGCACCAACGACCTGGTCCAGTACACACTCGCCGTCGACCGCATCAACGAGCGCGTCGCGAGCCTCTACACCCCGGCGCACCCGGCCGTGATCCGGCTGATCCGGGACGTCACCCGCGCGGCGCGACGGCACAACACGCCGATCTCGTGCTGCGGCGAAGCAGCGGGCGACCTGGAGTTCGCGATGCTGCTCATCGGCCTGGGAGTGCGCACGCTGAGCGTCTCGGCCTCGATGATCCCGCCCCTCAAGCGGTTTGTCCGAAGCGTGACCGTCGAGCAGTGCGAAAAGGTGGCGAGACAGGCCCTGACGCTGGATTCGGACGTTCAGGTAACCGCCCTGCTGCGGGACCGTGCTCGCAGGATTGTGCCCGAAGCGTTCGAGGGCAGCGGCGTGGAGTAACAGAGGCCCGCGGCTCAAGGGAGTGCAACGTGGCTGACTTGGGGATTCCCCACAACATGGCGTTCGCTGTGTGCGCAACTCTGGTCAACGCCGCCGCGTTCGCGGGGCCGTTTGACGTGGCGGGGCGAGCGCCGGAATGGGCTATCGTCACTGCCGGCGCCGAACTGGTCGGCCGGCCCGAGCCGTCGTCGCCGATGCTCGACCTTATCTGCGGAGTCATCGTTCGGCCGGACCGCAAGATGATCTCCGACCTGCGAGCCTGCGGGGTGGGAGTGCACGCGAAAAACGAGGACCCGCCGGCGGATGCGGCCCGGTGGTGCGTGGTGCAGATGGGGATTGCTCAGCCGGGCATCGTTCCGCCGGCGCGAGTCGTTGAGATTCTGCGATCGATCGACGGGCAGTGGTACGCCAAGGACATCCAACCCGAAAAGACCGGCAAACCGGTCCCGAGCGTCCGGCTGGACGCGGACAAGTTCGGTTCGCTCGCCGCGGCGTGGCCCAAGTACCGGGGCGACTTCAAGAGTTTGCCGTCGCCGGGGCAGGCCGCGCCCCTCGCCAAACCCTACGCGCCCGGCTGGGAGACGATGAACAAGGCGGGCCTGGGCGAGCGGTTCCTCAACGGAAGGCAAACCTCGATCGACGGCGCGTCCCGCGTGCTCAACGACCAGACGTTTCTTGTCCGCACGCCGGCCAAGTACGACCCCCGCGAACAGTGCGGCCTATTTGTTTGGGTGGATGCGGGTCCGACGTCGCGGGTGCACGACTGTTTCACCGCGGCGGCGGATGAACTGCGGCTCATTATTATCGCTGCGGAAAAGACCGGCAATGACATCTACGCCTCAAACCGCTACCAACTCTCGCTCGATGTCGCGGAGACGGCGCAGGAGCGGTTCCTGATCGATCCGCAACGCGTGTACATCGGCGGCATCTCCGGCGGCGGACGCATCAGTTCCGAGATGTGGGGCTGCTTCCCGGACATCTTTACGGGCTGCGTGCCGGTGGTGGGCCTGGATTGTTACGAATCGGCGCCCGCCTCCCAGAAAGGGATGGTGCACCGCGCGGGGTACGCCAAGCCCGCGGCCCGCCTTTGGAAGATGCTCCTCTCCCACCGCATCGCGCCCATGACCGGTCAACCGGACTTCAACTACGAGGAAATCACCAAGTTCGTGCGAATCTACGAGCGCGACAGGGTGCCCATCCGGCTCTTTGAATACCCGGACATGGCCCACCAACTCCCCACGACTCCGCGGTTCACCGAGGCGATCTCGTGGGTGGATGCACCCGTTCGCGAACGCCAGCAGGCAGCACGGCAGGCCGCGCTCGACGCCATGAAGGACATGCCCGACGGGAGCCAGGGCGAACCGCAATGGACCGCCAAGAAGGTCGCGCTCACCAAGGCCGATCCATGGAGCCAACAGGCTTGGGAAGCGGCGAAGGAACTGGGGCTGAAGGTCGGCCAGTAGCGGTCCGGAGATTCAGGCGAACAGCGAGTGCACAACCTTGCCGTGAACATCGGTGAGGCGAAAATCGCGCCCTTGGAATCGGTAGGTCAACTGCTCGTGATTCAGACCGAATGCGTGCAGGATCGTCGCCTGCAGATCATGGATGTGCACGGGATCCTTGACAACGCGGTAGCCAAGATCGTCGGTTTCGCCGTGCACATAGCCGCGGCGGATGCCGGCGCCCGCCATCCAGATCGTGAAGCAGTGCGGGTGGTGATCGCGTCCGAGGAACTTACTGCCGTCGCGTTCCTCGTTCATCGGGGTGCGGCCGAACTCGCCGGACCAGACGACCAGGGTGTCTTCGAGCAGGCCACGCTGCTTGAGATCCAGCACCAGGGCCGCGGCGGCCTGATCCGTGTCGCGGCACTTGAGCGGCAACTGCGTCATGATGTCGTCGCCGGGGTTGGTGCCGTGAACGTCCCAGCCGTGGTCGAAGAGTTGGACGTAGCGCACGCCGCTTTCGAGAAGGCGCCGTGCGAGCAGGCAGTTGCGGGCGAAGCTCGGCTTGGCGACGTTGTCGATGCCGTACATGTCCAGCGTGTGCCTTGGCTCGGCGGAGAGATCGGTGACGCCGGGCACCGCGATCTGCATGCGGAAGGCCAGTTCGTACTGGTCGATGCGGCTGAGCGTCTCGGGGTCGCCGTGCTCGGCGTGGTGGACGCGGTTGAGAGCCGCGAGCGAATCAAGCTGCGCACGGCGGGCCTCGCGCGAGACGTCGGGCGGGTTCGCGGTGTAGAGGACCGCGTCACCGGTCGATCGGCACTGGCACCCGCTGTACACCGATGGCAGGAACCCGCTGCCCCACACGCTCTTTCCGCTGCTGGGGTTCTTCCCGCCGCTCAACAGCACGACGAATCCCGGCAGGTTCTGGTTTTCGCTGCCGAGCCCGTAGAGCAGCCAACTGCCCATCGACGGGCGGCCCAGGCGGGCCGAACCGGTGTACAGGAACAGCTCCGCCGGGGCGTGGTTGAACTGGTCGGTGTACATCGAGCGGATCATCGTAACTTCGTCGGCGATTTTCGCGAAGTTCGGCACGAGCGTCGATGCCTGCATGCCCGCGGCGCCGACCGGTGAGAACGCGTACGGTGATCCGAGGATCTTGGGGTGCCCCTTGATGAATGCGAAGCGTTCCTTTTGCAGCAGCGAATCAGGGCACGGCTGTCCATTCAGTTCAGTCAGCCGCGGCTTGGGATCGAACAGGTCCTGCTGGGGCGGACTGCCGGCGAGATGGATGTAGACGATGCGCTTGGCACGCGGGGCGAAATGGGACAAGTGATCGGTGAAGAGTTTGCCCTGGGGTGGCGTCGCCGCGAGCCCCTGCTCCCGCAGCAACGACGCGAACGCCAGCATGCCGATGCCGTTCTTCATCTGCCCGAAGAAATGCCGCCGCGTGATGGAACGAACGCGGGAGAGATCGGGGCCGATGGGGTTGTCGTGCAACGGATGGCTCATGGGGTGCGGGGGCTCACTCTTTGGTCAGTGACTCATCGAGATTGAGGATGACGCTGCACACGCGAACGAGGGCGGCGTGATCGGAAGCGCCCAGCCGTCGCTGAGCTTCGAACGCGCGGACCAGCTCTTCCTGCTCCATGCGCGTGGGCTCGCGGCACAGCACGCGAAGAAACGCCGCGGCGAGACGGGAACCGGGATCGTTCCCCGCCTGCGCGGCCTTGTTCGCCAGCGCCTCGGCGCATTCAACGAACTGCGGGTCGTTAAGGGTCACAAACGACTGCAGCGGCGTATTGGTGCGGATGCGGCGCGACACGCAGAACTCGCGGCTGGGCGCATCGAACGTGGTCATCGCCGGGTGCGGGCTGGTGCGCCGCCAGAACGTGTACACACTGCGTCTGTGGGCGTCTTCGACCTCGCTCTGCCGCCAGGCGTCATCGTTGTAGATCATCTGCCACACGCCCTCGGGCTGGTGGGGGAAGACGCTGGGGCCGAACATCTTGCCGCTGAGCAGCCCGCTCGCGGCGAGCGCCGAATCGCGGATCATCTCGCCATCCAACCGCACGCGCGGGAAACGGGCCAGAAGGCGATCGCCGGGGTCAAGTGCGATGAGTTGCGCAGACGCCGCGGACGCCTGCCGGTACGTCGCGCTCGTCACAATCGTGCGCAGGAACGCTTTGAGGCTCCAACGGCATTCATCCCGGAGCGTGATCGCCAGTTGATCCAGCAGATCCCGGTTCGTCGGCCACGCGCCCTGGGTGCCGAAATCCTCGACTGTCTCCACGATCCCCGAACCGAATACCTGCTCCCAGACCCGGTTCGCGAGCACCCGCGCGGTCAGCGGGTTGGAATCTGCCATGAGCCAACGGGCCAGGTCGAGTCTGTTTTCAACCCGCGCGGGCGAGACTTGTGACAGGAATCCCGGAATACCGGGCTGCACTTCTTCCGCCGGCGAGAGGAAGCTGCCACGGTTGAAACGCCGCGTCGTTCGCTTCTTGTCGCCCACGAGTTCCCGCATCACCGGCAGCTCGGTCGCGTTCCGGGCGAGACTTCGCCGCTGTTCGCCGGCCGCCGCGATCAGGTTTTCTTTCACAGACACCCGCGCCACGGTCACGGGGTTCACGTAACGGAGGTAGTAGGCCCGCAGGGCGGTCATCTCGGCGTCCGTGGGGTCTTTGCCTTTCAGGGCTGCTCGGAGCGGTGCCGGCAAGGTCACGGCGTCGCGGGCTCTCTCAAACTCGATCCACGTCGCGAGGGAGCGGACGTAGTCGTTGGACTTCTGTGGCGAGTTGGCACGCACCGATGCGGCATCCCAATAGACGCTTCCGCCCGACTGCGCAAATGCCCATCCCGTAATGGAGTGATTCTCGAGATTCACGACCGATGCCGGCACCGTCAGGCGAACCCATTCTCCGGCCGTCGGCAGATCGCCAACGCGACGGCGCTTGGCAGATCCCTCATCCTCCTTGGCCCACGGGATCGCCGACGCATCGCCCCAATACGCCCGGTGGCTCCAGGTATCTTCCACGCTGATCCACTGCAGCATGATCCCTTTGGGCGGAGCGGCCGGATCAAGATACACGCTCACCGACAGTTCGCCCCCCACCCCGATCGCGAGGGCGGGGTCAAGTTTGTGGAAGAACGTCTGCGCCACCCCATCGCCGCCGGTGTGCCAGCAGCGGGTGCCGCGGAACGCCTTGGGCCCTTCGGGCAACCCGAGTTCCTTGCGGACCGCGGGTGTCGACCAGGGCCACGGCCGTATCGCGTCGTCGACGTACACCTCCACCGCTCCGGGCAGATGGTCATCCACGACCGAGATCACGTCGCTCGGCGGCTCCGCGGGCGGAGATTCCTCGGCCAACCCCGCAACCTCACGATCGATCGCCATGTTTGCATCGTTGATGATGCGATCCAGTTCCTCGATCCGACGCTGGGCATCGCCGGAACCCAGCGCGAACGTGGGCGACTCGTCCGCCTTGTCGCTGTCCTGCGTGTTGTTGAAGACCGCGAAGAGGCGGTAGTAATCGGTCTGCGTGATCGGGTCGTACTTGTGCGAGTGGCACTGTGCGCAGCCGAACGTGAGCCCTTGCCACACTTCCATCGTCGTGTTGACACGATCGATCACCGCGGCGACGCGGAACTCCTCGTCGTCCGTGCCACCCTCGTCGTTGGTCATTGTGTTGCGATGGAACGCGGTCGCAACGATCTGATCGGTGCTCGGTCGGTCGCGAAGATCACCCGCGAGTTGGTCGATCGTGAACTCGTTGAGCGGTTCGTCGGTGTTGAAGGCCTTGATGACCCAGTCGCGGTACGGCCAGATCGTCCGCCGGTCGTCTTTTTCGTAGCCCTTGGTGTCGGCATACCGGGCGAGATCCAGCCACCACCGGGCCCACTTTTCACCGTACCGTGGCGATGCGAGCAAGCGATCAACGACGCGTTCGTACGCGTCGGCAGATTCATCCGCGAGGAAGGCTTCACGCTCTTGCGGTGTCGGTGGAAGACCGATCAGGTCGAGACTCACCCGCCGCAGCAGAGTCTCCTTGGACGCTCCGATACTGGTTGAGAGCGACTCGGCCTCCAGCCGTGCCAAAACGAACCGATCCATGGGCGCTTTGGGCCACGCCATGTTGGTCACGCTCGGCTCTGATGGACTCGTGACCGGCACGAACGCCCAATGCTCACCCCAAGGCGCTCCCTGTTTGATCCACCGACCAAGCAGTTCGATCTTGTCTGGGGAAAGGCCCCGGGGATTCACCTCCGGCGGCGGCATCTTCTCATCCGGATCATCCGACATGATCCTCCGCATCAACTCAGATGCGTCAGGATCACCCGGCGTAATCGGCGCCGGCTGACCGGGCTTGGAAGCGGTGGTGGCGCCCTCGCGGGTATCCAGGCGAAGCCCGGCCTGTCTCGCGGCGTCGTCGGGGCCGTGACATTTGAAGCAGTTGTTGGCCAGAATCGGGCGGATATCACGTCCGAAATCGATCGAGTCGGCGCTCTTGGCGATCGGCTGGCCGGCGGCGGGACGCGGCATCCCCGCCGCTGCGGCCGCGCACGCGATGACGATGGCGAGCGGTTGGGTTCGGGCCTTGAACATGGGGCCGGGGAACAAAGGGCCTGCACCGGGAGAAAAGTGACCACCGGAATGTATGGCGCGTCCGTGCGCAAGGGCGTCTACATTGGTACATGACAAGCCTCCCCCGCCGCACGGTCTTGAAGATGGGTCTGGCAGCCGGCGCCTCGGTTGCATTCCATGCCCCCCGCGTTCTGGCCGACGACAAATCGGGCCTCAAGAACCCGGTGCTGGGCTCCGGCGACCACAAATACGAGTGCATCCACGACTGGCTCACGCCCCCCGAGGGCCTCGCGTGGGGCGACACCCACGGATTGGCGCAGGACGCCGCAGGGCTGATCTACGTCGCGCACACCGTAAACGCGTCGAGCAAGAAGAGCGAGGCGGTGGTGGTCTACGACGCCTCCGGCAAGTTCCAAACCGCGTGGGGAGATGCGTTCCGGGGCGGAGCGCACGGGCTGGACATCCGCGCCGAAGCGGGCACGGAGTTCCTGTACCACTGCGACACGCGCCGGCGGCTGATGGTCAAGACCGACCTCACCGGCCGAGTCGTGTGGGAGCAGGGCTACCCCAAGGAACCCAAGGTCTACGAAGCCGCCGAGAAGTTCTGCCCCACGAATGTCGCGTTTGTTCCCGCGAAGGACGGCCGCGGCGACGTGCTCCTGGGCGATGGCTACGGCTCGAGCTTCGTGCACCGCTATTCGTGCGACGGCGTGTACCTGAAGACAATCATCAAGCCGGGCAAGGAAAAGGGTCAGGTGAGTTGCCCGCACGGGCTCTGGGTGGACGAACGCGACGGCACGCCGCGGCTGGCGGTGGCGGACCGCGGCAACCGGCGTATCCAGTACTTCACGCTCGATGGCGAGCACACGGGCTTCGTCACCGACGGCATCCGCATGCCCTGTCACTTCAAGACCCGCAACGGCGTGATGCTGGTGCCGGACCTGGAAAGCGTGGTCACGCTGCTCGATAAGGACAACAAGGTGATCGTGCACCTGGGAGACGGCCATCCCAGCGGTCTGCGCGACAAGCCCCGCGCCGAGTTCATCTCAGGCAAGTTCATTCACCCACACACGGCGATATTCCTCGCGAACGGGGACATTCTCGTCGCGGAATGGGTGCCCATCGGTCGGATCACTCTGCTGCGGCACGTCGCGTGATCAAGGCACAAGCCCTTACCGGGAGCTGCGGGCCCGCGCCAGATCGAGGAACTCAATCCCGCGCCGCAGGTGCGGGATGACGATGCTGCCGCCCACGATGAGTGCCACGTCGAGGGCTTCCCAGATCTCGTCGTCGGAACAACCCGCGTTGACGCACTGGTCGATGTGGTAGGCGATGCAGTCATCGCAGCGCAGCACGGCCGAGGCCGTCAGGCCCAAAAGCTCCTTGGTCTTGGCGGAGAGTGCTCCGGGTTCGTAGGTCTGACCGTCCAACCGGAAGAACCGCTTGGTCACCAGCGTGCCGCCGGGCGCGATCGATCCATCGCCTCGGGCAGCGCCCGATTGCGCTCTCTCGGCATCGTCTCCCATGATGCGGCGGTTCATCCGAGCGCGGTACTGCTGGAACTGTTCGTACCTGTCCATGGGTGCGTTCCCAAACTTCGCGGCGTTACTTGACGGGCAGGATCAGCGGCAGAACGTGCTGGATGAGCAGGTAAGAGCCCAGCCCGAGAAGGAACATCGCACCCACGATCTGCGCCGTCATCGCCGCCACCTGCCGCACGTAGTGGCTCATTTCACCCACACGGATCGCCTTGTACGTCACCGATATACCAAGTGCCAGCGGGATCAGCAACCAATACCACAAACGGTGGACGTTGATGGGATCGATGAAGGGGCGGTACGCCAAGGTTGAAAATGAATGGAACAGTTCCTGATTCACGCCGCGGCTCCTGCTTCGGCCTTGGGCTTGCGGGGTTTGTCGCGGCTCGGGAAGCCCGCGTCCAGCACAACCACCAGATTGAGCATCCCGGCGACCGTGCCGAACAGCGTTCCAAGCTCGTTCACCTTGCTGAGGCTCTTCTCGTTTGGCGGGGTGCCGCCGGCGACTGCCTTGCCCGTGATGGGATCGCGTCCCTCGTTGGGGTTGGCGGAACGCACCTGTTTGGTGACCGGATCGAAGACCTTGAACTTGTTCTGGTGGGCCCAATCAACTCCAAAGGCAATCGGACCGACGAGGGCTTGACCGTAGAACCACACAGCGTCTTCCCGGCTGTCCACCACGTCGATTCCGCCGATGAACATGCCGCCGAAAAAGAGCCCCAGCACACCCGCCCCGGCCAGAACTCCACGGATATGCTCGCCCGCCACAACATGCCCCAGGCCCGGGACGACCAGGGCTGCAAGCATGGGGAGCGGCCTGAATGTTGAAGTGTCTTGCATGAGGGATTTTCGGGGCGGGAACGCGTTTGACTTGCACCAAGAGGGCTGTACTGTACGGCCCGTTTCCGCCGGTGCAAGGGAACCGAAACCCCTCGGCCTGCGGAGAATGGCGCGGGGGACAACTGCATCGGCCGATCGGGATGGCCGACGGGAAAAGTCGTGATCGGGGGGTGGTCCGGGCGGGCCGGGGAGGGAAAGATTGGCGCACTCAGGAGCGTTCCTCCCGGGTGAGATTCAACGTGTCGCTCGAGAGGGTCGAGATTCCGATGGTGAAGCGTCTCAGTTCAATGGTTGTGGAGCGTCCTCGTACACATGTGTGTCTTACGGACGGGATGGCACAAGGTGGAAGGTGGATCATGGCCTCTGAAATACTACTGAAAGTCGGTGCGGTCGGCGAGGAGCAGACGTGGTCAAGCGGCGATCGGTGGCAGGCGCCCGCCGCGCCGATGATCGTCATGGGCGAGGACGACGACGACTTCGACGAAGAAGACGACGACGTCTTTGAGGATGATGACGAGTACGAGGAAGATGAGGAATACGAGGAGGACGATGAGGACTTCCTCGAGGACGAAGACGAGGACGACGAAGAGGACGCCGAGGCGGGAGACGATGATGAAGAAGAAGACGAAGACTTCTGACCCGTCATAGCGGACGCGCCGGCCGGCGTCCCCCAAGGCGGGCAGTCTCCTCCCGGAACCCGCCAATGAACCCTCCCGATTCCTTCCCCATCCGCATCCGTCCCGAGTCCGGCGACAGCGACACGACACCGAAGTCCGCATCAAAGACGGGCAAGGGCACCAAGTGCTCAACGAGCGCGCCTGATTGGCAGCGTGGAACTGTGATCGATCGCCGGGTCTTCTCAGACCGCCGCGAGGTGGCCGATCCGCGCGAGGGCGGCAAGGATCGCCCGCCGACGACACAGAACGACCCCACCATCGCTGAGCCCGCCGACAGCGGCCTGGAACGTCGCCGCGGCCGTGGACGCCGCCTGAGCGATTTCGGCCGCCGTGCCGAGCAAGGGGAAATGACCCCCGAGCAATTCTTGTTCTTGATGGCCATCGATGAGTTCAAGAAGGCCAACGCCAAGACATTCCCCACCTGGACCGACGTCCTGGAGATCATCCGGCTGCTGGGGTATCGCAAAACAATGGCGTCGGAACTCAACCTGACGCGAGCCGAAGACTGGCTTGAACTGCCCAACACTGCGGCCAACGTTCGGCCCAAGGGCTGGGAACACCGGGCCGCGGCATGAATCACTGAAAGTTCGTTCTGCCGGTGAAGATCAGTTCCCCGGGATCACAACATCATCGAAGCCGCCGAGGATCGGGCTGGGCTTGGGCTTGAAGTTCTGCCCGTAGCGGATGAACCCGCCGGCGTCCAGGTTGCCCGCGCCGCCCTTGTCGCGAGCGTTGAAGAACACGCCATCCTGCCCCGCGGCGTGAATGACAATGGACCCGATCGGAGCGGTGGGACAGATATCAGCAACCGCCGCCGTGGCGCTGTACGGGGCCGGCGAGTTCGGGCTGGCGAGCAACGCGGCCAGGTTCGCAGACTTCGCCGCCTGCAGGGCGTTGCTGATCACGCTGTAGCCCTTGCCCGCATTGCGATCAGTCTGCGGAATCAGTCGCTTGCCCAGGAAATCGCCATCACCATCGGAGAGGAACGCGGCGTTGGAAGCCCAGTAGAACCGGGCGACCGCGTTGTTGCCGCTGGAGTTGTCGCGGGCCATCAGCGGCACCCACGCGGCCGTGTTGGGGAACGGCGCCTTGGCGTTCTCGTCGATCGTCCAGATCAGGATGGGCGCCCCCTCGGCATCGACCACCTCGGGAATCTTGGCGTGCCCGTTCACGGAAGACGTGCGCTTGCCGACGTCGGCATCCAGACCGTCCTGGGCACGATAGTTCTTTGACTTGGGCGTGAAGTACGCCTTGTTCCCCGAAGCGGCCGCGCCGATCTGGTTGATATCGACCGTGATGGTGTTCGCGGCGGTCGGACCGACCTGCGTGGCCAGATTCCCGGTCGCGTTGTTCGCGACGACTCCGCCTGCAAGATCGAGCATCACATTCTGCATCGCGCTGAAGCCGCGGGATTCGTTCTCCGCGTCGCCCATTTCCCTCGCCGAGAAATACCCGGGCACACGCCGTTGGTCGAGGATGAACTGGCTGCACGCCTGCGAAAGGCTGTTGCACAGCCCGATGGTGTCCGCCTGCTTCGCGTTCTTGCGGGCGCCTCCCACCGCCGGGATGACAATCGACACCACGAGCGCGATGATCGCGATCACGACGAGCAGTTCGACGATGCTGAAGGCTCGCCGGGCAATACGGCAGGTAGCGGCGAAGTTGCGGGGAAGGCTGTGCATATCAATAACTCCGGTCATCGTCTGAGAACTGGTCGGTTCGGACGCCACGCCCCAGAAATGGAACCACGGCGCTGCGGCTGGCAGCCCCCCGTGAATGTATTCGGGTGGGAGTACCGCAAAGTTGCTTAGGCAGGGTAGGAAGGCGGAAGATTCCGCACGATTCACCCGTTTGGAGACTTTCGCGCGCTGTTCCGGCCAACTTGTATTCGGCTCTCGTTCGGATCATGGCGGTGCATTTCGGCATCGGCCTGCGAAACGCCCGAAAGCGGCCCGTGGGATTGATCGCCCGCGCACGGAACCCTGGCTCCAGCGGGGAACTGTTCAAAAATAGACTGGCTGCGGATGATCACGTGGCTCGACGCATCGAAGTGGTATCCCTGCACGTGAACTTCGTTCATCAGGCCCTGAACATCCAGGACGCTCATCGACCTGGCGGCCCCGGCACCCCACCGCACCACAAACGCATCGTTCTCCAGCGCGAAGTCGGCGATTTCGCCGAGCACCGCCCAGAACGCATGTGAATCTAGTTGCTCGGCCGAAAGCGATCCCAGGTACCGGCAGGTGCCGTTCACCGCGTTGGTATCGATGTCATGCCCCAACTGACATACCCCACCACCAAGGCGCTTGCCCGTCGGCAGCGACTCCCTATTGGGGATCACCAACTCTGTGATCACGTTGAGGCCGGTACGGAACGTGAGCGTGTGTGAGCCTTCCGAGAGCACCGCTTCGAGCGTGTACTTAGGTCGCGAGATGAACCGACGAGAGCCGGGCCTGACGGTCCCGCAGCCAGCGGCTCCCTTGAACAGCGCAACGCGGTACATCCACGGGTCCGCCGCCGCTGTGAGGTCCTCTTTCATACCCGTCCTTTCCGCCGCGTATCCCCGATCGGGTGGAACACGCACAAGATAGGCGATCACTCCCCCCTCGTGCGCGCCCGGCCGTCTCGGATTTCTCAAGTGTAACGCCGGACATTGCCCCCACCGCCGACAACGGGCCGGGAGCGTCCGACGGCCCTGTTTTGGGGCAATCCCGGAGCGAGTGCCGACAGAGTACACAGCACCTGTGAGAAACCCGACGCTCGCCCAGTTCGCCGTGTCCTTCGCCGCCCGCATGAACCGGGTGGCGGCTCTGCCTGCCGACGAACGGATCGCCGCACTGGGGGAATCGCTCGCTGTGTGTTCGCCGAAGGAATCGGTGCAGATCGGCGCCGCCCTGCTCGCCTTGGCCACAGAGCAGGACCGGCCGTCGCTCATCTCCTCCGTCGCAAGGCGATGGACCGGACCGATCCACCAGAAACGCCGGTTGACCGCCATGGCGTATCTAGCGCGGCACTGGAACCGGCTGCCCGAAGACCTGCAAGCGCTCGCCGCGGCGGAAGATCCGAGCCTGTGGGTCAAGGCTGTAGAGGCCTTGGCAACAGACCCCAATCCGAGCCAACGCTCAGCGGTCGCCGTGCTTGCCGGGCGGATCGGCGATCCGATGTTCTCGCCTGTGATCGGGCTCCTGATCAGCGATCCCGAGCCCCGCGTCGCGGTCGAGGCAGAAACCGCTCTGGCCAATCTCTCGCTCAAGACCGCCCTGGCCATCGGGGCTGTCTCCCCGGACGGCGTCGACAATACCGTCCAGAAAACACTCCGCGAAGAATCGACCCGGCAGGGTGCCGACATGCTCGCCGCGGTAGTGGCACACGCCTGCTCTGACTTTGAGAACCATCGCAAGCGCGGCGCACTGCTCGGGGCTCTGCTTCTCGCGGGCGGCGAATCGTGGCGATCCAGGGCCGGCGCGGGATGGCGTCTGCTCGCGAACTGGATGGAGTCTGGGCCCAGCGCCGGTCACTCTGCTCTGCAGTCCGTGCTGCGTTTCGGCCGCCTACCGGTGGCGCGGGTTCGAGCGATGGAGTGGCTGACGAATCCAACTCTCGCCGCCGCCGCGGCGGAACGATTATCGCGCTGCGAAGGGCTCATCGAACACGAGCTCGTGCTGCGTCGTTGGCATCTGGGGTTGCGTCCAGCACGCGCGGTCCGTTTGGCCGAGATCCGCGTGCGGAGTCGCGCCGCGGGCCAGCCGCTCATGACCGCGCGGGCCGCCGTTCCCAGCGCCGGAGTCATCCCCGCCCTTGGAGCGCAGGCCCGCCGCGGTGTGCCCGGGCTGGTGTGCCTGGTGAGAACGGATCCGATCTCAAAGCGTGCGATGCTCTCCGCGCTCCTCGCCGACGAGGACGCCGTCACGCGCCACGCGGCGGTGCGTGCCGCGTCGCCGAGCACGATGATGGACTGGTGCTTCGATCCTTCCGAAGCTGTCGCACGCAGCGCGATGCTGCGACGAGCGCCGGAAGGGCATCGAACCGACCTGCGTGCTTCTCCGACGGGCCGAATCGCGCAACCGCTGCTCCGCTCCCCGCACCCGATTGTCAGGGCGTGGGCACACTGGGAAGCCGGCGATGGCCGCAGCGCCACGGGCATGCTCACGGTGCGCAGGGCCGCGAGGTCGAATCCTCAGCGTGTGGAACAGACGCTGCACGCCGGTCTGAGTGGCCCCTCGGCCACCGTGGGAGAGACGTTGCGCGTGGTGCGGGCCCTGGGGTGGGCGGACCGCTTCGCCGCGGAGATCTGTGCCATCGCGTCAGCTCCGGCGGCACAGATTGACGCGCGCCTCGTTGCGACGGCCGTCGCGATGGCGGCCAAGCTCCAGACCCAGCAGGCCGCGGCGGCGCTGGCGACATGTCTCAAGCATCCGGACGCCCGCGTTCGCGCGAACGCGGTCGAGGCCGCCGTGAAACGAGGCGGCCGATTCAGCGACGGCCCCCCGCTGCCGTCGATCGTCGAACTCAAGAACGACCCCCACCACCGCGTGCGTGCAAACGCCGTGCTCGCGGGGATGCGCAGCGCTGTCTTCGGCAAGCGGTCGTGCGAAGACCTTCTGGGGATGCTCGCGGCGTCTGAACATCCCGTCCGTCTCGCTGCGCTGTGGGCTGCGGGCCGGGCGGGCAGGGCACTCCGCGAGTTCAGCGGCGGCGAGGAGATCATCCGGCAAGTCGGGAGTTTGGCCGCGACATCTCAAGACCCCCGTGTCCGGGCCCGCGCGGCGGCAGCGGCGCTGGGCTTGGAGATGACGCCCGCGCCGGCCTTGCGCTTAGTGGGCCATATGCCTGAGAGCGAATCGCTCAAGGAGGTTGCGTAATGCGACTCCAAGAAACGGGCGTTTCGGCGGCGTCATCGCCGACCGTGTCGGGCACGGTGCGGGAAGTCGAGTTGTCGCTGGGCCGGACGAACGCGCCGTCGCCGACGGTCGACAGTTGGGGATGGATCGGTCTGTGCGGCTGCGCGGCGCTGGTCTGCGTCGTCTGGTGGTGGACACGTCACAGAAAGACGGTGCGAGACCCGGCGGAAACCGCGTTCGATCGCCTCGCCCGATCAATGAGGCTCGGACGACAGGCCCGCGCGGAGATCCGTCGTGTCGCGGCGGTCCGGGGCATCGCGCCGGTCGCCTTGCTCGTGAGCGAGGACGCCTGGGAGCGGGTCAACGGCGGGACCGTTCTCAAGCCGGTTCAGTAATCGCAGTTGTTACCGCTGTTGCGCGCGTTCTGATCGCCCAAGATCGCACCCCCGATGCCGCCGGCGATCGCGCCGATCGCGGCGCCCTGCCCCATCGCGCCGAACACGCTGCCGATGCCCATGCCGCCCAACGCGCCCAGCGACGCGCCGGAGAGAGCGCCCTGAAAGGCGTTGTTGCAGCCGGGAACCGCGGCGCAGATTGTGGCGAGCATCGCGATGGCAACGAACCGCTTCATGCCGCGATGACCGACAGACGAGCTTTGCTTGAGTGCCATGACTTACCTCGCGAAGTTCGAGCCCGATTCCATCAGGACCACACCCGCATGATGTTAGGACGCACTTACTGCGCCGGCGTTCCCAGTCCTCCGGCCAAGACCCAAGCGCCAATCAAAATGACAATCGCACTGTGCTTTGGATCGATCAATTCCGCGTGATTATGGGGCGTGCGATACTGCCGCGCGGGCGGTCGGTGTCAAAACGACGCCGCTAGTTCCAACTGCATCCCTTGGGCCACTGCTCCGGGTGCTGGGCGTCCGCACGCTCGATCAATCGCTGCAGATGATGGAGTTCGCCTAGGATCAGTCCGGCACGTGTCGCGATGTCAGCCTCTGCGAGGAGCCGGTATCTCAGCGACGCGTCGTTGATCATCGCGAACGACACCAGTTCGAGCAACGCGGGCGAAGGGATGTCGTCGTTGTTGACCCATTCCAACACCGGCTCGGCGGCGAGCATGCGGCTCAACGGGCCCGTGGCCAAGAGTTGCGAGATCTCCTGCCGCACCTTTCCAAGGTCGGCGCTGTCCGACTGCTCGAGGCCTATCGGCTCGAACATAGCCATGCGATAGAGCCGGTCCTCGGACGCGGGCAGTTCCTTCACGATCCGCGCGCGGCAGACTCCCTGGAGCAGGATGTTGTACCGGCCGTCGGGCAGGCGATCGTGCTGAACGATCTGCCCCACGCATACCGCCGGACGCAGACGCGGCCGACCGTGGTACTGGGTCTTCCACCCGGTGCCGGCGAACATCGCCATGGCGATCTGGCCCGAGGCGTCGAGGCTGTGCTCGACCATCTGGCGGTACCGGGGTTCAAAGATGTGCAGCGGCAGCACCTGCTGCGGGAGCAGCACCGGCGCATCAAGCGGGAACACCGGCATGGGCTTGCCGAAGTTCACCTGGATGGCGTTTTCTTCGCTCACGGGATTAGGATAGCCGCGGGAGCGGACGCCCGGCCGCTCACGGCGCGAGCACATCCGGCCGGAACAGCTTGGTGTCCAGGGCCCACTGCTTCTCCGTGAAGTTGCCGCCGCGATCGAAGCTCGAGGCCCGTTCCGGGCGTGCCGCCGCGAGCGCGATCGTGGTCTTGGCATCGAGGTTGTCCAGCAGTGAAACCAGGATCGCTTCCGGGGTGGCCGGGATCTTGGCGGCGCCGAACTCGGGGATGCCGTGGTGCGAGATGATGATGTGCTGCAGCACCGTCAGGGCGCCGGCGGGCATACGGACTCCCTGCTCTCGCATAAGCAGTTGGGCCTTGTCGTGGAGCATGATTGCTCCCTCCACGATGTGACCGATGAGCTCGCCGCGATCGCTGTAGGAGAACGCGCGGTCGTACACCAGTTCGCGTGTCTTGCCCAGATCGTGCAGGAAGAGGCCCATGACCACCAGATCGCGGTTGATCTTGGGGTACAGCGGGCAGATCAGGTCCGCGAGTTTGACGAGCGTGAGCGTGTGCTCCAGAAGCCCGCCCAGGTACGCGTGGTGCATGCTCTTGGCGGCCGGGGCCTGCTTGAACGCGTCCATCAGGAACTGATCGTCCAGGTACAGCTTCGCGAGCGCCTTGATCGCCGGATGAACGAGCGTGCCGAGAACGGCGGTGAGTTCGCCGAACATCTCGTCGATGTTCCGCTTCGAGGTCGGGAGGAGGTATCTCATCTCCTCCGGGCCCGGCTCGGCGGGCGAAATCGTGTGGATGATCAACTGCAGTTCGCCCTGGTACGGCTGTGTCTCGCCTTCCAGGAAGGCGAAGCCGTCCGTGGGCAAGCCGCGGAACGTCGCCTCGTCGATCGACCACATCCGTGCCGGCATCTCCCCCGTGCGGTCACCGACGATGCATTTGAGGAACGGCTTGTCCTGGCGAGTACGGCCGAGCTGGGCGTTGCTGATGGCGAAGACGCCCCCGATGCGCTCGGAGGGCCCGAACTCGCTGATGTAGCGACGCTCGGCGGGTTTCGCGCCCGCGTTGCCGCGGCCATTGGAGAGTGTGGACATTACGGGTCTGTTCCTGAAAGGTACGTTGGTCCGCAAGATCGGCTTGCTTGACGAGTCCGATCGTAGCGGCGCGACGGGGACCCGGTGTGCGTCGGGGACGCTCCCTCGGGAGCAAGAAGGGCGTCAGCCGCGCTAACCTCCCGGCCGTGATGCCCCTGACGCCATTCCGTACCCTCGCCGAATCCGCCCCTCCCGAGCAGTCGTGGCTGTACGCCGCGTTCATCGCGATGATCGGGCTCTTCCTCGCGCTGGATCTTGGCCTGCTCAATCGCCGCCCGCACGCGATGACCATGAAACAAGCGCTGGGCTGGACCACGGTGTGGGTGAGCGTGGCGTTGGGGTTCGCGGCGCTGGTGTACTACATGTACGAACGGCACTGGCTGGGTCTCGGCCTGGCCGTCCCGCAGCTTACCGATGAGGCCCCGCGCGACGTGGGCGGAGCCGAGGCCATGGGGCTGTTCCTGGTCGCCTGGGGGCTCGAGTACGCCCTGAGCCTGGACAACATCTTCGTCATCGCCGTGATCTTCAAGTACTTCAAGGTCGCCAAGGAGCACCAGCACCGCGTGCTGTTCTGGGGCATCCTGGGCGCCGTGCTGCTCCGGGGCGCGTTCATTTCCCTGGGCGTTCAGTTGCTCAACAACATGCACTGGATCATCTATGTGCTGGGGGCGTTCCTGGTGTACACCAGCGTCCACATGATCCGCGACAGCGACGCCGAGGTGCACCCCGACACCAACCCGCTGGCCAGGCTCGCGCGGCGGGTCTTCCCGCTCTCTCCCGGCTTCGACGGCCAGAAGTTCTTTACGATCGCCAACGGGCGTCGCATGATGACGCCCATGTTCCTGGTGCTGCTGGTGGTGGAGACCACGGACGTGGTGTTCGCGGTGGACTCGATCCCCGCCGTGTTCGGCATCACGCGCGACCCGTTCATCGTGTTCACCAGCAACATCTTCGCAATCCTGGGGCTTCGTTCGCTCTACTTCGCGCTCGCGGCGGTGATGGGCAAGTTCGTGTACCTCAAGTACTGCCTGGCCTTCATCCTGGCGTTCATCGGCGTCAAGATGCTCCTGCCGCTGGTTGGGGTCCACATCTCGCACACGGTTTCACTCGGCTCCATCGGCGCCGCGCTGCTGGTGGGCATCTTTTCCTCTATCGTCTTCGCCTCCCGAATGCCCGCGCAGGAAAACGCCCCGGCTCAAGGTGAGCCGGGGCGTGAGGATTCAGATCAGACCGCTACCGGGGCTTAGCCGAGCAGCTGCAGGGCCGACTGGGGAGACTGGTTGGCCAGCTGCAGAATGTTCGTCGAGGCCGACACGAGGATCTGCGAACGCGTGAGCTGGGCGGTCTCGGTCGCGAAGTCCGAGTCGCGGATCACGCTCTGGGCCGCCGCGGTGTTCTCGACGCTGACGTTGAGGCTGCGGATGGTGGCGCCCACGGTGTTCTTCTGGAAGGCGCCCAGGCGGCCGCGGAGGCCGGAGACCTGGGTGATCGCTTCGGACACGATCTTCTGCGCGCCGGCCAGATCGCCGTTGACGACGTTGTTGGTCTTGCCGCTGGCGAGGCGGTCGAGCGTGCCGACCGTGCTGTTGCCCAGCTTGCGGACCGCGACGTCGCGGATGCCCATCGACACCTTGCCGGCGATGTCGACACGACCCGCGAGCTGGAAGTCGGCGCCGCCGCCGGTGATGTAGAAGGCGGGGCTGGAGCCGCTGCCCACGTTGCCCAGGCCCTGCGATTCACCGGTCGTCAGCGTCACTTCAACATCGAGGAAGTCGGTGTTGATGCGGGCCGTCTTGCCGGAGGAGGTCGCCGCGATGCCGTTGATCGTCGCCGCGACGTTCTGACCGTAGTCGGCCACGCCGTTGGTGGCGTTCGCGAACGAGCTGTTGATGGTGGTGTTGGCCGAGTTGAACGCGGCGGCCTGGCGCGAGTAGACGCCGCGGGTCGGGGTGCCGGCGTCGCCGTTGTTGGTGCTGTTGATGCCGGCGGCGTTGACCACCTTGACCGAGACGAACTCGGAGGAGCCGAAATCGCTGCTGGAGAGGGCCAGGCGGGTGGCGCCGGAAGAGAGCGAAGCGGTGACGCCGGTCACGTCGGAGAACGTGTTGATGGCGTCCTTGATCTTGGAGAGCGAGGTGCCGGAGGCGAAGGAGAGCTCGCGGCTGCCCTTGCTGCCGGAGATCTCGACCACGAGCGAGGAGCCCGTGTTGATGTTGATGCTGGTGCCGCCCATGGAGAGGAACACGCCGCCCTGCTGGGCCGAGGCGGTGACCTGGATGTCCACGGCGAGCGACGCACCGGAGAACTTCGCCGCGTTGACGCGGAAGTCGGAGACGCCGGACTGCACGCCCGAGGTCTTGAAGTCGAAGTTGCCGTTCAGGAGCTTGATGCCCTGGAAGTTCGTGGAGGACGACACGCGGTCGATCGTCTGGAGGATCGAGTCGATCTGCAACTGGCTGGCGTTCTTCTCCTCGACCGACAGGCCCGCCTTGCTGGCGGTGTTCGTGACCAGGCCCTGGAGTTCGGTCAGCAGGCTCGAGACTTCCTGCAGGCCGCCCTCGGCGATGTTCACGACCTGGTCGGCGCGGTCGGCGTTGGAGATGGCCTGGTTGAGCGACTTCTGCTCCGAGCGCAGGTTCTCGCTGGCGATCAGGCCCGCGGGATCATCCTTGCCGCGGTTGATCTTGACGCCGGTGCTCAACCGCTCGAGGGCGGTGGAGAGGCTGGCGTTGTTCTGAGTCAGAACGCGCTGGGCGATGAGGGACTGAACGTTTGTGTTAATACGACCCATGGAATCCTCCGTGCAAGTTGGGATGTCCGGATGCCCGCGCACCTCGTATCGCTTGTGCTTGCGTGAGGGAGCGCCGTCGGCGGTTGTCGATGCCCGTGCCGACGAGGCCCGGGTCTCGTGGCTACCGGAATCCGTTCCGGCATCCACGCCGCGCGACCAAGAGGGTGAATCGCGCCAGCACGGTTGACATCGGAGCAACTGGCACGCGTCTTAAGCGACGCGGCGCGTTGGACGCGAGGAAAATTGGAAATTCGGACGCCCTCATCCGGGGAGGCGATTACCGGGCGCGAAAAAAAAGCCCGGCGCCAACCGGCGCCGGGCGTAAAGAGTTCTGGGAACCGGCCGCGTCAGCCGAGCAACTGCAGAACCTGCTGGCTCTGCTGGTTCGCCAGGCTCAGCACGCTCGTGCCCGCGCTCGAGAGGATCTGGGCCCGCGTCAGCCGGCTGGTCTCGAAGGCGAAGTCCGCGTCACGGATGGACGAGTCGCTCGCCGAGAGGTTCTCGTACTGTGTCTGCAGACTCCGCTGGTTCGCCTCCAGCACGTTGCGTTCGAACGCGCCTAGGCGGCCGCGCAGAATCGTGACCTCGTCGATCGCCGTGGTGAGGATGTCGCTCGCGTCGCTGAAGTTCGACCGGCGCACGTTCTCCGAGATGCTGTTGGCCTGGCCCGTCTTGAGGCTCGTCAGGTACTGCACCGTGCCGCCCACCAGCGTGGCGCCCAGGCGGGACGCGGCGACCGAGGGAAGGCCGGTCGTCGCCTGCTGTGCGTTGGTGACATCCGGCCCGAGTTGGAAGAGCGCACCGCCGCCGGTGATGTCGAATGTCGTCGCCGTCGCCGTCGGCATGGTCGCCGCCGCCTGAGTCAACTGGAGGTCCAGGCCCAGGGCCGGAGAGTTGACCGACACGGACAGGCCCTTGCCCGTGGCGAGGTTGCCGTTCACCAAGGCCTGGACATCCTTGCCCTCGTCACGCTCGCCCGACACCAGAGTGCCGGCACCGGTCAGGGCCGTCCAGCCGAACGGCGCGTTGCTGACCACCGGGGCGTTGTTCGCGAACTTGTACAGGTCGAACGAATCGCCGGGCTGACCGGGACCGCCCAGCCGTTTGACCGACACGAAAGCGTCCGAGCCGTAGTCCGACGACTTGAACACCATGCCCGACGCCGCCGTGTTGTT
>JBGAMO010000025.1:0-37079 GCA_044222845.1 Phycisphaerales bacterium
CCGCCATCGTTGTTCTGGTCGGCGATGCACGGCGCCGGATTCAAGTTGGGTTTGATGGCGAGCAGGTATGAAGTCACAAATCCACTGACCTGAGTGACAACGATCAAATCGGGATTGGTGTCGCCATTGGCATCAGAGCTTCGCACCAGCAACGGCGATCCCGTCACGCCGATGTCTGTGGCGGGTCCAAACACGGGTGGTCCACCGGGCGTGCCGTCGTTTCGCACGATGCGCACCGTCGGAGGATTGCTCCCACTCGCTGAAACAACGAAGCCAAGGTCGATGGTCCCATCCCCCTCGAAGTCAGAGGCAACGAACGACCGTGGCGAAGTGCCGATAGGCAACCTTCGCGAAACGCCGTAGCCAGTGGGACTATCGGCGACCGGCGTGATCAAATCCAACGTGCCCGTCGGCCTGTTTGAGCCCAAGAGTGTGGGGCCGGTCGGTGAAAAATCGGCCGCGGCGAGTTGTGCATAGCCGCCGCCCAGGCTCCACTGCGTGGGCTGCGCGTATCCGCTTCCGTTGTTCAGGCTGATCCTGAAGTTCCGCGATTGCCCCGCCGAACTGCCCGACATGGCCCACGCCAGATCGGGCGAGCCATTTCCATCGAGATCGGCGCTCACGACCGTCGATACCAGGTTCGACGAGACCAGAGCACCGACCCGTTGCGTCACCCCGAAATCTCCAAGACCATTGTTCCGGAATACATAGACGGACTCTTCGTGGGCCCCCACGGCCAGATCATCAAACGCCTCGTGGTGGATCGTGGTGATGGCGCTGGGAAATCTGTTCGCGGCAAAGTTCATTGCAAAGAACCCGCGTGCCGAGCGTGCCGCGCCCGCACTTGGCGCGGACAGCAGCGTTACATTGTCGATGCAGACCGCTCCCAGCGTCGCCGTGGCCCCATGAAACACCATGCGAAGCGTTGGCCGCTGCACACCATCCGCAATGGCCCCCGCATCGATCGTGAGCGCTTCATAACTGGTGGGAATCGTCAAACCTTGCGCCAACGGCACAAAGCCCTGGCCCACGTTGATCAACACGTCTGCGCTCGTAAAGCCGCCGGGGGTTCGCTTCCACGCCAGCGACATCTGGAGGTCACGCCTTCCCGCCATTCCCGCGGTCACGTCGAACGCAAGTCCTCCGCCATTGTTCACCAGGCCCACCCCGGCATCGATGCTCAACGCATACCCGGCCGGCACTCCGATGGCATTCACGGTGGTGCCGGCGGTCGACGAAATGTTCCCGCCCAAGGTCGAAACCCCGATCAACGCCATCCCGTCAAGGTCAAACTCGGGGTTGAAGTTCGGCGGTCGCTGGTCGTACGTACGAAGCGAAACATCCGGATCGGAACCAGAACCAAGGCAGACAACCAGGGCGCCGCCAAAGGTGCAGACGATCGCGGCGTCCGGAACGCCGTCCCCATTGAAGTTGCCGATGACAATCTGGCGCGGGTCTGCCGGAATCTGGTGGACGCTGGGCATGCCATACCCCCCCCAGATTCCGTTCACAATCCCGAGATTCGGAAACACCAGGAGTGAACCGGGATCCACGTTCACGCTCGTTCCCGGACCAATCGCCAGCACCTCGGTAAACCCATCCTGATTCAAGTCCGCGAGTTGCAGGTCTGAAGGCGGCAGCAGGAGATTGCTCGTCACCTCTGCGCCGAACTCCATCAGCCGGTCCTGCTGTTCAACCGTGCATCGCAAACCGCTCGAATCCGATGTCACCGCAAAGTACAATCCCGCGCCCAGACTCGGTGCGGAGATCATCTGAAACGCACCGCTCACTGATGCCCCGGACAATAAATCGAATGTCTGGCCAACCTCCGGAACAAAGCCCGGCGCAATTCGCAGTCGCAGGGTGCCCCCCTGGATACTCACGACCCCACCGGGGGCCGCGATGGTGTCATAACCCACTCCCGCAACCGTGCCCGCGAGATCGATGTCGACATTCCCGCTGAAGACAAGGTTGCTGGCGCTCGGAGTGCTCGTCAAGCCTCCCAGGACCATCGAGCCAACCGAAGTGCCCGGGCCCGGGCTCAAGTTGCCGATCGAATAGACCGTATCAGTGCCCGACATTGACACTGTGCCCAGGAGCGTGCCTTCGTTGTAAATCGCGCCCCCTTGCGACGCGGTGTTGCCGGTGAAGGTATTGGTTCCGTCCAACTCAAGCGTGGCGCCAAGCCCGACATAGATCGCTCCGCCCCGCACACCGGTATTCTGCTCGAAGGCACAACCATGAAGGCTGGCCGCGGAACAGCCGGCGATCAACGCGCCCCCCTGTCGGGTTGGCCCACCGTTGTTGCGGAAAGTACACCCGATGAACTCGGTTGGAACCGTCTGGCTGACGCACAGATCGACCGGGCCGGAGTTGTTCTCAAAGAGACAGTTGGTCGCGTGCAGGTCGGCGCCCTCGGATTTCAGCGACCTGCTGCCAAGGTTGTCGCGAACAATGCAGTTGGTCATGACAATGGTGGTGCTGGGCTCATTGAAGTAAAGGGTGGGACCGCTCGTGGTGCCCTCGAAAACACAATCGTCAATGGTCGTATCCGAGTTGTTGGATGCACTGATGCACGAATAGGTCGTATTGGTCATCGTGCACCCCGAGATCGTCGGGCGCGAAGCACTCTCCAGAATAATCCCGTACGGGTTGCTCTCGAACACGCAATCGGAGATCCCAATGGCGCCGTTGGAAAGCCGAATGCCCGGGGTAAAGTTGTTCGCAAACCGGCAGTTGGTGATGCTTCCCTGGAGCGCCGTGCTGAAAAGTGCACCCCCATCCTCAACAGACTTGTTGGCGGTGAAGGTGCAGTTGCGGATGGTGCCGCGGTTGACCGCCAAACTGACGGCGGAGCCGTTTCGTACATAGTCCGGCGCCACAGGCTGAGCGTTGCCACCCTGAATCACCAGCCCATCCAGCGTGCAGCCGATCGCCAGCATGTTCACAACCCGGTACGAGTTTTCGGCAAGATTGTTGCCGTCCTGCGTGTCGTTCCCCGCGAGGTCTCCGGACAGAATCGTGGGGTGCGCTGCAATGTCGCGCTCGTCAGGTGACGACTCGCTGCCGGCGAAGCCGCCGTAGAGCGCGACCGCGGCGGTAAGCCTGAAGGAGGCCGCGCGGTCGCCGCTCCCGCGATCAGGTTTGTACAGGCCCTGAGCAATCCATATTTCCGACACCACGCCCGGGTACATGCGGGTCAGATCCAGTGCGTCCTGCAGATTGCGCAGCGGAGCACCCCACGATGATCCATCCCCGGTTGGACCCGCGGCGTTCACGAACACAACGCTCCCGACAGGGTGGCACTGGCCGGCGCACCCGACTCCATCGCCCCAGTACCGGCCGTGCATGAGCGAGCATTCTCCCGAGGTAGTCCTGACGCATGTGCCATCTTGAAGACAACATGCTCCGGCGGGAACCGCACAGCCTTGTGAACTACACCGGCTGCCATCGCCGCGGTAGGTCCCGCCCAACGCGCCGCACTGCTCAGGTGTTGTCCCGTCGGTACATCCCGATGGCAGACAGCACGCGCCGGTAGTCTCGGTAGTGACCCGCTGCACCACGCGCAGGCCGGCCGTTCCATCCGTGAGGTTGATGTTGGTATTGATGTTCCCGTCGGAGTTGTACGCACTCATCGCGCTGGAACCCGTGTTGAACGATCCGCCCACCAGCCGTGACCTTGTAGGGTCCGGGGCCTGTCCTTCGACCCACTCCGCCAGATTGCCGCCTTGATCGAATGTGCCCCAGTAGCTTGAACTGGTGTTGTACGCGCCGCACACCGTGACGCCGTTGAGATACGCATCTCCGCTGTTCGCCGAGTTGGGAGGGCCGGGCGGTGGAACTGCCGACGGAACGTTGTTCGAGTTGGCTGGATAGAGCGTGTACGAATTCCCGGCATTCCCGAATGCGGCCTTGTGCCATTCATCCCGCGTTGGAAGCGCCCACTGCCAGCCTTGATGGCGACCTCCGCCATCAAGATCGCCAGGGGCGAGCGTCGTGGCGTTCGCAAACCGGTATGTCCCTTGCTCCGTCGTGAATCGATCCTGCGGCCCGGTCGGCTGGCCATTGTGCAGCCAGTTCACGAATCGAACCGCCCTCGCATGCGAGATTGCAATCACCGGCTTGTTTTCAAAGCCCGGTTTGACCTGGTAGACGTATGCCCCCGGACTGCCGGACCGGATGATGCCTCCACTTGAACCTGTCCCCATCCATTCGTGATACATGCCGTACGGGTCGGTCGCCGCCACCGCGTTCAGGCACGCGGCGTACTGCGTGTTATTGATCTCGGTCACTGCGAACCGGTATGCGTATGGAACGCCACCCGATGCGCCGCCGGGGGAATTGGGATCGTCCGCATTCCCGACGTTTCCAACAAGCGTCGTCGGAATAGACACAGCCTGTCCCATCGCCGTGCCACAAAGCCCCAAGACCAAACCCAGGGCCTGTAAGCCAAGCCGCGAATAGTGACGCAAGAGCATTGCGGTACCCCGATTTGATGTTGTGAAACAAGAACTGGGAATCACACTTGAGCGTGCACATCTTACTCGATAACCGCACCGCACACAAGGGGAATCACGGATCACATTGGCAAGATTGCAAGGCAAGAGCGTGGTCGTGCCATGCCGAAACCTCCTCGCGAGTTTCGATCCGTGATCGGTGAAGGTTGGTCGCCGCGGCAGGGGGGACCCTTGGGCTCCAATAGAGGAAAAGGCGCGTTCATTGCCGCGGGCGGGATGGAGATCTATGCTGCCGGTGATGACCTGCGAGCAACAACCAGAGCCGCGGCCGACGCCGCCCTCGAACGAGGGGGCAACTCCAAAGACCGCTACCGGCGGAGCACGCAAGAAGACGCACATGGAGTTCGTCGAGGCGTTGATCAAGCGGGGCCGGGAAGATCTGCGGAAGGCCCGAGAAGAAGCGGAACGGGAAGAACAGGAACGGCAGCGGAATCGGCAGAAGTAACCGGGAAGGACTCGCTGACCGCGGAACGGTGTTTGACTTTGCGGGAAGACACGCTCGATTCCTGGCGCGTGGGTGGGGACGGCCATTACTCCGGGAGTCCGACGGCGATTGGTATGAGGCGGGTGGGGCTTGCAGCATTGGCGTCGCTGATGCCGGGGGCGGCTGCCCCCTGAACTGACCGGACTCATGGTTCACTGGTGTTCGGGGACATCATTGACACATCGATCTTCCCGCGGGCAACGCGGCTCGCCGTCGGCGGCCTCTTGCGTCGGTAAGGACGGCTGGAGCGAGCGGGAGGTTACTTCACCCGGTTGGGGCTTGGACGCTGGGGTGTGCGTGTTCCCAGGGCTGGGGCCCTGGGCTGAAGCTACGGCGCCGCGTTGCGGCTCAAGAGGGTGATGGCGGGGCTGGTGGTGATGTTGCTGGTGATCGCTGACGTTCGGCACTGATGTCGTGGGGGCCACTACATCAGGGGCACGGGGAGTGCAATGGTGCTCGGGAATGGAGAGCGGTGTTGCTGCGTGCGATCCTGGCCTTCGCTGCGCTGAGCCTTCGCTCAGGCCGGGCGTCGGGGGTTTGGTGCTTCGGGTGGTTTTGCACGTTCGGCATCGAGGTCGTCCAGGGCGACGACCTGCGATGGCACGGGGACGGTGATGACGGGGCTGGCGGTGATGCCGCCGGCTCGGGCAATTGTGGCGCTGGGCTCAGCAGCCTGCTTCCCAGTTCATGAAGAAGAACTCGACATCCTGGCCGTCGACGCCGCCGTCGGCGTTGACATCGCCGGAGGATTCGCCGGTTGTCCAGGTGATGAAGAAAGTCTCGACATCCTGGCCGTCGACGCCGCCGTCGCAGTTGAAGTCGCCGATGCAGAAGGTGAGCGTGGCGGGGTTGCTGGTGGCGGTGCCGCAGGCGCCGGTGATGACGCAGTCGTACGAGTCGGCGTCGGCGGGGGTGGCGGAGGAGAGGGTGTAGGAGTTTGCGGTGGCGCCGGAGATGGGGCTGCGGGGGACGCCGCGGTGCCATTGGTAGGTGAAGGGACCGGTGCCCGCGGCGGTGACGGTGAAGGTTGCTTCGCCTCCGGGGCAGGCGGTTTGGTTGGTCGGGTGCTGCGAGAAAGACGCGGACTGGCAGGGCGGCAGGCCGGGGACTGAGAGGCCGGCGGCGGAGACGGTTGTGGGCGTGCCGGGCTTGAACAGGCCGATGGTGGCCGGGCCGGAGACCGGGGCGACGTTGGCGTCAAAGCGGAAGTTGTAGAGCGTTCCCCATCGCAGCGCGTTGGCGTTGTTGCCGCTGGGGCCGACGAACGGCTCGGGGCAGGTCCAGGTGATGGCGGAGGATGTTGCCACGCCCGGCCAGTTGTCGGGGTTGGTCGCGGTGTTGGGGAAGGGCTCGCCGGAGTGGGCGAAGACGCCGCGGAAGGAGATGTTGCTCACGGAGACGTTGGGGCCGACGGGGACGCTGAAACTGCCGCCGCAACGATCGGCGTTGAGGTTGTGGACGGCGTACTCGTAGTGCCAGGTGCCGTCGCCGTTGCTGGTGGCTTTCGAGGCGACCCAGAAGCGGGCGACGATTCCCGGGCCCGGGAGGGAGGTGTCGAGGTAGTCGGCGGGGGCGATGGAGACGGCGGGGTCCTGGTCTTTCCAGGCCTGGATGGCCGGGGTCATGCGGTGGGCGGGGCCGACGATGGCGGGCGCGGTGGTGGTGCCGGAGAACGAGAGCATCTGGTAGCTGGCGTTGTTCAGGCCGTTGGTCGCGGGGGCGCCGGCGTGCGACCACTGGGCATCATCGACGGTGACGTAGTGCGCCTCGCCGAAGTACAGCGCGCCCTGGTTGCGGGCGGGGTCGATGTCGTCGGTGAAGACCTGGAGGCGCTGGCCGATGACATCGCCCGGGGGCGGGGGTGGCGGCCAGACGAACGCGCCGGTGGTGGCGTTGCAGGTGGAGCGAGGGCCCAGGTTGCCCTGGCTGCCGTTGTAGCCCGCGCCGTAGACATCCGAGCAGCCGACGCCGAGCTGGGCGCCGCCCATGGGCGGCTGCGCGCACGTTCCGCAATCGCTGGGAGAGTTGAGGGATTGGAAGCTGTGCTTGAGGAACGACTGGCCGATCTGCTCGAAGCGGCCGTTCTTGAGGCGGTAGAGGTTCTGCGCGATGACGGGGTGCTGGGTGCCGCCCTGGATCCAGAGGACCGGGTAATCACCGATGTTGCAGGCGTTGGTGCCGATTGAGTACGCGGAGATGTTCCCGAGCGCGCCGTAGTAGTTGACGTCCGTGAGGTTGGCGACGATGACATCCGGCCCGGTGGAGGGGCAGGGGTTCACGTTGATGCCCAGTGCACCGGTGGTGGACCTGCCCTGCGCATCGGAGAGCGTGTAGGGGACGTTCTTGTCGCCCGGGGAGGTGCCGGGCGGGACGGTGAAGCGGAAGCTCCAGGTGGCGTCGCCGGGGGTGGAATCGCCGTGCGTTGCGTCGTTGTAAAAGACCTGGTTGGCGCTGCCGCCGATGCTGGAGAGGTCGGCGCGGACGGAGATGCCGGTGCTGGGCGGGTTCACGCCCGGTGTGACGTTGACGGAGAGGAGGGTGGTGCCCTCGGTGCCGCAGGCGAAGACGGAGCTTGGAGACGCCGCGGCGGTGCCGGTGGGGCCGCTGTAGCAGGCGAAGCGCAGGCGGGTGCCGGGGGTGATGAGGCCGGCGGTGTTGCAGGAGAACTGGGTGGGGGGCAGGCTGGTGTGCTGGACGCCGATGGTGGCGTTGCGGCCGGCGTCATCGACGCGGCCGTAGATCACCTCGAAGCCGGACTGATCCTCGAAGAGGCGGAGTTCAAAGTTGAGTGCTCCGCCGCCGGAGTAGTACCGAGCCCGCCACTCGATGTTGAAGGCGCGGTTGGGCGCTGAGCCGCTGACCGAGGTGAACACGCCGTCGCCTGTGCCGTTGGTGAGAAGGTCATCCCAATACGGACAGATCGCCACGCCCAGGGCCGCCTGGGGCAGGCAGCCGTTGGCGTACGAATCGCTGCTCGTGGCGAACTGCACGGTGCCGTTGCTGCTGACGTTGGCGGCGGAGTACGAAGTGCCGTAGAGAGAGACTGGGAACGGGAGCGGCACGTTGACGACGCAATCATCGCAGTGGATGCCGATGTCGGTGGCGCCGGGGACGATGGATGCGCCGCCGGAAGATGTGAGCGAGAACGTCGGGCACTGGGCCGCGGCGGGGAATGTCAGGGCGGAGACCGCCGCGGGGAGAGCGGCACGCGCGAGGGTGGACCAACCCCGGGAACAGAGCGTGCGGAGAACAGCGACAGCCAAGCGGGTTGCTCATCGGGGAGGGCTCCAGAGTGGGGGCGGGGAGGTCGGTCATGATAGTGGGTTCGGGCGGGCGGGCTGTTGCGGTGAAGGTCCGATCAGTAATTGAGGTGGGTGGGGCGGGCGATTGGTTGGTGCGCACGCTCCGCGAGTTGGCAACGCCCGGGCTTTTATGGGCTTTGAATTTGCCGGGTTCAGCGTGGAGAGCGAATCGTTCACTTTTCGTATTGGTTATCGAATATGTGGGCGTCTGTGTTGCGGCGTTGCTCGGCGTGGCGGCCACCGGTGGGTCGGGAGGGTTTTAGCGACCGCCGCGTTCCCACCAGAAGAAGAAGGCCTCGATGTCGGCTCCGTCGATGCCGCCATCGCCGTTGAAGTCGGCGAAGGCGTAGCCGTTCTCCCAGGCGGCGAAGAAGGCCTCGATATCGGCTCCGTCGATACCGCCGTCGGCGTTGTAGTCCGCGAGGTTCAGGTGCAGCCGCAGGGTGCTGCCCTCGATGCGGTAGACGACAGCGCCGGCGGTGGTGGCCAGGCCGATGAAGTCCGCGAAATCGCCGGAGAGGGTGGAGGCCTGGATGAGGTCGGGCGAGAAAGGCTCGACGACGGGGTTGGAGGGGTCGAAGCCGTTGGGGCCGGCGAGTGTGACGAGTCGGCCGCCGAGGAATGCCGTGCCGCCGACGACTACGCGGCCGTATTGGTCGCCGCTGACGAGTTCGATCGCCAGTTCAGCGGCGCCGGAAAACGTGAGATTACCGCCGATCTGAACCAGGCCGGTGGATCGGACCAGGAGCTGCGCGGCATCGATCGAAGTGTCGGCGGCGATTGACAACTGGCCGAGCACCTCGACCGATCCGGAAGAGATGAGAAGAGACGTGAACAAAGCGTTGTTGAGGTGGAGCGTGCCGAGCGAGTAGACCACGCGGGCGAGGCCCATGGAGGCGGACCCGGTGATGAGGGATGCGGAGCCGATGAAGATGTCGTCGTTGGTTCCGGGGAGCAGGTCGCCGGTCCAGTTGAGCGGGTTGGACCAGAGGAGGTCGCCGCCGCCGCCGTCCCAGGCGCGGGTGAAGGAGCCGACGCCGGAGAAGTCGAAGGTGAAGTTGTCGCCGCCGATGCCGTCGGAGTTGCCGTCGAGTTGCGCGCCGTTTATGTCGGTGAGCCCGGCCGCGGAAAGGATGAGTCGGTATTGGCCCGCCGGGAGGATTCCCAGCCCGCCGCCGGCGGAGGGCACGGCGATCGTCATGCGGCCGGTGGTGGCGTCGAAGTTGATGACCAGGTCGGTCTCGGTGAAGGTGTGGCCGGTGGTGAGGCTGCGGAGTTGTACATCTCCGGGGGAGAGGGAGGCGGAGACATCGGCGGAGAACGCCACTTGGATGAGCGACATCGGGCCGGAGAGATCGAGGCGAGCGGAAGAGATGGTGACGGCGGGCGAGGTTGTGGACGCATCGCGGACGATCGTCTGTGCCTGACCGGCGTCGTCGAGCGTGTATCCGCCGCCTGGAAGGACGGCGATGACGACCGCTTCGTCGCCTTCGGAGAGGTGATCGTCCGAGGCCCATACGAGGACTCTGGCGACATCCTGGCCGGCGGGGATCTCAACAGTCTGGGGCACGGCGGCGTGGTCGACGCCATTGGTGGTGCGGCCGGGGCCGCCCAGGTGCGAGAGGTTGACCACGAGCGGCAGTTCGTTCGCGCCGGAGCGGAAGACTTCGAAGACCGTGGCGAGGGATCCGCCCTCGCGGACGACCTGGGTGAGTGCGCGGATGCCCACGCGGGTGACGGCGGGAGCGCCGGAGATGTTGACGGTGGCTGAGGGACCGTCGGCGGGCGCGTTGCCGTCGCCATCGGCGGCGATGGCGTAGAAGCTCCGAGCGCCGGGAGCAAACTCGGCGCGGATGGAGAGCGACCAGCCGTCGGCGCCGGAGTCATCCTGTCCCATCAGCAGGTCGCCGCCGGGCCCGGTCTGGATGCCCGGGACGCCATTGGACTCGAGGTAGAAGTTCACGGTCGCCGCCCATGGATCAACGCCCGAGGCGGTGAGCGTGAGCGTCCAGCCCGAGGTGATGGTCGGGGAACTCGCGGCGAGCGAGGCGATGGCGGGCAGGACGAGGCGCTGTCCCTGGTTGATGTTCGAGTACGCAGCGCCGCCGACGGCGGCGAGCGGGATCGCGCCGCCGAGACGGTCGGTCACAGTGCCGGTGTTGGCCCAGCCTGGTTCGGCGCGGGCGCGGATGAGCAGATCGCCGGGGGCGACGTCGGTCATTTCGTACGCGCCGCTGGCGAGGGTGACGGCGGAGGGTTCATCGGGATTGCGTTCGCCGTCGTTGTTGCGGTCGACCCAGACGACAACGCTGCCGCGGCCGGGTTCGCCGGGGGAACGGGCGTTGTCGTTGTCGAGATCGTTGAAGACGTTGCCACGGATGAGGGCGGGCGCGGCGACGCCGAAGGCCGGGGCCGGGGTGTCGGTGGCGATGAGCACATCGAGAGCGTGGGCGGGGGGCGTGGTGGCGACCCATCCGGTGCGGGGAGCCAGGAGCACGTGGTACGGCCCGGCGATGAGATCGTTGAAGAAGTAGCGGCCGTTGGGATCGGTCGCGACGGCGGGTTCGAAGGGATCGATCATCCCGTTGGTGTTGAGATCGAGCACGATGGTCCAGTCGGCTAGCGGGAGCTCGCCGGGTTCAAGCAGACCGGTGCCGTTGACATCATTGAACACGGAACCGGAGATGGAGCCGCGGGCGGTGCTTGGTGCATCGGTGATGATGCCGGTGGCGGGCGCGCCGACGACCTGGTAGAGGCTGGATGGGGCGATGGTGACGATGACGCTTTCGGCGCCTTCGCTCTCCAGCGTGTCGCCGGTTGGGAGCAGGTCGATCGTGACGGACTGCTGACCGGCGGGGAAGAAGACGGAGGCGGGCATGGGCTGGCCGGTGGGGCCGGTGTAGTCGATGCCGTTGGAGGCGGCGCCGCAGAACTGCACGGAGATGAGCAATGGGAGGTTGAGTTGCTGCTGGCTGCGGGTGAACTGGAAGCGCAGATGGTTGCCGTCGCGTTCGCCCGCCGCGGCGAGCACGGTGGAGACGCTGACGCGGGGGAAGGGATCGTCCTGGTAGACGCTGACGCTGCCGCCCTGGAGCTCGATCTCGCCGGCGGCGTCGGTGAGGAAGACGCGGTAGGAGTAAGCGCCGGGGGACTGGAAGGTGCGGCCGCGGCCGCCCCAACCGGCGGGGATCTTCTCGGAGAGGCCGTCGCTCCAATCGACACGCCAGAGGAGAGCGGGGTCGAACTGTTCGCGCTGCCGGGAGAGGGAGATCCAGAAGGGTTCGTTGACGTTGACGGTGCGTTCTTCGGAGGCGGGGCGGGTGTCGGTGCTGTTGGTGACCTGAATGTCTGCCACGGCGAAGCTGCTGCGGCCGAGGCGGTCGGTGATACGGACGGCGATTCTGCGTGCGCCCGGGGCTGCAGCCTGGGTGGCGTTGATCGTGGCGGAGCGGCCGGTGTATCCCGGCGCGGGATCAAAGGTGATGCCGTCGAAGTTGGTGTCCCATTGGTACGTGAGTTCTCCGACGAGTTGCTCGTTCTGGCCGACGGTTGCCGACGCGGTGACGAGCGCTGATTGTCCTTCGGCGATCTGGATGACAGAGGGGAGTGAGACGCCGGCGCGCCAATCGCCGAGGTACGTGGCTAGTTGCTTCTCGCTGATCGCCTCGTGCCCCGAGGCGTTGGGGTGCATCGAGCCCAAGGGCTTGAATATGTCCCCGCCCTGATCTCGTCGGGACTCAGATGCGCGGCGGATCCAATGGTCGGAGGCTCCATAGCCGTGAGTGTCAAAGGAGGATGGGGCGGAGATCGAGGTCCAGCCGTAGGTTCTTGCCGCGCGGAGGACCGCTGCGTTGAGAGGACGGAGGGCGACGTTGGTTCCGTGGATGGCTTCTTCCTCGCTGATCTGGAAGAGAGGCCACTCGGTAGGCAATACCGCGAGCGCCCCCAAGGCGCCGAGCGGTCCGAGCAGCGCAACGCCGGCCCAAGCGGCGAGCAGGGGGCCCGCGGCGTTCAGTCCGGCGATCAGTCCGTTCTGGTTGAAATCCAAGAGGGCATGAGTCGGCTGGCCGTTGTCGCCACCGAGAAGGCTTGGATAAGTCTGCAAGACTATCTTGGAACGAGAGGAGACATTGGCTCCGAGTACACTCTCGAGGGAGGAACTGAGGAGGCTGTACCGCGAAGGCAGGCGCGCCAGCCCGGTATTTACTTCGTGTTCGATTTCCTCAAAGGACGGGCCGATCTCGCCTGACCAGAACAGGGCGTAGCGGACGGGGATGCGGAACATATAGGAACCGATGATGTCGCTGAAGCCGACATCATTCCCACCGATAGACATCAGCAGGGTATCGATCTGCCGGGTGCCCACGAGGCGTTTGATCTTCTGCAACTGGGATTCGGCGAACCCACTTTCGTACTTACCGTCGGCGCCTTTGGCTTTGGGCAACACCACCCCGTCGGTGATCTCGGCGCCGGTCTGGGCGACGAATACGAATGTCACAGAACTCCTGCGGTCGCGGCGTTCAATCTCCATCGCGGTGCGCGAGGAGGCTGCCCAGGGCGAGCGGTGTGCGGCGGCGTGGTCGTAGGCTTCTGTGCCGGGCTCGGGGTTCCATAGGTTTGTTGCAACTCCATCGTCGGCCCATTGGCCGAGGGTGAGCGAGCCATCGATGTTGGTCCAGCGAGCTACATCATTATTAGCGCTGACGGTGGGGTTACCTTCCCCAGAGGCGAAAGACTCTCCCAATGAGACGATCAGGATGTCGTCGACTTCGACCAGATCGCTCTTCTCGCTGACGCGGCCTGAACCGTCCGTGACGCGGAGGAGGACCGAGTAGGTGCGCTCCAGAAGGTCCTGAGTGAACGTCGCGACATTTTGAGTGGCGACCGTCAGGCCGGTGGTCGCGTCGCGGATTGTCCAGTCGTAGAACAGCGATCCGGTGGCGGAGGTGCTCGTCGAAGCGTCGAACGCGACGGGGAATCCTGAAGCGGGGTTCGCGTATTCCGGGGTGTTGCGGATGACGACACCGGAGACGTTTGTGGCGAGGTTGCCGCTGCGATCAATGCCGTAACGCTCGGGCATCCACCAATCCCACGCGGCGAGCGTTCCGCCCGAGGAGAGATCGGCGATCGTCACGGTGGCCAGATCGAATATACCGCTCAGGATGTTGAACGCACCGCCGTCGACCAGGCGCAGGGTGACGGACTCCGAGCCTTCGCCGGAGAGGGAATCCTGGATGGGTCGCACGTATGCGCGGACGGTGTCGACGTTGGCGGGGAAGAGGACGGATTGTGCTCCTGGGCCAAAGTCCATCTGATAGTCGATTCCCAGTGCCGCGGAGCCGGCGTAGGAGAAGCGGACTTCAACGGGCTGGGAGAGGACGCCGCCGACGCGGCGGAAGGTGAGCTCGCCGGGCGCGGCGTTGGTCTCGCTCGCGGCGGGGTTGGTGGCCTCGATGGTGACGAAGGGGCGGTCGTTGTCGGTGATCGTGATCTCAACGCGGTCCAGCGTCGGGTGGTTGAGGTATGTCGAGCCGCTGATGAGGCGGGCGATGAGGCGCTCGTCGGGCTCGGGGAGCGTGTCGTTGACGGGCTGCACGTAGAGGTCGAGGGCGCCGACGTTCGCGGCCATGTTAAGGGCGTAGAACCCGCCCGCGGGGTTGAGGACGGTGCCGTCGGCGAGTTGCAGGGTGAAGTCAGCGCCGGAGGCCGTTGAACCGGCGCCGGTGAACGAGATGTTGGCGGTGAGTGGTTGATCGGTGTAGGCGAGTTGGCCCCGGATGACCTGGAAGTGCGCGCGGAGCGGGCCGGCTTCGGAGGCGGCGCCATCGATCAAGCGGACCATCACACTGGGCATCTCATCATCGATCAGACCGACGCGGGATTGGCGCTTGGCGGGGTCGGAGGTGAGGGCGTACTGCGGGCGCTCCAGTAGTTCGGCGTGGAGCCACTCGATGCCCTCGGCGGCGTTGTCGTCGATCGGAACGGCGGAGAAATCCAGTGCGCCCACGCCCGCGGGGAGCGTGAGCGAGAGCACGCCGTTCACCGGCGAGACGAGCGTGAAGCCGGTGAACAACTGATAGTCGACGCCGTAGAGTGCTGTGCCGGAAATGTCCAGATCGACGGGGAGGGGTTGTGTGAGATCGCCGCCCCGGGTGACGGTGAAGGAGACCAGGTCTCCGGATCGCTCGCCGCCGGTGGCGTTGCTGCTCTCGATCTTCACGAACGGACCGGCGGAATCGACAATCTCGGCGACGGCCTGCCAGGAGCCGGGGCTCGCGGAGTACAAGATCTCGGCGCCCGCGCCGCTTGGGCGGGGCACCCAGCGACCGAAGGCGTCGCGGACGAGGTCGCCGGTGGGGTTGCCCTGCTGGCCGACGGAGATGGGGTCGGTATCGAGCGAGATGATGATCCGCTCGTTGATGAACTGGTTCTCGAGGTCCGCTCGGTTGTCGGCGGTGATGGGCAGATCGATCTGGCGCGATGAAACCCCGGCGGGGAACACCACGAAGCCGTCGGTGAGGGCTCCACCCTGGAAATCGGAGGGGTCGGCCTCGCCCGAGACGTTGTAGTAGACGGTCAGCGCACGGTTGAGCATCCCGGTACGGGTGAAGAGGAATCGCGCGGTGCCGCCCTCCTGAATCGGAGCACCGGCGGGAAGGGCCGTGCCCGAAGGGCTCAGGCCTGGGAGCGTGGTGACGCTCACGGTGCGCGGGCCCCAGACGTACAGCGAGCCGGAGTTCGTGCCCTGATTGTCGTCGAGGGGGGCGGCGACACAGATGGTGTTGTTGTTGATCGCCACGGCGCGGCCGAAGACGTCGCTCTGGGCGCCGTCCGCGGCGAAGAGTCGGGTCACGAAGTTGCCGGACTTGACGTCGAAGAGGTACGCAGCGCCCGAGGCAACGGCGGAGGCGCTGGATTGCGGGGCGCCGACGACCGCGTAGTCTCCGTTGATCGCGACGCTCGTTCCGAAGAACGTGCCGGCGGTCGCGTCGGGCGCGGTCAGTTTGGCGCGGTAGGCGCCGGTCGCGGCGTCGAAGAGGTACACGGCCCCGGCGTCGGCGCCCGCGCCGTCGTTGCGGGCGCTGCCGACGATGACCACGCCGTTGCTGACGGCGACGGACTCGCCGAACCGGTCGCCGACGGCGCGGTCGGGCGCAACCAGCTTGGCGATGAATGCGCCGGAGGTCGCGTTGAACAGGTAGGCCGATCCGGTAGGCAGGCCCAGTCCCGCTTCGTCGCCCGGGCTACCGACAACGAAGATGCCGTCGCCGATGGCGACGCAAGTGCCGAATCGGTGACCCTGCCAGCCGTCTGGCGCGGTGATCTTGAACTTGAACGCCCCGGTAGAGGCGGTGAAGGCGTAAATAGCGCCGCTGTCGCGGCCGAAGGACGCGTCGCCGGGGCTGCCGATGATGGCGATGCCGCCGGAGAGGGCGACACTGGAACCGAACTCGGCGTCTGTCGTGCTGCCGGGCCCGAGCAGCTTGAGGCCCGAGTACGCGCCGGTGGCCGAGTTGAAGAGGTACGCGGTGCCGGATTCGCTGCCGCGGGCGTCGTGGCCGGGGCTTCCGACGAGGGCGGTGCCGCCGTCGATGGCGACCGATGAGCCGAAGTGGTCGTTGGCCAGTCCGTCGGGCGCGAGGATACGGGCGACGGTGGCGCCGGTGGCGGGGTCGAGCAGGTACGCGGCGCCGGCGTCGGCGGCGCGTGCATCGTTGAATGGGCTGCCCACGATGGCGCCGCCGCCGGAGAGCGCGACGCCGTAGCCGTATTGGTCGCCGGTGGTGGTTTGCGTCGGGATAGGCGTGCGGTCCGGACCCGCGAACAGAGGCTCGTTGAGGCGGATGGTGTACGCGGCGCCGGCGCCGCCGGTCCAGCCCGATGCGCCGACCACGCCCGTGTTGCCCTGTTGCGACACGGCGCGGCCGAAGAAGTGGTTGACGCCGCCGTCGGGCGCGACGAGTTTGTTGACATACTCGCCGGTGTTCGTGCGGAAGAGGTAAGCCGAGCCCGACGCGGAGCCGCGGTCGTCGTCGTAATAGGAGCCGACGAGGATGAACGCATCTCCCGCGGCGACCGAGACGCCGAAGTTGTCGTCGGCGGCGCCGTCGGGCGCGGTGAACTTGAATCGTTGGTTGCCGGTGGCGGCGCTGTAGACGTATGCGGCGCCGGCGTCGACACCGGCGACGACGCGGTCGTCCTGGAATGCGCCGACGACGATCGTGTCGCCGCGGATGGAGACCGAGCCGCCGAAGAGATCGCCCGCGGCGCCGTCGTCGGCGAGGAGTTTTCGGCCGGTGTAGGAGCCGTCGGATGAGTTGAACAGATAGGCCGAGCCGGAATCGCCGTCGGGCGCGCGGAGTTTGGCGATGAACGCGCCCGTGGTTGCGTCGAAGAGGTAGGCCGAGCCTGAGGTGGCTCCCAGATCATCGTCGTCGAACGCGCCGACGATGACGCGGTTGCCGCTGATGGCGACAGACAGACCGAAACGGTCGCCGGCCTGGCCGTCGGGGGCGGTGAGCGTGGCGATGAGCGCGCGGGTGGCGGCGCTAAAGAGGTAGGCGGCGCCGACTTCCTGGCCGCGGGCGTCGTCGCGGCCGTCGGCGCCGACAACGATGACGCCGCCGGAGTTGCCGACGCTGAGGCCGAAGCGATCGCCCGCGTTGCCGGTGTAGGGCAACTGCCCCAGCGGGTTGCCGGTGGAGGCGCTGAAGAGAGAGACGGATCCGGGCCCGTCGTTGCACGCGCCCACGGCGACGGTGTCGCCGTCGATGACGGCGGCTTGACCGGAGAACGCGTCACCCGGGGCGCCGGTGGGGTCGAGCAGTTGGGGACCGAAGGGGCTGTTGCGGTT
This sequence comes from Phycisphaerales bacterium, assembly GCA_044222845.1. Lineage (GTDB taxonomy): Bacteria > Planctomycetota > Phycisphaerae > Phycisphaerales > UBA1924 > UBA2402. The sequence continues at coordinate 17,158 of JBGAMO010000025.1, forward strand.
GATGGTGGAGGTGTACGCGGAGCCGATGCCCGAGAGCGTGTTGTACGCGCCGACGACGAGGGTGCTGTTGCTGAGCGCGAGTGAGTAGCCGAAGTAGTCCTCGGCGGCGCCGTCGGGCGCGGAGAGTTTTTCGAAGTACCGGCGGCTTTGGGTGTGGAAGAGGTAGGCGGAGCCGGAGTGGGTGGCGCGGCTGTCGTCGTTGTACGCGCCGACGGCGATGTAGTCGTCGGTGATCGCGAGACCGACGCCGAAGACGTCGTTGGCGGCGCCGTCGGGGGCGAGGAGTTTCGACTGCGTTCCGGTGGTGGCGTCGAACACGTAGGCAGCGCCGGACTGGTTGCCCAGAGTGTCGTTGAGCGATGCGCCGGCGACGACGGTGTTGCCGCGGATGGCGACAGAACCGCCGAGCCAGTCGCTGTCGGCCCCGTCGCTGGCGGTGAGCTTGATCTGCTGCGGCCACACCGCGCCGGAGCGCTTGAAGACGTACGCGGATCCCTGGTCGCCGTTGGCGCCGGTGTCGTCGTACACCGCGCCGACGACGGCGGTATCGCCATCGATGGCGACGGAGTAGCCGAACCAGTCGTTGGCCAGGCCGTCGGCGGCGGAGAGCTTGGCGACGAATGCGCCGGTGGTCGCGCTGAAGATGTACGCGGCTCCGGAGTCGGGGCCGTGGCCGGAGACATCGGAGAGGAAAGCGCCGACGATGGCGTAGTTTCCGCTGATGGCGACGGAGAGGCCGAAGCGGTCGCCGGCGGCGCCGTCGGGGGCGGTGAGACGGGCGATCTGGGTGCGGGTGGCGGCGCTGTAGAGGTAAGCGGAGCCGACGTCGGTGCCGCGGGCATCATCGTCGCCGTCCATGCCGACGATGATGGTGTCGCCGGAGATTCCCAGAGAGATGCCGAAACGGTTGCCGGCGATGGCGTTGGCGGGCAGGGGGAGCGAGCCGGTGCGCTCGCCCGTGTCGGCGCGGAAGAGGGAGACGGAACCGGCGTCGTCGGCGGACGCGCCGACGGCGAGGATGTCGGGGCCGGCGGCGACCGCGTAGCCGAAGCGGTCGCCCGCGGTGCCGGAGGGGTCGCTCAGGCGGTGGCCGAAGTTCAGGAAGTCAACACTGAGGAGTTGGCGCTGCTCGAGGGGTTCGAACAGGTTGGAGAGATCGCGGGCGGTGCCGGCGAACTTCGTGAGCCTTTGGGGTCCGAGCGTCTTCGTCAAGCGTTCGAGACTCCATATGTGTACCGACATCTAGGACCTCCCGGCGGACAACTGATTGAACGGGGATGCGAACCTGGAACCCTTGGCCTTGAACCGGCCGGCGCGGAATGCGCCCCCCACCTTGATGGATTCCAGCATTACATCATAGAAAAACGTGCACGGTTTGCAATGCGATTTGAGGCACCCGGGCGTCTGGTGCGTTGCAGCTTGGCTGGATAAACTCCGACCGGGCGCGCGAGGCCAGTGGTTCGGTTTACTCCGAAGAGTGTCGAGAGATGCCCGAGAAGCCCTAGCAAAATCCAAGTCAATGAGCGGTCGTCACTCCGTAGCCGTTATGAGGCCGGTGGTTTCCTGTAGTGCTTTGGTACATTGCGCTTCGCGGTGCAAATTGGGATGCGTCGGCGGATCGCTACAGTTGCGTCTCTCTGCCAAGGCGTTGCGAAGAGAGTCAACTTGAAGGAACACATGATGAATGTTTTGAAGGTCGTTGGGGTGGCGGTGGTGCTGGCCGCGGCGGGGTGTGCGGTGCAGCCGGCGGGGGAACAGAAGGTTGAGGGCAAGGCGGTCGCGCCTCAGGCGGCGCAGGCGGAGGCGGGGCTGCCCGCGGCGGTGAAGGAGTTGGAGCCGCTGGCGTTCATGGCGGGGCATTGGATGTTCCCGACTCCGAACGGGCGGCTCATCAACCGCGAGCACTGGATGACGCCGGCGGGCAACAGCATGGTGGGCGCGTTCCAGCAGATGCGCAAGGGCGGGGGCGTGGCGTTCTACGAGTACTCGGCGATCGTGGCCGAGCCGGACGTGAAGGACGGGCCGGTGGTGGTGACGCTGTACCTGCGGCACATGCACCCCAAGCTGATGATCGATGAGAAGCGCCGCGAGACGGACGTGTTCAAGCTCAAGTCCACCGGCCCCAACTCGGCGACGTTCGTGCCGGAGAAGGAAATTCCCGGCGGCATCGAGAGCATGACCTATCGCCTGGAGGGGCCGGACAAGCTGGTGCAGGAACTGGCGTTCAAGCCGGACTCCAAGGAGAAGAACTTCTCGACGGCGTATGTGGGGGAGAAGTCGGGGGGGGGGGGACAGCGGCGGCGGCGAGGTTTGGAGCGGGGCGGGTGGTGGCCGTTCGAGAGGGACTCGAGCGCGGTGATGTGCATCGGATAGCGCGGCGATGAAGATCTTAGTCTTCATCATGGCGACCAGCAGCGCGCGCGGTCACTTCGTACGCATCTGCTGCTGGTGCGGATGCGGAAGGGTTCGAACGGCTTTTTGAGCAGGCGCGCCTTGATGTCGGTGGCCACCATATCGGAGAGTATGATCGGGTGCCGGTAGGTGCTTGGGTTCGAGATCGCGGGCGAGCTCGGCCGGCGATATCGGGCGTGCGGGAGAGTGCGCGAAGCAGCGCTTCGGGCAGGGCGGTCAGCCTACGATCCTCCCCCCTAATTTTGAGCCCCTTACTTTGAGCGAAGTTGTACCCTGGGCGGCCCTTCGCCGGCACGCACCTACCAGAAACCGAGTGTAGACCCATGAAAGCGACTGATCTTCGTCCCGGCCTTGGCTGCAAGATTGACGGCAAGCTGTACATCATCACGAACTTCGAGCACCGCACGCCGGGCAACCTGCGGGCGTTCATCCAGATCAAGATTCGGGATGTGATCCAGGGCAAGACGATCGAGCGTCGCCTGGGCTCGGGCGATGAAGTGGACGTGATCGACCTGGACCGCCGCCCGATGGAGTACCTGTACAGCGACAACACGGGCGCGACGTTCATGGACAAGGAAACGTACGACCAGGTGGTGATCCACCCGGACATCCTGGGCGATGCGCTCAAGTACCTGCGCCCGAACACGGACGTGACGGTGCTGTTCTACGACGGCAACGCCGTGACGCTGGAAATGCCCAGCAGCGTGGAGCTGACCGTGAAGGACTGCCCGCCGGAAGTGAAGGGCGCGACGGTGACGAACCAGACCAAGGACGCGACGATGGAAACGGGCCTGATGGTCCGCGTTCCGGCGTTCATCAAGCAGGGCGAGACGCTGCGGGTGTCGACGGCGGACGGGTCGTACCAGTCCCGGGCGTGAGGTGGCGCCGGAAGGCATCGGGCAACAGGACGCAAGTTCATACAAGCGGGCCGCGCACTGAGCGCGGCCCGTTTTTTCTTGCGTGCCGGCAGCGAAGATCAGGCGGCGCGCGGCGAGGAGGTGGTGGTGCGGGCGCTCGCCGCGGCGAGGCGCGAGGCGGCGAGGCGGAGGGTGAGGTGCGTGGCGATCGCGAACACGCCGGCGTAGCACGCGGCGATCAGGGTGAATCCCAGGGCGTCGGTGCTGCCCAGGTCGAAGACCTGGTAGTCACGCGAGAACGCGCCGATGTGCCCGCCCATGGTGGCGACCACCATCATGCCCACGGGGTTGATGAGCATGAGCACGGAGAGGATCTCGTCGGCCCCACCGCCGAGGACGAGTTCGGTGAGGATCGCGGCGAACATGGGTGTCAGGGCCCAGAGGCCCAGGGCGAACCCGAAGTTGACGACCGCCGCGACGGTGGACTTGCCGAACATGCTGCTGGCGAGCAGGCCGGTGGCGCTCAGGAGGACCATCGGGGGCAGGAGGATCATGGCGGTGTGCAGCGGCGTGATGAGGGCGAGGTTCCCGGGGATGATGCCGCCGAGCACGGTGTGCAGCAGGAGGATGAGGGGGAGGAACCATTGCTTCTTGAGAGCGCCCACAAACTTGCCCCAGACGATGGTCCGCGTGGAGAGGGGCGTAGAAAGGAGCACGTCGAAGGTGCGGGCTTCCTTCTCGCCGTTGATGGCGGAGGTGGTGGCGACCGCCGCGGCGGCGATGCAGAGGATGGTGGTGATGACCGAGACGCTGGGGTAGAGGTCGCGCTCGTCGAAACCGATCTTGAGGTACAGGAACGCGAAGATGCCGATGATGGCGAGCCAGGCGGTGTAGAAGGCCCGGCGGCTGCGGAACGCCGACTGGCGGGTTTCGCGCCAGAGGACGGGGGTGTCGGAGACCTCGCGGCTGGTTCCGGTCGCGGCCCGGGCGTGGCGCTTCTTTTTCGGCTGGGCGGATTCGGGCGTGTCGGCGGAGCGGGCGTCGCCGTCGGCTTGTCTGCGGAGCAGGCGGCGGAGTTGGAGCGAGGCGATGATGAAGATCGCGGCGGACCAGGCGAGGGTGTAGATGGAGCTGGTCTGCACGGCGAAGCGGGTGGGGAAGGGCGTGCCGCCGCTGCCCATGATGAAGTCGACGGTGGTGCCCACCATGCCGATGGGTGTTGAGAAGAAGGCGAACCAGACGGCGTTGGGCGACACGAAGCCGTAGCCGCGGAGGATGGCGTAGGCCAGCGCCGGGCCGAACTGGATGATGGCCAGGGAGGCGAGCGCGGAGAGCATGGCGACGGCGGCGCGCTTGACGTGCATGGAGTGCCACGCCGCGAGGACCGCGGCGAGGAGCGCGGTGGAGAGTGTCAGCGCGAGGGTGGCGGCGACGGCCTCGGGGTTGACGCCGCCGAAGACGCGCAGGGCGAGCAGGAGGGGGACGGGGATGAGGACGAGGATGAGCAACTGCGCGAACGCGCCGCAGATCTTGCCGAGCAGGATCTGCCAGGCGCGCAGGGGCGTGGTCATGAGGGCGGCGAGCGAGCCCTTGCGCTGTTCCTCGCAGATGGCGCCGGAGCACATGGAGGCGGCGCACAGGAAGAGCATGATGAACTGGAACCAGGAGATGGAGGCGGTGATGGCGGGGGCGATGGCCTGGAAACGCTGGAGGCGTTCGGCGTCGGTGCCTTCCGAGGTTTCGAGGTAGGTTCCCAGGAAGACGATGGAGACCAGGCCCAGCAGAAGCAGGGCGTAGCCGCCGCGGACCCAGTAGGTGGAGGCCTTGCGTCCCAGGACGTTGGCTTCCTTGGCGAAGACGGGGCCGGGGATGGCCCAGAGGATGGTGCGCGGGTGGAGCGCGGAGGCGATGCGCTGCGCCGCGGACCGTCGCTTGACGATGGTCGCGGGGTTGCTCACTGCAGGGCCCCCGTGGTGAGTCGCAGGAAGGCGTCTTCCAGCTTGATTTCCATGGGCTGGAAGGAGTTGATTCTGGCGCCGGCGTCGATGAGGGTGCGGATGAGGTCGTTGTGGCCGGGGTGGCCGGTGGTGCGGATGGTGAGGGCCAGGGGCCCCTCGGCGGAGGCGTTGGTGACGAGGCTGTGGCGGGAGATGGCGGGGATGAGCGCCTCGGGGGGCGCGCTGCCCTCTTCGAGCAGGACCTTGATGGATTCGCCGCCGCCGGCGAGGGCCTTGGTGCGCTGGTACGCGTCCTCGATCGTGCCGGCGTAGAGGAGCTTGCCGCGTTCGATGATGCCGATGCTGGTGCACATCTCGGCGAGTTCGCTCAAGATGTGGCTGCTGACCATGAGGACCTTGCCCATGCGGCCCAGTTCCAGGAGCAGTTCGCGCATCTCGATGCGGGCGCGGGGGTCCAGGCCGCTGGCGGGCTCGTCGAGCAGGAGGACCTTGGGATCATGGATGAGGACGCGGGCGACGCCCAGGCGCTGCTGCATGCCGCGGGAGAGGCTGTCGACCAGGGCGTGGCGCTTCTCGGTGAGGTCGGTGAGCTGGAGGACCTGATCAACGACGGAGCGGCGTTTGGCGCGGGGGATGGCGAAGGCGGAGGCGAAGAACTGGAGGTACTCGTCGACGGTGAGGTCGTCGTAGACGCCCAGGAAGTCGGGCATGTAGCCGATGACGCGGCGGATCTCGTCGCCGTGCCTGCTCACGTCCAGCCCGCAGACGCTGGCGGAGCCGGCGTCGGCGCGCATGAGGCACGCCAGGATCTTCATGGTGGTGCTCTTGCCGGCGCCGTTGGGGCCGATGAAGCCGAAGACCTGGCCGGGGCCGATGTCGAGCGTCAGCCCGTCGAGCGCGGTGAGGGTGCCGTATCGCTTGGTCAGGTTGCGGGTTTCGATCATGGCGTGGGGCTGCCGGTGATGGGCGTGGCGATGCGGACGTGGTGGGTGACGGCGGTGTTGACGTTGGTGAGGCCCGAGAGCGAGACGGTCGAGGCGGGTGTCTGGAGCGTGACGCAGACCTGTGCGCCCTCCAACGCCCGGCGGTCGAGGGAGGCGGTGCGCTCGCGGGCGCCGACGAAGTCGCGCGAGAGTTGGGCGGCGATTTTGGTCGTTCGGCTCCCGTCCCAGAAGGGTTCGGACTGGGCGCTGATCTGGCGCGGCTCGGTCATGGCTTCGCCGGTGAGGCCCTCGCGGGTGGGGTCGGTGGGGCCTTCGGGGAAGTTGAGGGCGTACCACGTGGTGCCCACCAGTATCTCGGCGTGCTCGATGAAGGCCTTGGGCGGGACGTTCAAGAGCCGCACGGAGAACTTGCCGTCGTCGGCGCGGCGCACGCGGGCGCCGATCTGCGACGTGTCGGGGAGCGCGGGGTCGTCGTTCATGACGGTGCGGAAGGTCCACTGGCCCTGGCTGACCTGGACGGGGATGGCTTCGCGGAGGGAATCGGAATCGCGCGCGGTGCGGATGGGGGTGTTGAGGGCCGAGAAGGTGCGGCCGGCGCCGGAGTACATGTTGACGGCGGCGACGCCGCGCCACCAGGAGCCGGGCGCTGCGCCCTCGATGGCGGGGTTGGCGGGCTTGCCGCCGAACACACCGGTGACACCGGTGGAAGCGCAGAGGAGCGGCGTGCCCTGCTCGTTGCAGATGGTGTCGGTGAGCAGGACGCGGCGGAGGTAGGTTTCTCCGGAGCGCATGAGCGTGGGCCCCACCATCGCGGCGCCGGCGGCGGCTCCGATCCACCCGATGGCGGTGACGAAGGTGCGCGAGCCCAGTCGGCGGCGGAGCACCAGGCCGTCGAACGGGCCGATCAACCCGGCGAGCAGCGCGAGGGCGCCGCCGATGAGAACGAACGCGCCGTACCCCAGCGGGGGCGCGCCGGCGACGGCGTCGAGGGCGGTGGTGAGGGCGACCGCGGACGATCGGCCCAAAGAGACGCGGCTGCGGCCGTAGTTGTAGTAGAACTGGCTCTCCGGCGAGGTGATGGCGCTCATGGGCGCGACGGTGTTGATCGCCGTGCGCCACAGTTCGCGGGTGGGATCGTCGGAGAGCGTGCGGGGGAGGCGCTGGGGATCGCAGCCCAGGACGGCGACCATGCCCAGCCCGCAGGGGCCGTAGGCCAGGAGCGAGCGGTTGGGGGTTTCGGTGGGCCAGAGGGTGGTCCAGCCTTCGACGCGGCCGGAGTTGGTGAGGGCAATGCCGCGGGCGGGGAGTTGGTACGCGGGCTCGGCGGCCCCCGAGGCGAGCGTGCGCAGCTCGGGGTGCGGGGTCATGCGGGTCTGATCGTCCAGCGAGAGCGGGAGGGGCAGATCGGTGAACACGGCCGTCCACCGGGGCCCGGCGGTGTAGGCGAGGATGACCAGGCGTCCGCCCGAGCGGACCCAGGTGCAGAGCGCGGCCAGCGCACGGGGTTCGAGCGCGCTGAGCGAATCCAGATCGGCGATGACGACGGCGGCGCTCTCGTACGCCATCCACTGGCGGGGCGCTTCGGCGGGCAACAGGGTGGCGGGCGCGGCGCCCTCCCAGATGGCGTCGATCGTTACGGGAGACTCGCTGACCGTTAACACGCCGACGCGCCCGGGCGCGGGAGGCACGGGGATGGGCGGGGGGCCTACGAGATCGGAGTTGGGCGCGGCGCCGTCCGCGGCGGGTTTGATCTGGGTGAGATTCTTGAACGCGATCTTGGAAGACTCGCAGCCCATGATCACCATGGTGGACCGCGTGGTGTCGACCGTGGGGAGCGAGTTCTCCTCGGGGCTGCCGGTGCTGGAAAACTCGACGACCTGTCCGTCGCCGTTGGCGTCCTGCGCGGTGATCTTGATCTTTTCGCAGAACGGCGGGAGGCACGCGGCGAGTTCAAAGGGAACGGCGACGCCGGGGGTGGTGGCGAAAGGGACGCTGTAGCGGGCGGGCTGGGTGCCGTCCTGCTTGTACTCGATGGCGAGCTGGCCGGCGAAGGAGGTGTCGGTGCTGCGGAGCCAGACGCGCACGGGGGCGAAGTGATCGGCGGGCATCACGCCGCGCCAACCCCAATCGACTTGCGTGATCTCGACGGGGGAGTTCTTCTTCTGGGTGCGGGGCTGGGCGTGAGAGTTGGAGACGAGCAGCGAGAGCAGCGCGGCGGAGAAGGCCAGCGTCCGGCGCAGGGTGGCGAAGGGCAGGAGAGGTTGAAGGGCGATGCGGCGGAGCATGACGGGGAGTTTCGCGGCCGCGGCGCCGAGTGCTGGGCTTAGAGGTACACCTTGCGGTTGTACACGAACCATTCCAGCATGACGATGCCGAGGGCGGCCAGGAGGAGCCAGGGCCAGAGGCGTTTGTCCGCGGCGGCGGAGGCGTTGAGAGACGCCGCGGCTTCGGTGGAAGCGGTGCTGAGCTTGTCCGCGGCGGCGATGTCGGACTCCTGCGGATCGGAGAGGTTGGCGGCGTACCCGCGCTTGGCGGTGGCGCCTTCCTTGCGGTCGGTGGGCCCGGCGGGGCCGGTCCAGGAGAGTTCGTAGATGCCTGTAGAGACGAGCGGGCCGAACGTGACCCGGCCGTCGCTGGCCGGCAGCAGTTTCTGGGATTCGCCGGTGGGGAGTTTCACGGTGATGTCGTCGGCGCCGACGGGGAGGCGGTCGCTGATGACCGAGCCGGGCTGGACATCCTTGATGGTGGAGCCGGCGCCGACATCTTCGCCCAGGTACTGGATCGCCGCGGAGGTGAAGATGACGAAGCTGGTATCGAACGGCCAGGTGGACTTGTCGAGCTTGAAGGGCACGATGACGGCGTGGACGCCGGGGGCGGTGGCCTCGATGATGGCCGGGCCCAACTGGCTGGAGGCGAGCACCACGGCGCTGCTGCCGGGGAGGAGTTCGGCCTTGCGGGATTCGGAGATCCGCAGCTTGTCGAGCATGAGGTTGCGGAGCACGGGGTGGTCGCGCGACCAGTCGAGGATGCCGGCGTTGCCGAGGACGCCGTCGTCCTTGAGGCCCAGGCCCTTCTCGGGCACGCCGCCGAAGATGAGGTAGCTGCCGGGGGGGAGGTCCTGGGGTTTGCCGTCGGGCCCCTTGGGCGGGAGCCAGTTCTCGAGCACGATGACGTCGAACTCGCCGAGCTTGCCCTGGTCCACGAACTCCTGGAAGCGGGGCGGATCGATCTTGATGAGGCGAGAGAGGGGCAGGCCGGACAGCGCCAGGTCGAGCCAGGAGTCGCGCTCGCCGGAGACGACGGCGATGGCGAGTTTCTTGGCGGGCGGGATGACGAGGAACGCGCGATCGTCCAGCGCGAGGGCGTCGTCCTCCGGGGGCGTGCCCATGCCGGGCTGGCGCAGGCGCACCTGGATCGTGGCGCCCTCGGGCTGCTCCAACTGGAAGACGACCCCGCCCAGGCCGGCACGCAGCGCGGTCGCGGCGGGTGTAAGGTTCTTGGCGTTCGCGTTGGCGACGTCCGCGGCTTCGGCCTCGCGGGCGGCGGTGCGTGCGGCTTCGGGGGCGCTCAGGCGGGGCCCCTCGTTGGTCGCGGCGGCGAGCGTGGCGGTCTTGATGGCGGCGGTGGTGCCGTTGATGAGCAGTTCGACATCGGCCTGGCGGGCCTGCGACTGGTTGTTCTGGAGGGAGACGTAGACGGTGAGCTTGGCGGGGTTGTCGTACTCGCGGGCGGCGCGGAGGCCGACGATGCCGATGTTCTTCGCGTCGGGCTTGCCGACGCGGTGGAACTCGAGCTTGTCCTCGGGGCTGGGCTTGGCCTTGTCGGCGTCGGGGACGCGGCCGTCGGAGTAGACGTGGATCGTCATCGGCGGGCCGGCGGTGAGGCCCTCGATGGTGTTGCCCTCGACGATGCGCTTGGGCTTGTGAGCGTTGGCGAGGCGGATGGCCTCCTCGATGCGCGTGGGGCCCTCGGTGGGCTGGATGGCGTTGATCGCGGCGCGGAGAGAGGCCTTGTCGCTGGTGAACTGCTGGCGGACTTCCGCGGCGGTGTCGAAGGTGATCACCATCGCCTCGTCGGAGGAATCCTTGCCGGAGAGAATACCGCCCTCGCGGAGTGATTCAACGAACGCGACGGCCTGCTGCTTGGCGGCGTCGAGGCGGGTCATGGGCGTGCCGGTCTCGGCGCCGTCGGTGGCGGTCATGCTCCCGGAGCGGTCGATCAGGATCACGTGGCGGCTGCCCACCACGGCCTGACCCTTGATCTGCGGCTGCGCGAGGGCGATGCAGACGCCCGCGAGCACGAGCAACTGGAGGAACAGGAGCAGGTTGCGGCGCAGACGCTGGAACGGCGCGTTGGCCTGCAGGTCCTGGATCGCCTTCTTCCACAGGAACGTGGAAGAGACCTCGACGTCGCGGCGGCGCAGTTTGAGGAAGTACAGGATGATCAGCAGCGGCACCGCGATCGACGCGGCGATGGCGCCCAGGATTGGGGTGAGCCAGGTCATGGGGACACCCCCACGACTAGAGCCGCGGCGCGCGGAGCGCAGGCCGTTGGGGCGGAGCGATGGATCGTGCGGCTCATGCTCACCGGATGACCCCCTTCTGACGCAGGTAGTCGAGGATGAGCGTGTCCACGGGGGTATCGCTGCGGATGGAGATGAAGTTCATCTCGCGCCGGGCGCAGAAGTTCTGGAGGGTGGCGCAGTAGGCGTTGAGGTTGGCCTTGTACTTCTTGAGCAACGGGGCGGAGACGGTGATCTCGGCCAGGTCGTTGTCTTCGACGTCCTTGAGGCGCAGGTCGCCCGTGAGCGGGGGGTCGATCTCCTGCGGGCTGAGCACTTGGACGACGTAGACGTCGTAGCCGCGGCCCACGAGCATGCGCAGGCCCTGCTCGAAGCCCTCCTTGAAGAAGAAATCGGAGAAGACGAGCATGATGCCCTTGCCCCTTCGGGACATCACGATGCGTTCGGCGGCGGCGCGGAAGGAGAAGGAGCCGGTGGGCTCCAGGGAGCAGATGAAGCGGGCCAGGTCCTGCGTGCGGCGGCGGCCGCGCAGGTCGCGGATGTGGCCGGCGATGTCGCCCTCGCCCATGGCGGTGGCGGCGACGCGGTTGAGATTGACCAGGCCGACGTAGCCGATGGCCATGGCGGCGCGCTGCATGAAGAGGAACTTGCTGGGCTCGCCGCAGTCGGAGGAGGCGCTGGCGTCGATGACGATGTGCAGGGAGAGGTCCTCTTCCTCCAGGAAGAGCTTCATGAACAGGCCGTCGAGGCGGGCGAAGATGTTCCAGTCGATGTGGCGCAGGTCGTCGCCGCTGACGTACGCGCGGTGGTCGGCGAACTCGACGGACTCGCCGCGCTTCTTGCTCCGCCGCTCGCCCTTCAGCTTGCCGAAGAAGACCTTGCGCGACGAGATGTCGAGCGGGCCGAGCCTCGAGATGAGGCGGGCGTCGATCAGGTCTTCAAGGCCCTTGGGGCGGGTTGGGTTGGTCGTGCGGAGCATGCGGTGTGCTTACTTGAGGCGGAGGAAGCTCTCGGGGGCGGAGAAGGCGTTGGGGTTCAGGGTGGCTTTGCGGAGCAGTTTGGTGCGGGTTTCTTCGGTGTCCCACGAGACGCCGCCGGGGCCGTTGGTGGATTTGGGCAGGTCGGTGTAGACGGCCCCGGGCGTTTCCGCCGCGGCGGACTTGAGCCAGGTGTTGTTGACGCGGCGGATCATGACGCGGTTGTTCTCGCGGTCCAGCCGCATGTAGGTGAAGACCGGCTTGATGGACGTGAGCGAGCCTTCCTGGCGGGCGGCCTCGAACTGCGCGAACTCGAAGCCGTCGACCGAAACGAGCTTGCCGGCGAAGCCCTTGGGGGCGTCGGCGTCGAAGCGTGTGACCTCGAAGCGCTCCGCGCCCAGATCGGAGATCGCGATCTTGCGGTTGGCGGGGCCGACCCACTCGCCCACAAGGTCGGACTTCTTGACGATGGTGGAGGAACTCTCGCAGCCGCCGGCGAACGCCGCGGCGGCGAGGAAGAGACAGAAGATGGAGCGGTTGATCGCGTGCATGGGACTTTCCTTATGTAGCGCCCTCGAGAGGGTTCTTGGGTGGGGGTGGAAGCGCGGGCCAGCGTGGGAAGCGGGCCATGGGTTCACGGTTCGGCGTGTTGATCGGGTCGCCGTAGAAGTACCGCATGCCGTCGCGGTACAGGAGCGTGCGAGACAGGTGGTCGGCGGGCTCAAAGACGAAGCTCACATCCACCCATTCAACGACGCTGTCGCCCTCGGCTCCCCAGAAGCCCCCGGGCGGGAAGAGCCGCGCGAGCAGCACCTGCGGGCGCTCGCCCTGTGGGGCGTAGAGCATGCGGCGGCCGTGATCGATGTGGAGCGTGTCCAAACCGCCCTGGACCTGGTCGAGGGTCATGCCGGGCTGGAAGGATTCGGCGAGCTTGGTGCGCAGGACCGGATCGGTCATGTTGGCGTGCAGGGCCGGGGGCGTGGTGCAGCCGACGAGGGCGAAGGTGAAGAGCGCGAGGATGGAGGCCAGACGCGTTATGGTCATCATGCGCGGCCCCTCCGCGAGTGGATGAAGTGGCCGCACAGGCAAGCGCCGAGAGCGCCGACGCCGACCAGGGCGATCGGTTGGACTGAGGACTTGCGGGGCAGCGGCGCGGTGACCCAGTCCCACGTGGGCAGCGTGGCACCGTTCGCGAGTGTGGCGCCGTTCATCGCGACGGGTGAGCCGTGGTCCAATCCACAGGCGTGCGTCGAGAGCGCGGTGATGTTCAGCGCGGCCAGATCGACGACTTCGGCGGATTCGCTCTTGCCGTCGCTGTTGCGATCGAACCAGACGCGGACGCCGCGGAGTTCATCGCCGCTGAGCAGACCGTCGCGGTTGTCGTCGAGAGCGTCCAGGGCCTGGTAGCCGGTATCGAACATGATCCACCAGGAGACCGAGCCGAACAACTGTCGGCCGGAGGTGATGCGGCCGGTGCGGTCGGGGTCCCAGACGAGCAGGCCGGTGTCGGGCGTGAGCCAGGGCCAGCGCCGGTTCGTGCCCGAGCCGTCCAGATCAAAGGTCACCGACACGCCCGGCGCGACCGTGTCGGCCAGGCTCTTGGCGCCGGGGTTGATGATGATCGGCGTGATGGCCGTGGGCGGGGGCAGTTCCTCGAAGGCCTTGGCGATGGCCTTGGCCGTCTTGAGTCGGACATGGTCCGTGGGGCGCACGGCCCGCGATTCCACGAAGCGGACATAGCACGTCGCGGCCTCGTAACTCACCCAATCTTCCAGGCCGCCCCAGATGGGCTTGGCTTCGACCTTGCCCTCCTTGGGCAGTGCGAGACAGACCGCGGCGAAGTACTGGAGTTCGACTTGTTCCTTCCAATCGGCTTCACGCAGCGTGGCGACGACCTTGGCGAACGCCTCGCGGTCGCGAGAATCGATGGCGAGGGCCACGATGGTGTCACGGGTGCGGTCGTTCCACTCTTCGGGCGAGAGGCCCTTGAGCAGATCCGAGAGCGCCTCATCCTTCGTGGCGGCTTCGTTGAAGCGCGTCTTCCAGCGGGCGATGCGTTCCTTGGTGTCGTCGTCCTTGGACTGGAGCAGGGTGGAGCTGGGCGCGAGGGGCCAGACCTTGGTCTTGCTGATATATGGAATGCCGGCTTCGAGAGCCGCGGCGAGGGTGAGGCGGAACTTGGCGGTGTTGGGCCGCAGTTCGATCGCCTTGTTGAGGTTCTTGATCGCCGCCTCGAGGTGGGCGTTGATCTGCTCCGGCGTGGAGGCGCGAGACTTGTCTTCGTTGGGCGAGCGCTTGGACCAGGAGCCCTCGGCGATGCGGGGCAGGGTGGTGCCCTCAAAGACGGGGACGAACTCAGTGCGGGTCTCCAGCGCGAGCGTGTGGGCGCGGCCGAGGCGGTAGTAGGCCTCGGCGTCCTTGGGGTGCTCGTCGATGTACTTCTGGATGTTGGCGATGAGGCGGTCGATGGGGACGTCGTTGGGGAACATGCCGTGGCCGAACGAGGCGGCACTGGCGCAGGCGACCATCGCCGCCGCGAGGAGCAGGCGTCGGGCGGGCGAAGTGTGTGTGCCGCGCGTGGTGACGGTCATGGCGTTACCCCTTCATGGGCTCGGTCGGGGTCAGTTCCAGCAACTGCTTGACGATGGAGTCAGAGTCGATCTTGTCGGCCTCGGCCTCGAAGTTCATCAGGATGCGGTGGCGCAGGCACATGGGAGCGACGAACTTGATGTCGCCGAAGGAGACGTGGAAGCGGCCGTCGACCAGGGCGCGGACCTTGCCGGCGAGCATGAGGGCCTGGGCTCCGCGGGGGCTGGCGCCGCAGCGGACGTACTTGTTGGTGGGGCCGTTGATGCCGCCCGCGGCGGTGGCGGTGCCGGGGTGGCTGGCGAGCACGAGGCGGGCGACGTATTCCTTGACGTGCGGGGCGACGATGACGCCGCGGACCAGGTTCTGGAGGTCCAGGATGGTGGGCCCGTCGAGGATGTTCCTGACCTCGGGCTGCTCGGTGCTGGTGGTGCGGTCCAGGATGGTGATGAGGTCGTCGAGCTGGCTGTAGCCCACGACGATCTTGAAGATGAAGCGGTCGAGCTGGGCTTCGGGGAGTGGGTAGGTGCCTTCCTGCTCGATGGGGTTCTGGGTGGCGAGCACGATGAAGGGCTTGTTGAGCTTGTGGGTGACGCCCGCGACGGTGACGCTGCGCTCCTGCATGGCCTCAAGGAGCGCGGACTGGGTCTTGGGGGTGGCGCGGTTGATCTCGTCGGCGAGGACGACCTGGGCGAAGATGGGGCCGCGTTGGAACTCAAACTTGCGGCGGCCGGTGTCGGGGTCTTCCATGACGATGTTGGTGCCGATCACGTCCGCGGGCATGAGGTCGGGCGTGAACTGGATGCGGCTGAAGGGCAGGCTCAGGGATTGGGAGAGCGTGCGGACCAGCAGCGTCTTGCCCAGGCCGGGGACGCCTTCCAGCAGGACGTTGCCGCCGGCGAAGAGCGAGGTGAGAACGGCGTCGACGACCTCGGCGTGGCCGACGACGACCTTGCCGACCTCCGCCTTGAGGGCGGCGAAGACGGTGCGGAACTTCGCACTGTTCCTTCACTTCGGCGGGGGTCTGGGGCTCTGGGGCTTTGGTCACTGTGGGCATGGCGTGTTTCCTTGCGGTCGGGGCGTCGCTGTGGCCGGGTCGTAGTCGGGTGTGTTCCTATTCGTCCATCTCTTCGCGGGCTTTCTGCTTGGCCTTGAGCAGGCGGTTCATGCCCTCGCCGGGCGCCTGCTTGGGCGCATCGGTGGGCCGGGCCTTGGGCTGGGTGGGCTGGGGCTTGGCGTCGGCGCCGCCCATGATGATCGGGGCCTCGACGGAGCGCTTGAGGCTCTCGGGCGTGGCTTCGAACTTGGTCTTGGCGACTTCCTGCGAGGCCCGCACCGCGGCCTTGGCCTGCGCTTCCAGATCGTGCGGGGTGATCTGCTCGGAGCCGACGCGCCGGGCGATCTGGGCCTTGGCCTGCTCGCGGGCGGCCTTGAGGCCCGTCATCTGCTCGCCGCCCTTGACGCCCGCGCGGCCGAAGAGGCTCTGCACCCAGCGCAGGATCATGGGGATGTCGATGCGCACGCGCCGCACGCCCACATCCACCAGGAAGAGGCCCGCGGCCAGCACCGCGACGATGAGCCACATCGGCCGCAGGGCCACGGGCATCTTGAGGCCCACGCGCGACCAGGGGTCGTCGGTCTGCGGGTTCCAACTCAGCACGCGCCCGCCGGTGAGCGTGGCGACCTGCGTGAGCAGAGGCGTGTTGTCCTCCATGGCGCGGAACTCGTCGGCGAAGGGGCGCGTCACGGCGGCCTGCACGCTGCCCTCCAGGATGCCGCTCTTCACGCTGTCGTCGGGCGCGGCGTAGCGCAGGCTCAGCACGTACGAACCCGATTGATCAGTAGGCACCGTGCCCTGGTAGCGGCCGGGGCCGACCTGCTTGAGGTCGACGTCGACGCCCTTGCCGTCGGGAAGAGCCAGGCGGCCCTTGAAGTTGGCGAAGTTGAGCCGCTCGCCCTTGGCGTCGAGGGCCTCGACGGTGACGGTGGTCGAGTCGCCCTTGGTGTCGGTCATCACGCGGACGTTCGCCGACCCGCCCGGACGCATCGCCCAGCGGGTGTTCTGCTCCCAGAAGGCCTTGTACGAGGGCCAGCCGATCCACGAGGAGTTCCAGCGCGTCGCCGCGTCGCTGGTGAAGGCGAGCACCTTGCCCAGGCCGTACTGCCACTGGGCCATGATCGGGTCGCCCTCCTTGCCCTTCATCGAGACCAGCGCGAGGCCTTCGCGTTCGGCGGTGACGACGTAGCCGGAGATCGGGGGCACCTGGGTGATGCCGCGGAGGGATTCAGAGAGGCCGGGCGTGAAGGCGGGCGTGAAGGGCGAGCCTTCCCAGAGCAGGCTGCGGCGGACGGTTTGTGCCTCCTTGATGAAGATCTGGGGGACACTGGCCAGGGCCTGCTGGGTGTTGACTTCGTAGTGGCGGCCCTTGGTGTACTGGCTGATGTACTTCATGCGGCTGGTGTCGCCGCCGCTGTGGGGGAAGACGCCCACGGTGCTGATGGTGATCTTGGCCTCGATGTACTTGTCGAGCAGGGAGGCCGGCGGGATCTGCGGATCGCCGTCGGAGATCATGATGACGTGCTTCTGGCCGGCGTCGCAGGCCTTGAGGCCGTCGTACGCCAGTTGGAGGCTGGGCGTGAAGTCGGGCATGTCGCCGAACATCAGGTTCTGGATGCTGCGCTTGACGGCCGAGCCGTCGCCCACGGGGGCCAGCTTGTGGACCCAGGAGGTCGTGCCGTTCCAGCCGTACTCCACGATGCCCGCCAGGTCGAGGCGCGAGAGGGAGTTGACGGCGGCCTCGCAGACCTTCTTGCCGTAGAAGACGCCCTCGGGCATCTCGCACGAGTGGATGACCAGGGCGAGTGCGCCCTTGGGCATCTGCCGCTTGCTGGGGATGTCGAGGTTGACGGGCAGGGCGTCTTCGAGGGGCGAGCCGATCCAGCCGCCGGCGCCGAAGGCGTTGGGGCCGCCGATCATGACGAGCCCGCCGCCGGTGTCGTGCACGTACTGGCGGAGTTCTTCCTGCTGCTTCTGGCTGTAGCCGTACGCGGACTGATCGACCATGATCACCGCGTCGAAAGCGTTGTATTCCGTGAGCGAGGCGGGGGCGCGTTCGCTGGGGCGCACTTCGGCGCGGATCTTGGCGCTCTCGAGCGCCTGCACGAGGTGCTCGGCGGCCTTGAGATCGTCGGCGAGGACCAGCACCTTGCCCTCGCCGGCGACGAACGTCACGCCCAGGGCCTTGTTGTTCTCGAGGATGGTGTCGCCCACGGGGCGGCCCACGTCGCCGTCGGGCTCGAAGATGGCGTCGAACTTCTGCGGGCCCGAGCGCAGGTTGGCCACCGGCAGCGAGAGGACGTTGATGCCCTCCTTGAGCGTGACGCGGGCCGACTCGCCGGGCTTGTCGGGGTCCAGGTCGAGCGACTCGCCGTTCTGCTGGATGGTGAGCCGGCCGCTGGCGGGCTTGATCGCCTTGAGGACGACGCGCAGGTTGATGTTCTCGCCCTCGCGCGCCGAGGAGGGGGCCACGATGCGGTCCACCAGCACCTCGTTGTCGTACTTGTACTGCATCGGCAGCACGTCGATGGGCACGCCCAGGGCCTTGGCCGCTTCGGCCGCCTGCAGCAGGCTGCCGACGGTCTCGTTGCCGTCGGTGGCGAGGAGGATGCGGTTGGCGGCGTCCTTGGGGAGCACGGCGAGGGCGAGGCGTACCGCCGCGGCGAGGTTGGTGCCGTCGATGGAGCCCACGTGCTGGCGCTCGAGCCCGCGGTTGAGGCGCTGGGGCAGGGCCTGGACGAAGGCTTCCTTCGCGGCGGTGACGACGCCCAGGCGGTCGTCTTTCTTCTCGGTTTGTGCCGCGGCCTGCTCGATGTAGGCGTCGATGTCCTTCTGCTTGGCGGAGGGCACGGACTGGCTGGCGTCGAGCACGACGGTGACGGCGACGTCCTTGGATTCGCGGCGCCATTGGGGCTCGGCGATCGCGGCCACGATGAGGATGATGACCACGAGCCGGATGGCCAGGGCGACCCAGCGCGTGACCGATCCCAGGCCCGAGAGGCTGCGGCTGGCCATGAGCACGCAGAGCGCGCCCAGCACGGGGATGAGCACGAGCCAGATGGGCGCATCAAACTGCACCGGGCCGACGTGGATCGAGGCCAGCGATGGAAGCGTGGCGAATGCGGCCGCGGCGGGCGGCGTCATCGGTGGGCCCCCGTGGGCTGGGCGCCGGCGACGCGGGAGGTGGGTTTGGTGAACCGCATCACGCGGTTGTTGCCCGAGTCCAGGACGAAGGCGGAGTCGCCCAGCGCGGTGACGGCCCAGGGGGTTGCCAGTTGCCCCGCTTCGCGACCTGCCTGTCCGTACGTCCCCATGCTGGTGCCGCTCGCCAGGTCGATCCGCTGCACGCGGTTGTTCCCGAACTCCGCGACGAGCGCCGAGCCGTCGCCGAGCAGGGCCAGACCATAGGGGTATGTGAACTGCCCGGGCCCGGAGCCCATCTGCTCGGGGCCGCCGATCCACGCGATGAGGCGGCCTTCGAGGGTGAAGCGGCCCACGCGGTGGTTGCAGGCGTCGGCGATGACCAGTTCGCGCTTGGCCGTATCTATCTCTACAGACTGCGGGCGGCTGAACTCCACCGGGTCGGCCTGGTCGCCCGAGCCGAAGCGGCCGAAGGCAAAGGAGAACTTCCAGTTGGGACCGTCGGGCTCGAAGACGCTGACGCGGTCGGTGCCGCCGTACTCGCTGACGTACAGGCGGGCGATGCTCTTGCCGTCGGGCGTGGGCAGGATGGCGACGTCCGTGGGATAGGTGAACTGGCCGGGGCCCGAGCCGTACTCGCCGAAGCGGGCGACGAGGGTGACCTTGCCCCCCCACTGCGTGCCGTCGTTGGCGGGGCCAAGATCGGGCGCAGGGTGCTCGCCCACGCGGTAGACCATCACCCGGTGGTAATGGGTGTCGGGGAGGAAGACCATCTCGTCGGTGTCGGCGCCGCCCACGGGCTTCCAGACCGAGATGCCGGTGGGCTTGCCGAGCTTCCACTCGGGCATCCGCCACCCCAGGGGCGAATCACCGGTGGCCGGGTCCATGCGCTGCACGCGGGCGGCCTTGTCGACCACCCACAGGTACGTGCCGTCGTTGGTCATCGCGCGCGGATACGAGAACTGGCCGGGAGACAAACCGGGCTCGCCGAAGGTCAGCGTCGCGGCGATCTTCTCACCGTTGGGTGGCGTGCGGTGGCAGGCCGCGAGCAGCAGCGCACACACACCGACGCACGCGGCGCGTGCGGGTGTGCTGCACCAAACTGGCTCCGACCATCTGACCGCCAAGGTCTTCACGCAAGTTCCTTCCGGCAACACCCATCGCCGCCACGCGGCGTTGCGCCCACTGACGCTGGAGGAGGCTGAATGTAGCCACCGGCCCGGCAGGGCCGCTTTCCGGGTACGCGGGGCGCGCCGGGATTCTTGCAGGAATCCTAATTCGCCCCACACGCCGTGGGCGAGCGGGATTCCTGCGCCCGCGCCGGGCTTTGCGCATGAGATATATGGATGGGCCCTCGGCGCGCCCTGTATTCGCATTGTGTTCGGAGACTCCGCATGCCCGCACTGCTGCACCCCGTGGAACCACGCCAAACGCGCAGGCGTCTACGCTTGACGCGATCCCTCCACAC
>JBGAMO010000242.1:0-5281 GCA_044222845.1 Phycisphaerales bacterium
CGGCCGTTGTCAAGCCATTCTGGATTGATTTCGGCAAGATTTCTTCCCCGCCCCCCGAATCCACCACCGTAGGCAGTACCGCCGGGAGCGTGCTAAGTGCCTGTAAAAGCACGACTTACTAGGGTTTTGTATTGCGCACGCGCGCACCCCTTTCGTGGGCCCACGAAAATGGTCGCGGATTCCACTCCCGCCCGGCAGAATGGAATTTCTCGCCGTTTTTTCCACTCGCGGGCGGGGCTGGGCGTGGTAAGACCACGGTGCAAACGTCTCGACAGGATTTGAACCTGCAACCTAGCCTCGGGGCTTCGCTCTGCCAGTTGAGACTTACGAGACGCGCAGAAGAATACGCGCGCCGCCCCCTCTAGTTCCCGTCTATCCTCTGGGTAGTAGTAGTACCCAGATGCCGGTAGGTCACTCTGACCACTTCTCGATGGCCTGCGTGATGAACCGGCGGTACTGGCCGATGGGGATGCCCGACAGATCGCCGCCTAGATCGACGGCTCGCATGATTGCCCGATTGCGGAGTTCCGCCGCGGTGAGCATCTTGGCCCGCAAGGGGCGGTCGCCGCGATCCCAAGCCCGGCTCATGTCCTGAACGAGTTGCGCCGCCTGGTCGGCCAGATCGCCGATGGGCGTGTCGAGCACGCTGGCGCCCGGTCGCTGGGCGTTGCCCAACTTGTACGCCTGCCGGGCGATGGACCCGCCCGGAGCAATGCTAACGATCTCGTCCCAGAATCGCTGGTTGGCCGCTTCGAGTGCCTTGTCCTTGTCGTCCCCCCCGGCGCCGCGGACCAACGCCGTGACGATCGACGAGAGCGTCGATGCGAACGCGAGTACCGCCGCCACCCGGATGAACTTCTTGGGCCCCTTCTGCCACGCCTCGTACACCATGTTCTGCGTCTTGGCGAGGTCGCCGGTGAAGGGGATGAAGGACGCGAGCATGACCGAATCCCGCGCCGCCAACTGCACATCGTTGCTGTACTCGGTGTTGCTCGTGTTCGCCGTCCGCTCGAATACCCGGGTCGCGTGCCGCGCCGCCCACCGCTTCTTGCCCTCGGCGTCGAGCGTCTTGGGGGCCTTCTTCAAGAACGCCCGGTAGGCCACCATCGCGGGGATGGCGTCGAAGAAGTTGCCGACTGTGATGGCGTCCACGGTAGCCTTCCACGCCCGCCACGAGCCGTTGAGGAGATCGCCGCGGGCCGCGTTGCCGCGCTGTGCCGCCGTGCCGGCCACCATCGCCAACTGCTTGAACGTCATCTTGGCCGCGTCCGTGATGCCCGCGTGCCCGACGTGCGCCCCCTCGTCGGTGTGGAACGCGCCCATGCCGCCGCCGTCCCACCGCTCGCGGAGTTCGGGGCTGTACTTGCGGAGTTCCGTGAACGTCGCCCAGGTGAGCCCGGACAGGCCGCCCGCGACATCCCCGGGGGCGAGGTCGTTGAGGAGTTTGGCCGCGCCGGTGGCGTTGCGGAGCCACGTCGGAATCCACAGTTGGGTCTTGGCCCGTGCCCAGAGGCCCATGATCTGCCGCCACGTCTTGTCGGCGCTCATGCCCATGTCGCCCTCTGACCACATGGCGATGCGGGTTTCGAGGCGCTTGATCGCGTCGGCGCCCTGACTCTTGGTGATCGCCGCGACGACGTTCTGAGAGGGGGTCTGGGGATCTGCGTGCAGCAGGGTCCGAACCAGCATCTTGACCCGTTCGCTCTTGTGGATGGTGTGCGCCGCGGCGCGGGATCGCAGCAGGAGATCGACGCCGAAGTCCCCGATGGATATGGGCGACTTGCTCGCGCCGGTACGCTCCTGCATGTACCCGGCCTCCTCGAGAGCGCGAATCGCCGCCCCCTTCCAGTTGCTCGGCGTGCCGCGGTCGGGGCCGGACTTGCGGGCCAACTTGATCCCCCAATACCCCGGCACCTTCTCCAAAAAATACCCCTTGAGCCGCTTGTTGGTGCGGCTGAGTTTGTCGAAGAACACTTCGTCGTACAGCGCCTTGCCCTGATCGACGATGCGGCGGAGGTTCTCGGGGATCGCTTTCTGCACCCTGCTCAGGTCGTTAGCGTCGATGTTGAACGGCTGGTCGAGGTCCGCGTCCTTGAACTGGAGCGTCTGGCCGGGGCTGGCCAACTTTCCCTCCCTGTCGAACCGGGGCAGGACGCGGGCGATGAATCCCTCGTCCTTTGATGAAGCGTAGACGTATAAAGCCTGACCCAGCGTCAGCGACTTGTGCGGCCCAAACTGCACGTCGATGCGCTTCTGACCCGCGGGCCCGAGCACGCCCGAGACTTCCGCGAGATACTTGCCGAGGTCTTTGTACCCGTTGGCCTGCACGATCGCGGCGAATCGGTCAGAGAACATCTGGTGCATCGCCGTGGCGGAGCGGCGGCCCCGCAGCACGTCGCGGAAGATTTCTGACGCCGCCCCGTCCTTGCCTCCGTCGATGTCCCGGGCGAGAGATTCCCAGTTTGAGCGACGGCGCGCGGTGCGGGCCAGCGGGTTTACGTCGGGGTTGGCGCTCGTCCCCGTGGGGTCCAGTTGCCGCATCCCCTTCTGAACCGTGATGATCTGCTCGCGCTTCTTGGCCGCGTCGAGGGTTTCCCCGCGGATGCGAATCTCGTCCTGCGTCGCCTGCTCATGGAACGCCCCCACGATCAGGTTCGCCGCGTCCCGCACCACTTCCCGCAGCCGCCCAAGTTCCTCTGTGGGCGTCTGGCGCTTACGCATGGACCGCAGCGCCTTGATGATGTCGGAGCGTGCGGCCTCCACTTCCTTGCGTGGTTCCTCCTCGAGCGTCATCAGCCCCTTGGGGACCGACATCGCCTTGCGGGCCTCGGCGGCTCGCACCTTGGCGTCCCAGCGGATCAGGTCGCGGCGCATCCGGTTCAACTGCCCGACCAGCATCGCGGGCGTCCTGGTGTTCTTGACGGCGTTGAGGTACTTGGCGCGCAGGGGGCGGGGCAGATTATCCAGCAGGCGGACCACTTCGGAGCGGATGCCGTCGGCGACACGGGCGTCGTTCTTGTGTTCCGCGAGCCGCTCCCGCACCGCCTCGGTCTTCCCCTTCTCCACATCGACGCGACGCCTCTTTTCGTCAATGTCTCCGCGGTGCTGCATGGCGGCGATGGCCCGCTCGCTCTTGCGTGCCGTGGCGATCTGGCGGATGAATGTCGGGATCATCTCGGCCATCCGCTGCCGCCCTTCCCGCATGGCGCGGTTGTAGACGCCCGCGACCGCCTTCGCGGCCTTGCTCATCTCCTTGTCGGCGGCCTTCGTCGCCGCGTCCGCGCCCTTCTGCTCGATCTTGCTCATCTGGGCGGCGCGCTTCTGGGTGGCGGTCAACTTGTCCGAGAGTGCCTCGGCGTCCTTGGCCTTGAACCGCTTGGCGACCTTGGCGTCGCGGGCCTTCTCGTCCTGGGCGGCGCGACGTTCCTTGACGGCCGCGACAGCCCGGGCGAATCCCTCGCCGTCGGGGCCGGAGTCCGCGAGGATCGCCTTGGCGAGCGTGCGGATGTTCTTGCGGGCGGCGTCGGTCTTGATCTCGGGCTTGCCCACCTTGTCGATGAGCGTCTTGACGAGCGCGGAGAGGGGGCGGCCGTCGCGGACCTTCTGGTTGAGCGCCGTGCCGGCGACGTAGATCGCGGCATTGGTCATGTCGCCAACACTGGCGGGGGCGGGGTGCTCCTGCTTGCCGGGTGCGGGGGAGAAGCGAATGTCGGGGTTGTCGGGGTCGAACGTGCCCTGGTTGCCGATGGCGGATTTGATCTGGGAGGGGGAGAAGGCGACGTACAGGTCATGTCCCTTCACGCCGCCAATGTCGCGGAGAATCAGGCCGTCTCGACCTCGCAGCCTCGACACCAACGAGTGCGCCTTTGCGAGATATGCCGCCACGTCCGAGTCGGAGTCGATGGCGTCATTGATCGCGTGCTGCGAGTGTGGGACTTCCAAAGGGTTCGTCAGCGATAGGTAGGCCGGGATGATGTTGCCGCCCTTGATGCCCGTGTACCCGTTGGCTTCTTCCGCATCCGACGTGAAGAAAAACCCGCGAGACGCTTTGCCGCCTGTCGCCCCCTGCATTGCTTCGGAGAAGGCGGTGAACGCCTCGTTGGTCCCGTGGTACACCCGCAACGGCTTCCCGTTCTCATCCACCGCCTTGCTGTCCCCGAACCACGCCTTGAACGCGGGGGAGTCGGTTGGGGGGGCGATGGAGAAGCGGACGGCATGAACATCCTCCGGGTGCATGATTCTCGACGCCACCTCCTGCACCGCGCCCTCACGCGCACCCGGGCTATCCAGGCGCGGGTGTTCCGTGTGCCCGTACGGACGCCACTTGCCCTCTTTGTTCTTGTCGTAAGAAGTCACCCGCCACGGCTGCCCGCCCGGAAAGGTGTTCATTGAGATTACGTAGCGCCAGCCGTTGGACTCGACGGCCCCGCCCCGCAAGCCGATGTGCTTGCGAACCTCGTTGATCGTGCGTTCCTTGCGGTTGGTCTGCGCCATCACCATCTGGTGAAACCGGCGCATCCGCGGGTCGGCCTTGTCTTGCTCCATCCATTTTTCATGCTCGGCGCGGTTCTCCTCATCTACACGCCGCTGTTCGGCCATCAACCGCTCGTTGTCGATCAGCCGCTCTCCTTCGATGCTCAAGCGTCCACCTGGTCCGTCCGTGCCGGCAGCACGCACGCCGCCACGCTCCATCGCATCCAGCGCATCCAGCACCGCCTTCCGCAGCCCGGCACCCTCGTTGCCCAACCCCAGCCGCTCCAGTTGAGCCTTGAGCCACCGCTTGAGCCGCGCCCACAGCCCGGGCGTGGCGGTCATCGCGGCGCGAATCTCGGGGTCGGTCGCCATTCGTTCAATGGCGCGGGCGAGTCCTTCGTCCTCCTGCAACGTCGTGGAACGGTCGAACCGCGCCACCACGCCGCTGTTCTCGCCGAAGTTGGAGACCAGTTCGGTGCGGTAGGTGGCGATGGAGTCTTTGAGGGCATCGGGCCCAAGGGCATCGACCACCGCGGACCACAGTTCTTTGTTCTGGCTCCGCAGCGAGTGCATCAGTTCGTGCAGCGCGACGCCCGGGGCGATGGAGTCGGCGAGCCCGGCGCGGATGTACACCCGCGAGCCGTCGCGGCCCAGCGCGAGACCCTGCACCGCGCCCTCGTCCCCCTCGATCTGGAGGAACACCGGGGTCTGCCCCATGCGGGTCAGGAACGAGTGAAGTTCGGTCTCCAGCCCCGGGGCGGGCTGCACGGGGGCGACGGTGACGGCCGATCCGTGGGTGCTCCGCAGC
>JBGAMO010000243.1:0-5273 GCA_044222845.1 Phycisphaerales bacterium
AAAACGCCCGACTCCGGTAGTTTCGTGATCCCATTCGCCAAGATCGGGATCGGCGACATCCCGATCGTCGGCGGCAAGAACGCTTCTCTCGGCGAGATGATCTGCGAGCTTGCTCCCCTTGGCGTTCGCGTTCCGGATGGATTCGCGATCACCGCCGACGCGTTCCGGCTCCACCTCTGTCAGGCAGGCATCGAGGACTGGATCTACGGACGCCTCGATGACCTCAACGTCGCCGACACCCGAGCACTGTCCGAAGCCGCGGCCCATATCCGCGAGAAGATCCTCTCGTCCCCGCTGCCAACACCGGTGCGAAAGCAGATCGTTGCGGCGTACGCAGAACTGTCCCGCTCCTGCGGCAGCCCCCTTATCACGACCGAAGGCCACCCCGATCTCACCGTCTCTACCGGCGGAGTCGACGTGGCCGTCCGGTCCAGCGCCACCGCTGAAGACCTTCCGACCGCCTCGTTTGCCGGTCAGCACGAGACCTTCCTCAATATCCGCGGCGTCGAAGCCCTCGATATCGCCGTGCGTTCCTGCATGGCTTCGCTCTTCACCGACCGCGCCATCGCGTACCGCGTCCAGAACAAGTTCGACCACCGTGCCGTTTCCCTCTCCGTCGGCGTGCAGCGAATGGTCCGTAGCGACCTCGCATCCGCCGGCACCATGTTCACCCTTGACACCGAGACCGGTTTCCGAGGCGTGGTGATGATCGACGCCTCCTGGGGCCTCGGCGAAACAGTTGTCCAGGGCCGCGTCAGCCCCGATGAGTTCTGGGTGCACAAGGCCACAGCCAAGGAAGGCTTCCGCTCCATCATCCGACGCGAACTCGGCGACAAGGCGACCAAGCTTGTCTACTCCGGGGAAGGTCTCGCAGCCGCGCGCAGCGTTCGCGAGGTCCCCGTCTCTTCAGCCGACCGCGCCCGCTTTGTTCTCACCGACGACGAGATCATCACGCTCGCGCGATGGGCAGTCATCGTCGAGGATCACTACTCCAAACGCGGCGGCCCCGGCTCCGACGTGCCGATGGACTTGGAATGGGCCAAAGACGGCCGCAGCGGCGAGCTCTTCATACTCCAGGCCCGCCCCGAGACTGTTCAATCTCGTTCCGCCGTCGGCGCGAAGTTCGAAGTCTTCCGCCTCAAAGGCAAGGGAAAAGCGATCCTCACCGGCAAGAGTGTCGGAAGTCGAATCGCCAGCGGCCCCGTCCGCATCGTGCGTTCCACCGCCGATCTGCCCCGATTCCTCGAGGGCGAAGTGCTCGTCGCCGCCATGACCGATCCGGACTGGGAGCCTGTGCTCCGCAAGGCCGCCGCGGTTGTCACCGATCGCGGCGGTCGCACATGCCACGCAGCCATCGTTTCCCGCGAAATGGGCCTCCCTTGCGTCGTCGGCACCGGCCACGGCACTGAAGCCCTTCGCGACGGTCAGATCGTCACCATCTCCTGCGCCGACGGCGATGTCGGCAAAGTCTACGACGGTGCCATCCCTTTCCAACGGGGCGAACTCGATCCGTCATCACTGCCCACTCCCCGTGTCCCCCTCATGCTCAACCTCGCCGATCCCGCCCAGGCCTTCCGCCTCTGCCAGTTGCCCTCCGCGGGCGTCGGCCTCATGAGGATCGAGTTTCTCGTCACCAACCGCATCGGCGTCCACCCAATGGCCCTCGTCCATCCCGAACGCGTCGCCGATCCCGCCCAGCGAGCCGAGATCCGCCGCATCGCCGCCGGCTACCCCTCTCTCTCCGAGTTTTTCGTCGATCGCCTCGCCGGCGGCGTGGCCCAGATCGGGGCCGCCTTCTACCCGCGCCCGGTGATCGTCCGCTTCAGTGACTTCAAGACAAACGAATACGCAGGCCTTCTGGGCGGCGCCGCCTTTGAGCCCAAGGAAGAGAATCCGATGATCGGCTTCCGCGGCGCGTCCCGCTATTACGACGATCGCTACCGCGAAGGCTTCGCTCTTGAGTGCGCCGCGATCCGCCGAGTCCGCGATCAGATGGGGCTCACCAACGTCATCGTCATGATCCCCTTCTGCCGCACGCTCACCGAAGGCCGCGCCGTTCTCGCGGAAATGGAGAAAAACGGGCTCCTCCGAGGTGAACGCGGCATGCAGGTCTACGTGATGTGCGAAATCCCCAACAACGTCGTCCTCGCCGAGGAGTTCAGCGATTTGTTCGACGGCTTTTCCATCGGCTCCAACGATCTCACCCAGCTCACCCTCGGCGTCGACCGCGACTCCAGCCTCCTCACCCACATCTTCGATGAACGCGACCCCGGTGTCAAACGGCTCATCGAAACCGTTATCGCGAAAGCCCACACCAAGGGACGAAAAGTAGGAATCTGCGGCGAGGCGCCCAGCAACTACCCCGAGTTCGCGCAGTGGCTGGCTACCGCCGGCATCGATTCGATGTCGCTCAACCCCGATTCCCTCCCGGGCGTGGCCAGAGTACTCGCGAAGGACGGCACGGCCTATCCGATCCACGATGTGAACCCGCTCGCTCGATACCCCGCTCCTGGCGACGTCGCGAGCGAGGACCTGAGCGAGGCCAAACCTCTGACCCAGGGAATTGCCAGGTTATGAGAGAATTTACTTCCACACCCGGGGCATATCCTGATATGCCTCGACAACCTTGGCGCCGGCGTCACGCCGGCCGACATCGCGGGAAAAATCCCGCAGGAGGTTCGCGATGGACCGTCTCAACAGGATCCTGGTCGGGATTGAGTTCTCTCCTTGCTCCGCGGCGGCGTTGCAACAGGCTGTCCGCATCGGCGGCTGGATGACCGAGGGCAAGAGCCAGATCACAGTGGTCCACGTCGTGCCCATCCCGGTCTACCCGATCTCCGGCAACTCGTTCCTTCCGATGGAGTTGCCCCCGGTCGACATTCTCCTGCAGGCCGCCCGCGAACAATGGGCCGCTTGGCCCCCCGCCAAGGAGTCCGGCGCAAACGTGAAATTTGAGGCAGTACTCGGCAGCCCTCGGATGGAACTCCTTGACCGTGCACAGCACGACGGTATTGATCTGCTCGTGCTCGGAGCTCACGGCGAGGCCCACGGTCAACGCGGCGTTGGACCTGTCGCCTCGGCCTGTGTGCAGCGTGCCGTCGCCAAGGTGCTCGTCGTGCGCGAAGGCCAGTCCGACCGCTTCAAATCTGTCGTCGCCTGCGTCGATTTCTCGGAAACCTCTCGGCTCGCGCTGGAACAGGCCATCCGCGTCGCCGCGCAGGATAACGCCGCCCTCCACATTCTCCACGTTTTCGATGATCCCTGGCGCGGCGTCGGTCCGCCGCCGGACCTCAAGTCCCACATGCCCGACTTCCTGGAACGCTACCAGGAGGCTGTCGAGAAGCACCTGCGCATCTTCTGTGAACCCCTCGCCCACGAAATGGTCGCCCTCAAGGCACAGTTCCATGCCTTCCGCTTTGAGGGCCACGGCAAAGGCATCCTGGAGTTCGTCCAGCGAGAACGCTGCGATCTTGCCGTCCTCGGCACCCGCGCCAAGTGGAACCTCCGCGACTTCCTCATGGGTTCTACGGCCGAACGGGTTGTTCGCGAAGCCCCTTGCTCCATCCTCGCGGTCAAGCCCCCCGGCACTCCCACGCCGTAAGTTCCGTCGGCAATGAACCCCATGAAAACGCCCGCGGCGCTCGCCGCGGGCGTTTGTTCATGTGTCGTGCACCGTTCGTTCCGACGACCGCCAGAAGATCCAAAAACCAAGAACTTACTTGATCGACAGCATCGCACGGTACGTCGGCAGCGTCCACAGATCCGCCGCGATCTCAGCCTCGATCGCGTCCGCAGAGTCGCGAAGGGCGTTCATCGCCGGGCGAACGTGGTCGCGACAGTGCTCGGCGTGCTTGTGCACGTCCGACCCGTGATCGGCCTCGAGAGTCTCCTCGAGCGTCTTGATCGCGTTCCGCAGGTTGTGGATCCGCATCAGGAACTCGTCCAACGCCGCCCGAGTTTCCGCCGCGTCGCTGTTGGCCGTCTCGGTCGCCGCCACCGCGTTGGCCAGTTCGGTCTGCTGCCGCAGCGAT
Source organism: Phycisphaerales bacterium (assembly GCA_044222845.1). Classification (GTDB taxonomy): domain Bacteria; phylum Planctomycetota; class Phycisphaerae; order Phycisphaerales; family UBA1924; genus UBA2402. Next base: position 4,032 of record JBGAMO010000243.1, read on the forward strand.
GCAGGCAGGATCTGCGTCTTGGCCATCACGATCGCCGTCTCCGCCTCGATCAGCACCTGCTTGATGTACTTCTCGATGAAGATGTGCTCGCGGCTCTCCAGTTCCTGCTTGGTCAGCACGCGGTACTTCTTGAACATGTCTACGTTCTTCTTGTCGCTGATCACCGACAACGACGCCACCGACTCGCGGAAGTTCGGCAGCCCGCGCTTGGCCGCCTCTTCGTGCCACTCCTTGGTATAGCCGTCGCCGTCGAACAGCACCCGCTTGTGCTTCTTGATGATGTCCTGCAGCACCGCGCGAACCACGCTCTGCAGTTTGGCCTCACTCGACTTGGGCCCCAACTCGCCCTCGATCCGCGTCGCCACGTAGTCAAGGCTCTCCGCCACGATCGTGTTGAGCACCGACGCGGGCCAGCCCACCGACGCCGACGAGCCCACCGCGCGGAACTCAAACTTGTTCCCAGTGAACGCGAACGGGCTGGTGCGGTTGCGGTCGCCCGTGTGCCGCGGGATGTGCGGAAGCGTGCGGGCGCCCAGGTCCAGCTTGCCGCCCTTGATCGTGCTCTTGGCGTGCCCCTTTTCCAACTGCTCCACAATGTCTGTAAGCATGTCGCCCAGATAGATCGACATGATCGCCGGCGGAGCCTCGTTCGCTCCCAACCGGTGGTCGTTCGCCGCCGACGCCACCGACGCCCGCAGCACGTCGGCGTGCATGTCCACGGCCCGGATCACGGCGCACAGCACCGTCAGGAACAGCATGTTCGTGTGCGTTTCGTCCCGCGGATCCAGCAGGTTCACGCCCGTGTTCGTCGACATCGACCAGTTCAGGTGCTTGCCGCTGCCGTTGATGCCCTTGAAAGGCTTCTCGTGCAGGATGCACGCCAGCCCGTGGCGAGCCGCCACGCGACGCAGCGCCTCCATCACCAGCATCTGATGGTCGCACGCCACGTTCGCCGTCTCGTACGTCGGCGCCAGTTCGAACTGCCCGGGCGCCACCTCGTTGTGCCGCGTCTTGAGCGGCACGCCCAGGCGGTAGAGCTCCCGCTCGCAGTCCGACATGAAGTTGATCACCCGCGTCGGGATCGAGCCGAAGTAGTGATCCTCCAACTGCTGCCCCTTCGGGGGCTTGGCCCCGAACAGCGAACGGTCGCACGCCAACAGGTCCTCACGGGCGAAGTAGAAGTTCCGGTCGATTAGGAAGTACTCCTGCTCGCACCCCAGCGTCGCCATCACGCGGCTCACG
>JBGAMO010000244.1:0-5241 GCA_044222845.1 Phycisphaerales bacterium
CGTCGAGACGCCGTAAGGACGCCCCGCAAGTGGTCCGAATAACCACTTCGATTCTGTGGCGCGCACGCGACCAAAAGTTCATCCGCACCACCCCGTGCCGATCTGTTGGAAGTGTGCTTCTTGGCAGCGCCGAATCACGTCAGGGCACTCGCGTTTGGAGGTCGGCACGGCCTCTCGCGATCCAAGAGAGGGGCAATCGCGACCAAATGTTCACAGTCGCGGCGGACGACCACCCCGAATCTCCCCCACCTTTACTTGTTCCCGCCCTTGCAACCGTCCCCCTCCACCCGCCGAATCTACCCAGCGGCGCGGATCCCATCGGGTCCCAACCCCGCGGCGATCAGTTGTCCCATCGCCGACGCGCCGCCGTGCCTCTCGGAGGTTACTCTTGTCGTCACCCACTACCGTCCTCGAATCATCCAAAGAGACCAACGGGTCTGCCAAGCACGGGGGTCATAAACCCATGAGCGTCGACATCGAACCTGTATCCAGCGCACGCGACATCGGCCACATCAGCATGGGCCGCAAGAAGAAGTCCGACCCCCACGCCACCCGCTGGGGTAAGTTCCTTCAGGCCGCGATCAAGCTCAACTCCTCGGACCTCATCATGAAGTCCGACCAGGTGCCCAAGCTCCGCCTCCGTGGCGCCTTGAAGCCGCTGGATTGCGAAGCCGTGACCACGGACGAGTTCTGGGGAATCGCCCAGAACATCCTCACCCAGGAGCAGTTCGACGACCTCCACAAGTTCGGTTCCGTCGACTTCGCCTACGACTACGACGACAACAACCGCTTCCGCGTGAACCTGTTCCAGGCCCGCGGCAAGCTCTCGGTGGCCGCACGACTGATCACCAGCAACATCCGCCGCTTCGAAGAGTTGTACCTTCCGCCCAGCATGTCTGATATCGCCATGCAGCCCCAGGGAATCGTGCTTCTCTGCGGCGTGACCGGATCGGGCAAGTCCACCACGATCGCCGCGATGCTCGATTACGTGAACGAGCGCAAGCCGGTCCACATCGTCACCATCGAAGACCCGATCGAATACATCTTCATGGACAAGAAGGCGACGATCAACCAGCGTGAAATCGGAATTGACTGCCTGGATTTCAAGGTCGCGCTGCGTGCCCTGGTGCGTGAAAACCCCGACGTCGTGCTCGTCGGCGAAATGCGCGACAACGAAACCTTCGAAGCCGCCCTCCACGCCGCGGAAACCGGCCACCTGGTGTACGGAACGATCCACGCCTCCTCCACGACCCAGTGCTTCAGCCGTATTTACGGCTTGTTCGAGCAGGAGGAAGTCGAGCAGGTCCGCAAGATCCTGGGCTACCAGATGCGGGCCTTCGTGTACCAGAAGCTGCTCCCCACGCTTCACCCGAACATCCCCCGCATCCCGGCCCTTGAGATTCTGATCAACAACGGCGTGGTGCGCAAGTTCATTCTGGAAGGCCGCGAGGGCGAGCTGCGGGAGTTCCTCAAGTCCATCGAAGCCCGCCAGCAGGGCATGGTGGACTTCAACGAGAGCCTCGTGCAGCTGGTCGAGAAGGAGTTCGTCGCGCTCAGGGTGGCCGAAGAGTCCAGCCCCAACATCGACGAGTTCCGCATGCGCATGAAAAAGCTCGGCTGATTCTCGCGACGCGAACCCGATCGCAACCACCAGGCGCCGGTCCCGGTACCAACATTGGACGGCTCGATCGACGTTTGTACACGGCTCCAATCCGGATGCCCCTTGGCTCGCCCCGCTGCCCCAGAGCCAAATCGGCAGGGTGAAATCCTCGGCATCCCGGGGAAGAGTCCGGTTGGGGCAGCTATCCTCACCCTTCCTCACTCCGGCGATTGTCGCCGGGCGTCCTAACGACTCTTTCGACAGGTGCTGATCTTGGTACCAGACGCTCTTCTCAGCGGAACTCTACCGCTCCCGGCGCTCACGCTCGCCGAGGGGTTCTTCTTGGTGTCGCCATGGAAGCCGGTGCTGCTCCTCATCCCCTTTGTGCCCTGGGCGATGATCGTCTCCAGGGTGCTGGACAAGCACGCCGCTCGCTTCTTCCTCGCCCGTGAGGCCTGGAACATCGGCCACCTGTGCGTCGGCCTGCTGGCGTTCATCGTCGCGATCGCCATCCCTGTGAAGGAGGAGTGGGCGTTCTGGCTCGGCCTGGTCCTCATGCTCCTCATCCTGGTCGGCGACATCGTCGTCTTCGCCATGGTGACCAACAAGGACGAACGCGTCCCCGAAGCCCACCAGCTCACGCTGGATTTCTCCCGCTGGACCGAAGCCCGCGCGGCCAAGGCCGCGGCGAAAAAGGCCGGCACCGTCCAGCTCATCATCAAGTCTCCCGACAAATCGCTGGTCCCGGCCCCCGACGGCGCCACACCCGAGTTCGAGGTGCGTGTCGCCGCCGAGCAGATGATGTGCAAGACGCTCGACGCCCGCGCCAGCGAGGTCGTGCTGGCCCCCACCGGCAAGGACAATACCTACACCATCTCGATGCTCGTCGACGGTGTTCGCCAACCCGGCGCCGCGATGCCCGCGTCCGAAGCCCTCAAGATCCTCAACTTCTGGAAGGCCGCCGCCAAGCTCGATGTCGCCGATCAGCGCAAGAAGCAGCAGGCCGACATCGGCGTCGAGCGCGATGACTCCCGCAAGAAGATCCGGATGACGACGATCGGCACCCAGGCCGGCCCGCGGCTGGTCATGCTGATCGATCCCGAAGCCCAGGTCAAGCGCAAGCCGGACCACCTGGGCCTGCTCGAGCCCCAGATGAAGGAACTGCAGGCCCTCGTCGCCGACGGGCAGGGTGTTGTTGTCCTGGCCGGCGCTCCGGATTCGGGCCGAACGACCACGATGTACACCGTCGTCAAGATGCACGACGCGTACACCAAGAACGTTCAGACCGTTGAGTTGGAACCCCAGGACTCGCTCGAAGGCGTCCGCCAGAACAAGTGGGACGCTCAGGCCGAAGGCCCCGAGTTCTCCACCCTCGTGCGTTCGATCATCCGCCGCGACCCCGATGTGGTGGCCGTGGCGGAAGTACCCGACGCCGCGACCGCGAAGGAACTGGCCAAGGCCGAATCCGACCGCACCCGCGTGTACGCCTCGCTCCGGGCGGACAACGCTCTGCAAGCGTTGCAACTGTGGGTCAAGCTGGTCGGCGAGGCCGATCAGGCATCCAAGTGCCTGCACGGAGTGGTGGCCCAGAAGGTGCTCCGCAAGCTCTGCACGAACTGCCGCGTAGCGTACCAGCCGGGCGCCGAGATGCTCAAGAAGATGGGCCTGCCCGGCGACAAGGTCAAGCAGTTGTTCAAGAAGGGCGGCCAGGTGCTCATCAAGAACAAGCCCGAAGTGTGCCCGGTCTGCGGCGGCGGCGGTTACATCGGTCAGGAAGGCGTCTTCGAAGTCTTCTCCATCGGTGAGGGCGAACGGGCCATGGTCAAGGCGGGCGATTGGAACGCCCTGCGCGGCGAGTTCCGCAAGAAGACCCTTCCCACGATCCAGCAGAGCGCGCTGCGCAAGGCTGTCGACGGCGTGACCAGCCTCGAGGAAGTGCTCCGCATCACGGCCGAACCATCCAAGGCCGGCGACGCCAAGCCCGCATCGGAGCCCAAGACCTCCGGCGCAGGCGCGTGAATCGTTTTTCCGACACAATCCTCCGAGCCGACCGCTCGCACGGAGACTCGCTATGGTGATGACCGCACTTGCAGTTCTTGTTGTTCTGGGCGTGGGCTACATCTGGCTCACCCGGGGCTTCTTCTCGTCGCTGATCCACCTCATCTGCACGGTGATCGCGGGCGCGATCGCCTTCGCGGTGTGGGAACCGCTCTCGTACGGGTTGCTCAACGCCGCGAGCGACACGGGGTTCACGGCGTTCCTCGGCGGCGTGGCCTGGGCGTTGGGGCTCGCGCTGCCGTTCGCCGTCACGCTGGCGATCCTGCGGCTGGGTGTTGACAAGATGCTCCCCGCCAACGTCAGCCCCGGCACCGCGGCGGACTATGCCGGCGGCGGCGTCTGCGGCGTGATGTCCGGGGTGATCGCCGCGGGCATCCTGACCATCAGCCTGAGCTATCTGCGGATGGAAACCGAGTTCTTCGGCGCCACCCACGTCTCGTACGCCGGAAACGGCAGCATCGAACGAACCGGCGGGCTGCTGGTCCCTGTCGACAAGATCACCGGCATGCTCTACGGTCGTCTGAGCGAACAGGCGTTCCGTGTCGAGGGCGAGAGCCTGGGCCGCTGGCACCCCAACGTTCATGAAGAAGGCGCCGCCCTGCGGATCAACTTCGCCGAGGGCAAGGCCCGTAACACGGCCCGTCCCGCGGACTTTGATGTCGTCGAGCGCTTCACGGTCGGTGAGGGCGGTAATGCCAAGCTGGCGGATCTGCTCAGCGACCGCTGGAACCCGGCGCCCCAGACTGTGACCGATCCCAACGGCCAGCCTTTCCCGCCCGGCTCCCATATCGAGGGCTTCGTAGTCAACTTCAAGACCGGCGCCAAAGAGAAGGAGGGCAAGACGGTCGTGGGCAACGCCCAGATCCGCCTGCTCCTGGAATCCGATGATGGCGAAGACCGCATCGAGGTCTACCCGGTCGCCGTTGGCTCGCAGGCCGAGTCCACCGGCTCCGCCGGGTACGCCCGCTGGCGCTACGACACCCGCGACACTTTTATCGCCTCGGTCGGTGCGGCCGCCCAGGCTCTCTTCGCCTTCGAGTTCGTCTGCCCGCCCAACTACAAGCCCATCGCCCTGTACGTGAAGGGCTCCCGCGTGCGTATCGACGAGGGGCCCCTCTCGCAGCCCAAGTCAAAGTTCACCTCCCGCAACTCCCGCGACGACAGGATCGCTCGCCTAGGCGGCGGCTCCGGCGGCGGACCCGCGGCCGACGATCTGGATTATTCCTCGGCGATGCAGTTCGGCAACGGCCAGCCGGTGGCCCCCAACGCGTTCTCCAATCCTCCCGAAGGCGTCATGATGAACGCCGCGATCGGCATGATCATCCAGAAGGGCACCCACGACCCGATGGTGATCGACGAGGAGAACGGCAACGTCCTGGTCGAAGGCGAAAAGGACTTTGAGACGAACTACAAGGACCTCACCAGAGGCATGGAAAAGCCGCTGCGCATCGAGCGTTTCGCGGTGCCCCCGGACGTGGTCATCATCAAGGTCGACGTGACCGCGCCGGGCAACCCCGCCTTGTTGGGCAAGGCGATGGCCGCGGGCGATGACGCCGCCCCGGTCCTGCTGTACGACACCTCGG
>JBGAMO010000245.1:0-5236 GCA_044222845.1 Phycisphaerales bacterium
AGTGGATCGTCATCGGCGGCAACTGCTGCCCGGTCTGCGCGGCCGACTACAACCAGGACGGCGGCGTTGACGGCAGCGACGTCGCGGCCTTCTTCCCCGACTGGGAAGCCTCCGCCACGTGCGCTGACGTGAACGCCGACGGCGGCGTCGACGGCGGCGACGTTGAGACGTTCTTCGCCGCGTGGGAAGCCGGCGACGCCAACTGCGGTCGCTGATCCCAGTTCGGCACACTGAAGCACACTCCGCCCCCGCTGGGATCACTCCCGGCGGGGGCTTTTGTTCCTGCCCGTCCCGCATTGCCCGCCCCGCACAGAACAGACCCCGAGTTGAGCCGCCACGCGGCGGGTAATAGCATCCCCGCTCGAATTCCGCAGTTTCCCGAAGCAGGGGCTTCCATCCTCGTAAGGAACGCTCGATGGCCGGCAATCGCGACCCGCTCTTCGCCAAGATCAACAAGCACGCCGAGGCCTGCCTCGCCAAACCGCTGCCGGAGCTGCCGCGTCTGCGCGAGTGGCTCAAGCCCACCCCGGGGATCATCTTCGACACCAACAGCAACGCCCCGCCGATCATCATCGGCTTCGTATGCCAGGCCATGATGGGCATCACGCCCACGGACGAGGCCCGCACCGAGCAGATCGGCAAGATGGTCGTCTCCGCGCTGGGCAATCCCAATCCGCTGGGCGCCGGGGTGTCTCTGGGCGCTGCGCGTAATCCGCAGGGAACTGTCGGCGGCGTCGTCGGAACGGGCGGCGTCGGCGGCGCGGTTCCCTGAACCGCTCCGGGCGTCGTCGGGAGCGTCGCGATCGGTTTCCGACGCGCCGTAAACTTCCGCTCGTCGCGACTTGTCCCGGGGCGCGAGGGTGTAATCATTTATGGTCTTGGTGGTGGCCCGAGCGGCGCCTTGTGGTGAAGCGCCGGCCGACGGATCGTTCAAAGGAGCCCCGCAGCGAAGCGAGCGGCGTCCCCAGGCGAGCAATGCCACGCGCGGCTCCCGACGCAGAGCCGCGGCCCGGCGATTTCGCGCCGAGCGCTTTGGGGCGTTGAACGTTCGTCCGCCGCGGCCCGCCCACACGGCCGCACTCGCACCGCAACGGAACCGAAACGCCGCAATGGCCACCATCTCCTCCTCGCGATCCACGTTCCTTCACGGTCAATGGACCGCCGCGGACTCTGCGCAGCTCTACGGCATCACCGACTGGGGCAAGGGCTACGTCGGCGTGAATGCAGTGGGCCACGCCACCGTGCTGCCCACCAAGGAAGCCGGCAAGCAGATCGACCTCCATGAAGTGGTTGGGGGCCTCAAGGAACGCGGCATCCACACGCCCGTCCTGCTGCGCTTCAACGACATCCTGACCCACCGCCTCCGCGAGATCCGCAAGTCCTTTGACGACGCCATCAGCGAGCAGGGTTACAAGGGCTCGTACTCCTGCGTCTACCCGATCAAGGTGAACCAGCAGCGCCACGTCTGCGAGCAGATCGCTTCGCTCGCCGTCGAGCTCAACTTCGGGCTCGAGGCCGGCAGCAAGCCCGAACTGCTCGCGGTGCTGGGCCTCTCCGCGGTGGCCGGCGGCCCGGGCGTCAACGGGATGCCGATCATCTGCAACGGCTTCAAGGATTCGGAGTTCATCGAGACGGTGGTCCTGGCCACCAAGCTCGGCCGCAACATCATCCCGGTGGTCGAGAAGTTCAGCGAGCTGGAACTGCTCGTTCGCCACGCCAAGCGGTACAACGTCCGCCCCAAGATCGGCCTGCGGGTGAAGCTCTCGGCCCGCGGCGCGGGCCGCTGGGAAGGCTCCGCCGGCGCACGCTCCAAGTTCGGCCTGTTCGTGAGCGAGGTGCTCCGCGCCGTGGAGTACCTCCGCCAGCACGGCATGCTGGACTGTCTCAACCTGCTGCACTGCCACGTGGGCAGCCAGCTCTACGACATCCGCGTACTCAAGAACGCCATCAACGAGCTCACGCACGTCTACTGCGAGTTGCACAAGATGGGCGCGGGCCTCACGATGCTCGACATCGGCGGCGGCATGGGCGTTGACTACGACGGCAGCCAGTCCGCCTGGTCCAGCAGCATCAACTACACCGTGGCGGAGTACGCGGCCGATGTCGTGTACCGCATCAAGAGCGTCTGCGAGGACGCGGGCGTGCCCCACCCGATGATCCTGAGCGAGTCCGGCCGCGCCATGGTCGCGTACTCCAGCGTCCTGATCATCGACGTGCTGGGCACCAGCCGCTTTGAGGCCAACCCAGACCTGTCCGCCATCGAGTCGGCCATGGCGGGCGAAGAGGGCAAGGGCGGCGAGGTCCCCCAGCCGATCCGCGACCTGCTCGATTGCTACCGCAACATGACCGATCGCAACATCGGCGAGACGTACCACGACGCCACGCAGGCACGCGACGAGGCCATGAGCCTCTTCAGCCTCGGGTACATGAGCCTGCCGATGCGGGCCGCGGCCGAGCAGCTCTTCTGGGCCATCGGTCACAAGATCCTGGAGAAGTTCGCCAAGAAGGGCGAGATCCCCGACGAGTTCGAGGCTCTCCCCGAGCTCCTCTCCGATCAGTACTTCTGCAACTTCTCCCTCTTCCAGTCCATGCCCGATTCCTGGGCCATCGACCAGTTGTTCCCGATCGTGCCGATTCACCGGCTCAACGAGCAGCCCACCCGCCAGGGAATCCTGGCCGACATCACGTGCGATTCCGACGGCAAGATCGACCACTTCGTCGACAAACGCATTGAGAAGAAGACGCTCGAACTCCACGAGGTCCGCTCCACCCCTGCCACCGAGCCCGACGGCGTCGCCGGCGTCGAGCCCTACTACCTGGGCGTCTTCCTGCTGGGCGCGTACCAGGAAATTCTGGGCGATCTCCACAACCTCCTGGGAGACACCCACGCCGTGCACATCGCCCTGGACGAGAACGGCGAGTGGGAGATCGAAGAAGTCATCGAAGGCGACACGGTCGAGGAAGTCCTCTCGTACGTGCAGTACGACCCTGAGGACCTCAAGCGCGCCATGCGGCTGGATATCGAGGCCGCGTGCCGCCAGGGCCGCCTGACGCTCTCCGAGGGCAAGAGCCTTCTCAAGTACTACGACGACGGTCTCGAAGGCTACACCTATCTCGAAGAGTGAGCCGTCCGCTCCGATTCAACCCACGCGTGGCCACCATCCCCTTCAAGCGTGTCGGCATTCTCGGCGGCGGCCAGCTCGGCCGCATGCTGGCGCTCGCCGCGCACCCGCTGGGCATCCAGTGCCGCTTCCTCGATCCCGCTCCCGACGCCCCCGCGGGCGATGTGGGCGAGTTGATTGTCGGCGAGTTTGACGATCCCGAGGCGCTGGACCGCTTCACCCGCGGCCTTGACGCCGCGACCTTTGAGTTTGAGAACGTACCGGTCGCCGCCGTGGAGCACGTGGCCCGTATCGTCACCGTCAGCCCCTCCGCGATGGCCCTGTCGGTGGGGCAGGACCGTGCCAGAGAGAAGTCACTCTTTCAGGAACTGGGCATCGGCGTGCCAAGGTACAGACTCGCCGCGACGCTTGACGAGTACAGCCAGGCCGCCGCGGAAGTCGGCGCCCCGTGCGTCGCCAAGACCCGCCGCATGGGCTACGACGGCAAGGGCCAGCACGTTCTGCGCAGCATCGGCGACGTCGGCCACGCCTGGCGCGCGCTCGGTGGCGCTCCCGCCATCTTCGAGGTCTTCGTCGACTTCTCCTTTGAGTTCTCTGTGATCGGTGTCCGCGGCGTCAACGGTGAGATCCGCACCTACGCCCCGATCCGAAATGTGCACGAGGGCGGAATCCTGCGAACTTCCACCGCCCCCGCTCCCGGACTGCCTCACGCCCTAGGCGCCGCCGCTCGCGGCCACGTTGCTGCCATCATGGAGCGGCTCAACTACGTGGGCGTGCTCGCCGTGGAGTTCTTCGCCGCCAACGACACGCTCCTGGCCAACGAAATGGCCCCGCGCGTCCACAACAGCGGCCACTGGACCATCGAGGGAGCGGTGACCAGCCAGTTCGAGAACCACATCCGGGCCGTCTGCGGCCTCCCGCTCGGCGACACCTCCTGCCGCGGCACCAGCGTGATGCACAACATCGTCGGTGACCCCCTGAACGCCGCGGATCGCCTCACCGATCCCCGCGCCAAGCTGCACTGGTACGGTAAAGAACCCCGACCCGGCCGCAAGGTCGGGCATGTCACGATCGTGACCGACGGTCCCACGGGCTAAGAAGCCCCGCCCTACGCTGCCAACTTCACGGAGTTCCCACCCATGACGCTTTCGCGGCGATTCGTTTCAGTCTGTCTACTCGCGGCGGCCATCTCACCCCTGCTCGCCTCCTGCGACAAAAAGCCCGACGCCCCCGCCCCAGGCGAGCCCAAGACGGTCGCGAAGAAGCTCCGTATCGCCGTAGTGCCCAAAGGCACCACCCACGAGTACTGGAAGAGCATCCACGCCGGCGCCATCAAGGCCCAGAAGGAACTCGGCGGGATCGAGATCACCTTCCGCGGCCCGGAAAAGGAAGACGACCGCGAACAGCAGGTCGCCCTCGTCCAGAATCTCATCGCTACCGCCGCCGACGCGATCGTGCTCGCGCCGCTCGATAGCCAGGCCCTCGTCGGCCCCGTGCGGCAGGCCGCGGAAGCCAAGATTCCCGTCGTGATCATGGACTCGGGCCTGGAGGGGCAGGTCGGCAAGGATTACATCTCCTACGTCGCCACCGACAACGAGCAGGGCGGCAAGCTCGCCGCCGCCAAGATGGGCGAACTGCTCAAGGGCGAGGGCAGGGTGCTTCTCCTGCGGTACATGGAAGGCTCCGCCAGCACCGCCCTCCGAGAAAAGGGATTCATCGCCGGTCTCGCGGCGTTCAAGGGCATCACTCTGGTTGATCCCAAACGCTACGGCGGCGCGACCCGCGCCACCGCGCAGGAGGCCGCCGAGAACCTTCTCTCCAACAACACCGACATCGCGGGCGTCTTCTGCCCCAACGAGTCCACGACGTTCGGCATGATGCTCGCCCTGCGTTCCCGCTCCATGAACGGCAAGGTGATCTTCGTTGGCTTCGACAGCAGCCGCGAACTGGTAGACGGCCTGCGTTCCGGTGACATCGCCGCCCTCACTCTTCAGAACCCCATCCGCATGGGCTACCTCGCCGTGAAGGCCGCGGCGGATCATCTGCGGGGCAAGCCCGTCGAGCAGCACATCGATACCGGCGTGGTGGTCGTGCCCAAGGACAAGATGGACCTG
>JBGAMO010000026.1:0-36793 GCA_044222845.1 Phycisphaerales bacterium
GGGAGACGGGGGTGCCGGGGGGGTTGGGGGTGGGGTTCACCTGGATGCGGCCGCCTCGGATGCGCAGTTCGTAGGTGGGGATTTTTTCGTTGAAGGGCGGGGGCGAGCAGCCGTCGTGCGGGCGGTACTGCCAGCCGTGCCAGGGGCAGGTGATGCAGCCGTCGATGATCTTGCCTTCGCCGAGGGGGCCGCCCTGATGGGCGCAGACGTTGCCGACGGCGGAGAAGCGGCCCTGGTGTTTGAAGACGGCGATGCGTTCCTTGCCGCGGAGGCAGATGACTTTGGCGCGGGACTCGGGTACTTCGTCCACGGCGCAGGCGTCGATGAAGTTGTCGGCGACGGGCGCGGGTGGGCGTGCATCACGCGAGCGCTCGCGTGAGCCGGTGCGCAGGTGCAGGGCGGTGGTGGTGAGTGCGCCGGTGAAGAGCAACGCCGCGACCCAGCCGGTGCGTTCGGATTGCATGGCTCCCAGGGCGACGTGCATGATGAGGAGGGTGTACGCGAGGTAGACGGACATGTGCAGGGCTTTCCAGGCGCGGGGACCCAGGGTGCGGTTCCAGAAATCGTGACTGGTGGCGGCCATCAAGAAGAGGATGACCAAGGCGAGCAGGCCGAGGAGTTCAAATGGAAAAGCGCGGAGGGAGGTGAAGTTGGTGTTGCTGGTGAGCAGAGAGAGGAAGGGGTTGATGCCGCCGAAACCGTGGTAGTACCCGATGGTGAGGAGGGCGTGGGCGAGGGCGATGAGGAAGGTCGCGACTCCCAGGTGTCGGCGGTTAAAGAGCAGCGGCAGGAAGCGCGGGTTGAGGCGGGCGAGCGGGCCGATCCAGAGGACTGCATGGAGCATGACCAGCGCGCACGAGCCCAGAGCGCGGATGATGAGGGCTTCGTCGGTGGGGGGACTTGCGAGGGCGAACTTGCCGATGGCGAGGAACGCGGCGAGGTACGCGGCGATGCCGGCGGCGAGTGTGGCGTCGTAGACGCGCTTCTGGCGGTTCCAGCCGATCCAGGTGTAAGAGACGCTCATCGCGGTGCTCCGTGGGAGAGAGCGGCGGTGAGCGCAGCGGCGAGGCCGAGCGCGAGCGTGGCCGCGATGGCGAGCCAGGCGAGGAAGTGAGTTCGACGCTGTTGGCGGGTCATGCGTTGGACCTGAGTGCGAGTGTGCGGCGGAGCAGGAGGGGCCAGATCGCGACGACGCCCGGGAAGATGCACACGCGGAAGGCCCAGTGGGGATGAGCCGCGGCGGGGTCGAAGCGGGAGAGAACGCGGGCGAAGAAGTAGATGGCGAATACGGCGCCGGCGAGGGCGTAGACGGCGAGAGCGATGAGGATGAGGGTGGCAATGACGACCACGGGAATCGCTGAGATGCCGAAACCGGGCGGGGGTTTCGGCATCAGAGCGGCGGGGTGTGTCGCTGCGTTGGGCGCCGACCGTGCTGGTGGGCGCCTGGGGAATCAGGGAAAGCTATGCTACTCACCATGGAAAGCACCCAAGCAACGTCTTTGCCGCGGGAAGCGGACGAGAGCGCGCTGGTGGCTCGGCTGCGGGCGGGCGAGAACGGGGCGTACGCGGAGTTGTTGACGGTGTACGGCCCGAGATTGCTGGCGACGGCGCGGCGGATGATGCCGGTGGAGGAGGATGCGCGGGAGGCGTTCCAGGACGCGATGCTCTCGGCGTTCAAGAACATCTCGCGGTTCGACGAGAACTCGAAGGTCTCGACGTGGCTGCACCGGATCGTGGTGAACGCGTGCCTGATGAAGCTGCGGAGCAAACGGCGGAGGCCGGAGACGTCGATCGAGCCGATGCTGCCGGCGTTTCTGGCGGACGGGCATCAGGCGACGCCGAGCGTGGAGTGGAAGAACGAGACGGCGCTGAACCTGGAGCGGCGCGAGACGCGCGACATGGTGCGGGCGTGCATCGACCGGTTGCCGGAGAATTACCGTATCGTTCTGGTGCTGCGCGACATCGAAGGTGTGGATACTGATGAGGCGGCGACCGTTCTGGGAATGACCGCCAACGCCGTGAAAACGCGCCTGCACCGGGCGCGTCAGGCCTTGCGGGAGATTCTCGACCCGCTCATTCGTTCTCAGCAAGGGGCCGATCTGTGAACCACGTGACCTGCCATGAACTGATCGATTTTCTGATGGAGTACCTTGACGGGGAACTGCCGCCGGAACGGCGCGCGATCTTCGAACGGCACCTGTCCATCTGCCCCTCGTGCGTGGCGTATCTCCAGAACTACAAGGCGACGGTGGAGATGGGCAAGAAGTCGATGGCGTGCGACGGCGACGCTGTGGCCGAGGGCGTGCCGCAGGATCTTGTGGCGGCGATCCTGGCGGCACGCAAGGGGTGAAGGTGGGGGGGCCGAATGGGCGCGGTGCCCGTTCTTGTCGACGAGAGGACCATCGGAGAGCGGTCAAGTTGATTCCACTTGTGCGCAGCGGGTAGGGTGTCAGCCGCAGCCGCCGGCTTCCCACACGGCGAAGAAGCTGCTCACGTCTCCGCCGTCGACGCCGCCATCGGCGTTGACATCGGCGTCGCAGTGGCCGATCTGCCAACGATCAAAGAACGCCGACACATCAACTCCGTCGATGCCGCCGTCTTGATTGAAATCGGCCGGGCAATCCAAGCACGCGCAGACCATCAGTGTCGCGGCGGTGCTGTAAACGTTCCCGCAGGCATTGGAAACGACACAGCGGAACTGGCGACCGTCGAGTTCGCCGGGGCCGTCGGAGCAAGCGATGGCTGCCACCATGGTGTTCTCGCGCGAACCGGAGACCGCCGCGCAGGTCGGCATGCCTCCGAGCGTGAGAGGTCCGTCCTCGAGATTCCGCCAGCCGAGGGCGCCGTCGGCGACCTGCCATTGATACGACAATGAGCCTACCCCCGCGGCTGTGACCGAGAAGGCGGCCTCGGCCGTGGTACAGACATTGAGGGGCCGCGGCTGGGAGGTTACTTCCAAGCCCCTGATTCCTGCTGAATAGTGCGATGCGATTCGGTCCGGCGATAACGCCCTGTCGTAAACGGCCACCTCGTCGACGCAGCCCCTGAGAAAGCGGCGGTCCTGGAATCCGCGGGCGATACTCATCACGCCGCTGGAAGGGGTAATCGAACTGAAGGTGTTGGTAAAGGTCGCGCCAAACTGCGCTCCGTCAACAAACAGTCGGGTCGATCCGGATGATGCAACCAGCGCCACGTGGTGCCAGATTCCGTCTGACCATTGCGGGATGATGGGCAGCAGGATGGTGCCGGTGTTCGTGTAGACCGTGATGTTGCCGGCGGAGAAGAGTTGAAAGTGGAACCATTGTCCCGAAACCCGTGAACTCACAATGGCGGCGAAGTCGCTGGTGGGCTGCGTCATATTCACCCACGCCTCAACCGTTATCGCCGCACGAGACTGAGCGAAAATCGGGTTGGAAATGTCGACGTAGCTGTTGCTTCCGTTGAAGCAGGCCGCGCGCGAACTCCCGTCCTCGATGCCCGGGCTGTTCAGCGTTACTCCGCCAACGTAGGTGCCTGAACGATCGTGTCCCGAACTGTCAAATGCGACCGGACCGGTTGGTTCTTCGAAGCGGTAGTACACCATGGGTGAGTCCGCGAGAACCTCGGCGACGTAGCTGCATTGCGCGTGGGCGGCTGAAAGCGCCGTTGCCTGCGCCGCGGCGGCGAATACAACCCAGATCCGACGCGGAAACACTGACGGGCAAAGTGTCCGAACGAAAGAGCCTTTTGACATATATATCTCCGGAGAACGACGCACCGCGATGCTCCAGAAGCTCAGTGTACAGATGGCGGGACCCTCGCACAACTCAATTTGCGGCGGATTCCAGACCCTCCGGGATGAGAGATCAATGGAGCCGCGACCTCCCGCCATCGCGGGCGAAGTTCCATATACGTTTGCCAGCACGCCAGCGAAGGTCGAGTCGATGGCACCTGCAAGTTCACATTCTGCTCGAGGTACGCCATGAACCTGTTGCGCCAGCTTGAACGTCCGAGAAGCGAACCAAGGCCTGCCGGGGTCCCGAGGGGGGACTTTGGAACGGTTGACTTTGGGCGCCCGCCGCACCGGAACTCATACGGATCGGACGGACCGAGTGTCTCCTTCGGCGTTGTGCTTTGTATTCAGCGGCCGCAGGTGCCGGCCTCAACACGCCTTGGCCGCACGTTTGTACTGGTTTGTGGACGCGTGGCGCTAGCGGCCTTCCGCCGCGGCGGTGAGGACGTTGAGGTCGAGCTTGATCATTTGAAGCAGGGCTTGCGTGACCCGCGCGCCGTTGACGGGGTGGGTGAGCAGTGCGCCGATGTTGGCGGGGACGACCTGCCACGAGACGCCGAAGCGGTCCTTGAGCCACCCGCACTGGACTGGCGTGCCGCCGTCGGCGGTCAACTTGTCCCAGTACTCATCGATTTCTGACTGCGAGTCGCAGCGGACGACGAAGGAGATCGCTTCGTTGATTGTGTAGTGTGGGCCGCCGTTGAGTGCGGTGAAGCGCTGGCCGTCGAGCTCGAAGTCGATGGTCATGACGCTGCCCTTGGGGCGATGGGTGTCCTGCGTGTAGCGCAACACCGAGAGAGTGCGGGAGTTCTTGAAGACGGAGGTGTAGATGGCGACCGCCTGTTCGGCGTTGTCATTGAACCAGAGGAATGGGGTGATCTTCTGGGGGGTGGCCATGCGAACACGGTAGAGCGGCGCGTGCTCGGGGGCCGCAACGAAAAGAGCCCGCGGGGGCGGGCTCTTTGGGAGCGATCATGAACTGAGTTGGGCTGCCGCGGAGATTCGATCACGTCGCATCGGAGATGTCGATCGATCCGTTGCTGGTGCTGAGGGTGGACTTCTTGCCGCCCTCGCCGAACTGGAAGGAGGCTTCGGTCTTGCGGTTCTTGGGGGAGGGGACGCCGCGGGGGCTGGTGTTGGTGATGACGCCGTTGCTGGTTTCGGCGTTGACGGCGCCGGCGAAGGCGGAACCGACCTTGAGGCGGATGGGGCCGTTGCTGGTGTCGGCCTTGACGGGGCCGGCGGCCTTGGGGTTGAGCGCGATGGTGATGGGGCCGTTGGAGGAATCGGCGGAAGCGCCCATGACGTTGGCGAGGTCGATGCCGCCGTTGCTGGTATCGGCCTTGACGGCGCCGTCGTGGTTCTTGACGCTGATGGCGCCGTTGGAGGTATCGAGCGTGGCGTCGCCCTTGAGGTCGGCGAGGCTGATAGCGCCGTTGGAGGAGGAGACCTTGACGCCGATGAAGCCGGGGGTTTCGATCTCGAAGGAGGCGCCTTCGCTGGTCTTGCGCTTGCCGTCGGGCCAGATGACCTTGATCTGGAGGGTGCCGTCGGAATGGCGGGAGGCGGAGACGACTGTCTTGTCGAGGCGCTCCTGCGTCTGGGCCTGCAGGTGGGTGATGATCTTGACTTCCTTGGCGTCGGTCTTCTTGATGCTCACGCTGCCGTTCTCGGTTGCGACATCGACGGGCTTGTCCTCAACGTGGGCGATGTTCTGCGAGCGGGTCGCCTTGACGGTCGGTTCGGCGTATTCCATATCCATGTCGTCACCGATGACGACGACGCAGCCGCCGAGCGCTCCGGCGGTGAAAAAGAGGGCCGCGGCGACGCCTGCGGCGTGGACTGCCGAACGGATGGGGAACCTAGACATGAGTTGAATCTCCATGAAACGTTTTCATCTGAACGCGACCGGTGAGGGTATGAGGTCTTGGGGTTTTGGGGCCCTGAGTTTCGGGGGGAAGTGCACAAAGTGGTGAAAGTACTGGCGCATCGGGCCTGAATTCCTCGGCAACAACTACTACCCTCTCTCCCTTCCAAACGAGGATTGACATTGGGCGATTTTCAGTCACAAACTGCCGCGTGGCGCACCGATCGCAATGCCGTGCTGATCGGGAACGACGTTGCGCGGTTCCGCGATCCGGCGTTCGCGGGCGCGGCGCTGCCGCTGTTCCCGGCGTACGTGGAGACGCCGCGGGAGCGCGGGAAGTTGCCGACGGGGTGGCGGGTGCGGCCGCGGTTTGCGAAGTTGGGGCGGAGGGCGGTGGTGGAGGTGGCGATGGCGGCGGGCGTGTCGCTGTACGGCACGGGCGAGCAGGCGGGGCCGCTGCTGCGCAACGGCATCGTCAAGACGCTGTGGAACAACGACAACTTTGATTACCACGACGGCAGCCGGCACCTGTACCAGTCGCACCCGTTCGTGCTGTGCGTGCGGGAGGACGGGTCGGCGGTGGGGATCATCATCGAGACGACGTACCGGTGCGACATCGATCTGCGCCGGGGCGTGCGGGCGGTGGTGCACGGGCCCAGCCCGGCGGTGACGGTGATCGAGCGGGCGGACGCGATGGGCGTGGTGCGGGCGCTGAGCGACCTGACGGGCAGGATGCCGATGCCGCCCAAGTGGGCGCTGGGGTATCAGCAGTGCCGCTGGAGCTACGAGCCGGAGGGGCGGGTGCGCGAGGTGGCGGCGGAGTTCCGCGAGCGGCGTATTCCGTGCGACGTGCTGTGGCTTGATATTGACTACATGGACGGGTTTCGGGTCTTCACGTTTGATCGCGAGAAGTTCCCCGACCCGGCGGCGCTGAACGCGGACCTGCGGGAGATGGGGTTCCGCACGGTGTACATGATCGACCCGGGGGTGAAGGTTGATCCGGCGTACCGGGTGTACGCGGAGGCACGCGCGGGCGGGCACTTCATCAAGACGGCGAAGGGCCAGGAATATCACGGCGAGGTGTGGCCGGGGGACTGCGCGTTCCCCGACTTCACACGGGAAGCGACGCGGCGGTGGTGGGCGGGCTTGTACACGGAGTTCTTCGCCAACGGCATGGACGGCGTGTGGAACGACATGAACGAGCCGGCGGTGTTCGGGGGCGTTGAGAAAACGATGCCGGTGAGCAACCGGCACGAGGCGGACGCGGAGCTGGGCGGCCCGGGCGACCACGCGCGGTATCACAATATCTACGGGATGCAGATGGTGCGTGCGACGCGCGAGGGCGTGCTCGCGGCGGTGCCCGGGAAGCGGCCGTTCGTGCTGACGAGGGCCAACTTCCTGGGCGGGCACCGGTACGCGGCGACGTGGACCGGCGACAACCGCAGCGACTGGCGGCACCTGCGCTGGTCGATCCCCATGGCGCTCAACATGGGGCTGTGCGGGCAGCCGTTCGTGGGGCCGGACATCGGCGGGTTCATCGGCGATGCGGACGGCGCGCTGTTCGCGCGGTGGATGGGCATCGGCGCGCTGCTGCCCTTTGCGCGGGCGCACTCGGAGAAGACGACTCAGCCCCACGAGCCGTGGGTGTTCGGCGAGGCGTGCGAGCGATCGTGCAGGCTGGCGCTGGAGCGGCGGTATCGGCTGTTGCCGTACCTCTACACGTGCTTCCGCAACGCGGCGGTGACGGGCGAGCCGGTAGTGCGGCCGGTGTTCTTCGCCGATCCGACGCGGCGGGAGCTCAGGGCGATCGATGATGCGTTCCTGCTGGGGCCGGACATCCTGGTGCAGTGCGCGGTGAAGCCGGGCGAGCGGCCGGGGGCGCCTGCGCTGCCGTGGCGGAAGTTCGAGATCGCGTCGGCGGGGGATGAGGCGTTGCCGGACCTGTATCTGCGTCCGGGCGCGGCGGTGCCGGTGGGGCCGGCGAAGCAGTACACGGATGAGCCGGGACCGAACGAGATCACGCTGGTGGCGGCGCTGAAGGATGGAGCGGCGGAAGGCGCGCTGTATGAAGATGCGGATGACGGGTGGGAGTTCGAGCGCGGGGAGTATCGGTTGACGACGTGGCGGGTGACGAGCGGGGGTGCGACGGTGGCGTCGAGCGAGGGGAAGTGGAAGGGACCGTCGCCGCGCGTCGGGGTTCAGATCGTGTAGGCCCGCGATCAGTCGTTCAGGTCCGCCGCGCGGTGGCGGCGGCGGTCGACGCCCAGCCGCAGGACGTCCGGTCGGCTGTAGTGGCCCGCGGCGTCGAAGTTCTGCCGCTCCTCGAGCACGCGGTGGATGTCGAGGGTTGCCGTCAAGAGGTGCTCTCCGCCCGCCTGCGGTTCAACGATCCAAGATCCGTCCGGCCCCGCGATGCACGATCCGCCGTTGTAGATCAGTTCGCCCTTGTGGCAGAGGGCATCGCGGTCGGGGAGGTGGGCGGGCAGGTCTGATTCGCGGAGGATCGCGCCCACGGACGCGACGAACGAGCGTGATTCGAGCGCGACGAAGCGGGTGAGATCGCGGGTGAGGTTCACGGAGCCGGGCCAGATCATGACGTGCAGGTCCTCGCCCTGCGCGTAGAGCGCGGCCCGGGCCAGCGGCATCCAGTTCTCCCAGCAGTTGAGTGCGCCGACGGTGAACGGGCCGACGCGGTGCACGCACAGGCCTGCACCGTCGCCCGCGCCCCAGGCCAGACGCTCCTCGTAGGTGGGCATCAGTTTGCGGTGCACCGACAGAACCTGTCCGTCCGTCCCGATGAAGACGCGCGAGCAGAACAGGCTGTGCCCGCCCCGGTCGTGCGGTCGCTCGATGATCCCGACGACCACGGCGATGTTGCGACGTTTCGCGGCGGCGCACACGGGCTGGAGGTGGCCCTCCTCGATGCAGACCGCCGCCTGGACGTACGCGGCGTGCCAGCGCTTGAGCTGCGGGTTGTTGAAAGACGCGCCGTGCAGCCGCGACAGCCAGAAGGGGTACCCGGGCGCGAGCGCTTCACCGAAACACACCAGGGAGCAGCCGGCGTCGGCGGCGCTGGCGACCCAGTCGCCGATTTTCGCGATGGTGGCGGCGCGGTCGAGGAACACGGGGGCGATCTGGGCGAGGGCGATCTTCATGCCGACGATGTTACCCGCGCGCCCGGGGCGGACAGGAAGGAGGGTTCCTGCCCCCACGCCGCCGGCATTGTCAAGCCGCGCGGCCTGCGGTCGCAGTGGAGTTTGTAATCGGTTTCAGCCGAGAAAAACCGCGACATGGTGGATCGCCGGCACTACCCTTTTGCCATGTCTACTCCACACAACGACGTCTTTGCCGACGCACTCAAGCGTCTCGATCTGGCGGCGCAGTACGCCAAGGTCGATCCTGAAACACTGCTGCGTCTGAGGCAGCCCAAGCAGTTCCTGGAGGTGTCCATCCCTGTGCGGATGGACAACGGGAGCCTGCGGATCTTCACGGGCTACCGGTGCAAGTACGACGACACGCGCGGGCCGGCGAAGGGCGGGATCCGGTTCCATCAGGACGTGACGCCCAGCGAGGTCAAGGCGCTGGCGTTCTGGATGACGTTCAAGTGCGCGGTGGCGGGGCTGCCGTTCGGCGGGGGCAAGGGCGGGGTGGTTGTCAATCCTTTCGAGCTGTCGATGGCGGAGCGCGAGCGGCTGAGCCGCGGGTACATCCGGGCGATCGCGTGGGCGATCGGCACGGACGTGGACGTGCCCGCGCCGGACGTGAACACCAACGGGCTGATCATGGCGTGGATGGCCGATGAGTACAGCAACGTGGTGGGGCGGCGCGAGCCGGGTGTGATCACCGGCAAGCCGGTGGCGATGGGCGGGAGCCTGGGACGCGACGACGCGACGGCGCGGGGCGGGTTCTTCATTCTGAAGGAACTCGAGGTGAAGCTGGGCTGGGACAACAAGAAGCAGGCGCGGCGGATCGCCGTGCAGGGGTTCGGGAACGCGGGCGAGAACTTCGCGCGGCTGGCGCACGCGGACGGCTACCAGGTGGTGGGCGTGAGCGATTCGAACGGCGCGCTGTACAACGCGGCGGGGCTGGACATCGCGGCGATGCTCAAGGCCGAGCACAAGCCGGGGCTGCTGCCCGATCCGTCGCTGTGCGGGGCGGGCACGAAGAAGATCACGAACGCGGAGCTGCTCGAGCTGGACGTTGACATGCTGGTGCCGGCGGCGGTGGAGAACGTGATCACCGAGGAGAACGCCAACCGCATCAAGGCCAAGGTGATCCTGGAACTGGCGAACGGGCCGGTGACGGTGCAGGCCGACGGGATGCTGGAACGACGGGGCGTGATGGTGATCCCGGACATTCTGGCCAACTCGGGCGGCGTGACGGTGAGCTACTTCGAGTGGACGCAGAACAAGATGGGCTTCTACTGGACGGCGGAGGAGGTCCGCGAGCGGCTGGCGCTGTACATGCGGCGCGAGTTCAGCGCGGTGTTCGACCTGGCGAAGAAGCACGGGATCGGGATGCGGATCGGGGCGTATGCCCACGCCCTGGAGCGGCTGGGACCGGCGCTGGAGAGCACGGGCACGGCGAAGCGGTACGCGAAGGAGTGAGTGAGGAAGAGGGACTCGGGAAACGGGATTCGGGGGGAGGACCGAGTTCAAGCGGCGTACTGATGGTTTGAATTGAAAAGGCCCGCGGCGTTGGCCGCCGCGGGCCTTGTTTGTTGGGTGAGTGCGGTGATCAGCAGGCGCCGGTTTCCCACTGGGCGAAGAAGAACTCGACGTCGGCGCCGTCGATGCCGCCGTCGGCGTTGACATCGGCGGAGGTGTCGCCGGCGCCCCAGGCGGCGAAGAAGAACTCGACATCGGCGCCGTCGATGCCGCCGTCCTGGTTGAAGTCGGCGGGGCAGGGGAGGGCGACGGAGATGACCAGGGTGCCGGTGCCGGTCCAGCCGCCGTAACCGCCGAGGCGGATGAGGTACGGCGTGCCTTCGACGACGGGCATGGTGAGCACGGCCTGGACGCCGCACTCATCGTCGGCGCAGGCGATGGCCTGTCCGTCGCCGGTGGGGCAGGAGGCGTAGGCGGTCATCTTGGAGTCGTAGTCGGAGCCGCAGGTGGAGGCGTGGAGGGTGCCGGTGGCGGTGGCGAAGTAGAGGTACCAGAGATCGCCGTGGACCTGCGGATCGCTGCAGCAGAAGTTGCAGTTGGGCTCGGCGGGGCCGTCGGTGTAGTGGCCGAGCGTGCTGAAGGGGTACGAGCCGTCGGTGACGAGGATGGGGGTGGAGCAGACTTCGCCGGGGATGGGGGTTTCGGAGATGTTGATGATGCCGGAGCCGGTGTACCCGGCGTAGCCGCCGACGGCGATGTAGAACTGCTGGCCGGGGTAACTCTGGAAGGAGATGGAGGACTGCAGGCCGCACCAGTCGTCGTTGCAGGCCAGGAGCGTGCCGCCGGCGGAGGGGCAGGCGTTCCAGGCGGAGATCGAAGAGTCGTAGTCGGTGCCGTTGCAGGTGTTGACGTTGACGGTGGAATAGCCGGAGGCGGTGTAGAGGTACCAGCGGTTGGAGCCGGCGTAGCAGGAGGTTTCGTCGGTGGCGTAGCCCGCGTTGGAGAAGGCGGTGTCGCCCGCCGAGATCGGGACGGCGATGGGGCAGGATTCGCCGTCGCGGTTGAAGGCGACGTTGAGCGTGAAGTTGCCGGAGAGGTTCTGGAAGTGCGAGACGCGGACGAGGTACTCCTGTCCGGCGACGACGGGGAGCGAGATGGCCGAGCCGCCGTTGCCGCAGGAGGGGGCGTTGTCGTTGCAGGCCACCAGGATGCCGCCGCCGGCGGGGCAGCCCTGGTACACGCCGAGGATGGTGTTGTTGGCGTTGCAGACGCTCAGGGAGAGGGTGCCCTGCGTGGTGGCGACGAAGCGGTACCACGCGCCCCAGGGCAGCGTGAACGTGTCGGTGGTGCAGGAGGAGGGGTAGGGAGAGGGCTCGGGGCGGGCGTAGATGGTGGTGCCGTTGTACGCCCCGGAGGTGATGTCGACGGGCGTGAGGCAGGTGTCGTTGGTCGGGCCGTCGATGTACCTGACGGAGACGGTGTGGGGGCCGGGTGTGCCGCCGGGAGCGACGGCGACGCGGATGATGCAGGGGACGATTTCGGTGATGTTGACGTCGACGACGCCGTTCGCGCCGCCGTTGGCGTTGATGGGCGTCCACTGGTTCGAGGGCGAGGGGGCGCTGTTGACCAAGCGGTGGACGGAGACGACGTTGGCGCCGCCGGTGACGGTGACGCGCATGCGGCCGGGGCCGTCCCAGGGGTTGAAGTTGTAGTAGACGTCCTGGGTGCCGATGTTTCCGCCCGGCTCGATCAGGGCGCTGCCGTCGGTGGTGGCGCCGAACGTGGTGCCGCTGATGGTCATGCCGTAGGGGAGTTGGCCGAGCAGGATTCCCTCGTACCAGGGGTTGTTGATGGGGGGCTGGGGTGCGCCGATGGTGCGCGTCAGCGTGTACATCTGGGGCATGGTGAAGGAAGTGGAGACGGGGGAGACCACCGAGTAGTAGTTGCCGCCGGGGACCTGGGCGCTGACGGTGACGGGCTGGCCAGGCCCGCCTTGTGCGCTGGCGAGGATGGTGCCGCTGGCGCCGCGGATCTCGACGCGCAGGCCGGATTGGAGCCGCGAGTTGACGAAGTTTCCGGAGGTGCATCCGGAGCTGTTGTCGGGCGTCTGGGGGCCCTGACGGCTGGAGTCGTACGAGGCGCCCATTGGGGTGGCGGTGAAGGTGACGGGCATCTGGGCCGCGAGGGAGGAGCGGATCCAGTCCTGATCGCCGGGGAGCACGCTGGCGGTGGCGGTGTTGGGGACCTGGCCGTAGGTGAAGAATGCGAGGCTGGTGTTGGGCTGGGACTCGATGAAGACCGTGGCGCGGGCCGCGTTGTTGTCGGGCTCCTGCGGATCACCGTAGAGGTACTGGAGCGCCAGGATGTCGTCGTGCTGGAGAGCGTCGAAACTCGAGGAGTAGATGGGCTCCATGAGCTTGGTGTGCTGCAAGGGGCAGACGTGGTTCAAACCCAATGAGTGGCCGAGTTCGTGGGTGAACACGTTGCGGAGGAAGCGGTAGGCATCGGCGTAGTTGTCCCAGCGTTCGGAGACGTCGATGCACATGTCCCCCCCGCCGCTGCTGGTGGGGTAGTAGGCGAAGGCGAGGGTGTTGAGTCCCGGCACGTCGTCGACGATGGTGGAGCCGCAGATGCGGATGTCGCCGCGGCGGCCGGGCGAATCGGAGGTGGAGGGCCAGGCGGCGCCGTCGTCCGCGCCGGCGGGGGTGAAGTTCACGCGTGTGAAGCGGGCGCCGCAGATGCGGGAGACCGAGTCGAAGCAGGCCTGGATGTAGCTGGTCCAGAGTTCGCGGCTGCCGAACTTGGCGTCCATCGATTGGAGCAGGGTGCTGCGCTTGAAGGAGCCGTCGATGTCGCAGAGTGTGTCGTCTGCGGCGTAGCTGTAGGTGAGGTTGATGGGGCTGTTGGGCAGACGGTTCCAACTCCATGTGTCGTCGGCGAAGTAGCGGGCTGCGTAGGGATTCTGTCCGAGATGGGCCCTGCGTTCCCATTCCTGAATGGCCTGCGGGCTCAGGACGCTGTCCTCGGAGAAGCAGCGTGCGAAGGCGTGATCCGGGGCGGTCGCCGGGCGGAGGCTCCAGCCGGCGGGATCGGACGCGTCGTTGCATTCGTCCGGAACGAGGAGGCTGGGATCGCAGGCAACGGAGGTGTGGCCGGGGTGCTGGGCGGGGGAGGCCTGAACTCCCGCCGCGATGCCGACGAGGGTTGCGAGCAGCCGGACCGCCGAGATGTGACGGGAACCTTGATTTGTTTGCATGATGACTAAGCGCTGGAACATGTGGACCCTCGTGTGACGAAAGAAGCCGGAACCTGTGCTCGAGAACTGGCTGCTGAGAGACGGCGGATCGGCGAACGCAAGCCCAACTCGCCCCGATAGGGGTCGATTTGACTTGTTCCGGGGTGGTTTGGGACGCCCCGTACAATCTTCAGCGGAATGGCACTGGCTTGGGCGCACGGATTCTCCGAGAAATGTGTTCCGCGCCGGCCTCGTGGATTCAGTGCCGCTTATAGGACCAGATGAACTCAGACACGCGTCATGACGTCACGCAGTTGCTCGACCGGATTCGCGCCGGGGAGGACACCGCCACGGGCGAACTGCTCAACGCGGCGTACGGAGATCTGCGGGCGATGGCCGCGAGCCTGTTCGGGCAGGAGAACCCGGGGCACACGCTGCAGCCCACAGCGCTGGTGAACGAGATGTGCGCGCGGATGCTGGATGCGCCCGGAAGGACGTGGACGGACCGGAGTCATTTTTTCAAAGCCGCGGCGAAGGTGATGCGGCACCTGCTGATCGATCACGCGCGTGCGAAGAACGCGGCGCGACGGGGCGACGGGGCGCGGCCGGTGTCGCTGGATTCGCTGGCGGGCGCGGGGGTCGCGGCGCCGGGGAGCGGTGTGGACCTGGTGGTGCTGGACGAGACGATCACGCGGCTCACGGAGATGGATGAGCGGCTCGGCACGGTGTTTGAGTTGAGGTTTCTGGCGGGGCTGACGGTGGAGCAGACGGCGCTGGTGGCCGGCGTTTCGCCGCGGGCGGTGGAGCAGGACAGCCAGTTCATCCGCGCGTGGCTGCACCGGGAGTTGGCGCGATGAGCGGGGGAGATTCCAGGCGACCGGAGTTGACGGCCGCGCAGTTTGCGCGGGTGCGCGAAGTGTTCAACCGGGCGTACGTGCTGGGCGGCGTAGAGCGGCGGGCGGTGTTGTTGGAGGCGTTCGGGGATGTCGCGGCGGTGCGTGCTGCGGCGGAGGAGTTGCTTGCGTCGGCGGATGTGGCCGGCGAAGAACTGACGCCCGAGGGCGGGTTGGTGGGGCGGGTGCTTTCGGCGGAAGGGTCGGGGGCGGCTCTGCCCGGGCAGATCGGGCCGTACCGCATCGAGCGGCTGATCGGACGGGGCGGGATGGGATTGGTGTACCTGGCGACGCAGCGGAGTCCGGACCGCGAGGTGGCGCTCAAGATCCTGCGTGGAGGATTGGGTGCGGGCTCGGCGTCGCTGGACAGCCGCTTCTCGCGGGAGATCCGGGTGCTTGGGCGGCTGGAGCATCCGGGCATTGCGCGGATCTACGACGCGGGCGCGGCGGCGACGGCGGGCGGGAGCGTGTCGTACTTCGCGATGGAGTACATCCGCGGGCCGCGGCTGAACGAGTATGTGCAAACGAGGGAACCGACGCCGGCGGCGCGGCTGGAACTGGTGGCGAGGATCGCGGACGCGGTGCAGCACGCGCACACGCGGGGGGTGATTCACCGGGACCTGAAGCCATCAAACATACTGATCGATGAGGCGTCGGGCGAGAGCGGGGATTCGCGGGCTGGTGCGGCGGGCGTGCAGCCCAAGATCCTGGACTTCGGCGTGGCGCGGCTGCTGGAGCCGGACGGGCAGCAGACAGCGCTGACGGAGCAGGGGCTGGTCGTGGGGACCATCGCGTACATGAGCCCGGAGCAACTGGCGGGCGATCCGGAAGCGATCGACATGCGGACGGATGTGTACGCGATCGGGGTGATCCTGTTCGAGTTGCTGGCGGGGCGGCTGCCGTACGACGTGCTGACGAAGTCGATCGCGGAGGCGGCGCGGATCATCCGCGATGATGAGCCAGCGTCGATGCGGTCGGCGGCGGGGGTCAGGATTGATCGCGACCTGGCGACGATCGTCGGCAAGGCGATGGCGAAGAACAAGGAAGAGCGGTACGCGACGGCGGCGGCGATGGCGGAGGACATCCGGAGGTACGTTCGGAACGAGCCGATTCTCGCCAGGGCGCCGACGGTGGCGTATCAACTGACGAAGTTCGCGCGGCGCAACCGCGGGCTGGTGGTGGCGTCGGGCGCGGCGGTACTGGCGGCGATCGCGGGGTTGATCGTGGGAACGGTGCTGTTCATCGGGGCGCAGCGGGCGAGGGAGCGGGCGGCGAAGGAAGCGGAGCTGAGTTCGGCGGTGCGGGGGTACATGATCAACGGGCTGCTGATGGCCGCGGCGCCCGAGCGGATGGGGTATGAAGTGAAGATGATGGACGTGCTGACGCACGCGGCGGAGGGGCTGCACGAGCGGTTCGCGGAACACCCGGCGGTCGAGGCGGAGGTGCGGTGCGATCTGGCGCGGGTGCTGATGAAGCTGGGCAAGCCCAAGGAGAGCTTCGCGCAGTTGGAGTTGGCGGTGCCGCTCCTGGAGAAAGCGGTCGGCAGGGACGATGGCAAGACCATCGAGGCGTTGTCGATCATGGCGGATGCGGCGCGCGGCACGCAGGACCACGAGGGATCGCTCAGGATCGGCGAGGACGCGATGGCGCGGGCAAGGCGCGCGTTGGCGCCCGGAGACCCGGTGCTGGTGGGGGTGATCAACGTGGTGGGGGCGACGTATTCGATGGTGGGGCGGCACGACGAGGCGATCGCGCTGCTGCGGGAGGGGATCTCGCAGGCGGAGCACGCGCCGGCGCACGACGACTTCACGATGATGAGCATGCTCACGTGGCTGCAGAGCAGCGAGATGGCCAAGGGGGACATGGCCGCGGCGCTGGAGATTTCGCGGCAACTGGCGGAGCGAACACAAAAGGTGTACGGCCCGGATCACGAGGGTTCGCTCTCGGCCCGCAGCAACCTGATGAACCTGCTTTCAAAGTCCGGGAGGATTGATGAAGCGGCCACGATTGCGACGGGCCTGCCCGAAGCGGCGGAGCGGACGTTTCCGCCGGGGCACCCGGCGCGGGCGTTCAGCGCGGTGAGCGCGGCGGACGCGATGCGGCAGGCCAAACGGTTCGAGGAGGCCGAGCGGTACGGGATGAAGGGGTACGAAGCGTGCGTGGCAACGTTCGATGATCTCAACTGGGCGACTGAGCAGGCGGCCAAGATTCTGCGGATGACTTACGCGGATTGGCCGGGGCACGGTGAGCAGTGGAGACGGTGGGCGCTCGCTTCGGCGCGCATCCGGCTCATGGTGGCCAAGGTGGACGAGTTGCCCACGACGCTCAAGTTGCTGGAGCGGCTCACCGGGGAATCCAAGGCGGCTGGGGTGGAGGTGGGAGCGGGGGGAGTTCTTGGGATGGTGTGGGGCGAAAGCGAGGCGTTGGCGCCGCCGAAGCACCCGCGGCGTGCGGCGTTCTTGGCGAACGTGGCGCTGGCGGGGGCTTCGATGGATCAACGGGGGCACTCGCAGGAGGCGATCGATCTGGCCGCGGCGGCGTTGCCCGATGCGCAGGACAAGGCGGTGGCGGAGGCGCTGATCGCGGCGGCGAAGGCGAAGTGATGCGGGGCCGAAAAAAATGCCGCGGCACGGTGCCGCGGCGTTCAGAGGAAGGGACTTTGGAAGCGGAAGTTACTTGGGCGGGATGGTCACGGGCTGGTTCTCGATGCCGCTGAGGCCCGCGAGAGCTGTGTCGACGCCGAGGGTGACATAGCGGCGCTTGTTGACGAAGGCGACGCGGGTGGCGTGCTGGGACCAGTAGGGGTAACCGGCCAACTGGCGGTGGACGTAGTCCGGGCCGTTGACGATCAGGCTGCCCTGGTAGTACCGCATGCTGGCGCCGTCGCCGCCGTTTTCCTGCCACTGCTCGGGCTCGACGAGTTCGGTCAGGATCTTGATGAGGTCGTCGATGCGTTCCTGCAGGGGCTTGGTCTGGAGGCCCTGGTTCTGCGTGCCGGTCTCGCGGAAGGGGCTCTGGTTGCCGCCGCCGCCCTGGCCCGCGCTCTGCAGCACGCTCTGGAGGTCAAACTGTGGTGCGTCAGCGTAGTTGGGGATGTCGAGGAGGAGGTCCTTGACGGAGTAGAGCTCGACGCGCTTGAACTTGTTGAGGCGCTCGCGGGGGCCGGCCTGGAGCGTTCCGGATTCGGAGAGCTGCCAAGTGTTGCCGCCGGCTCCGGTGGAGTCGGTGGTGGCCTTCTCCAGGATCTTCTCAAGGGTGTCCAGGGCGGTGCGCTTCTCGATCTTGAGGTTGATGGTCTTGTCTTTGTCGAGGCCGGAGGTGTTCTGATCGTCGGCCCACATCACGTCGATGTCGGCGCCGGTGACCTCGGCGAGGAACTTCATCGCGTCTTCCATGCGGGTGTCGGTGAACGTGATGGTCACCATGCGCTGCATCTTGATCAGCGTGTCGCGCTGGGGGATGCCGGTGCTGCGGGCGACGGGCTGAGAGGATACCGGGGCGGGGGGCGTCGCGGCGGGGGTGCTCTGACCGAGCGCAGCGCCGCAGAGCGAGAGAGCCGCGGCGGCGGAGAATGCCAGACGCCCGAGTTGAGCCGAGTTGTTCGCCATGCGTGAATCCTTGCGAAAGAAGGTCGCCGACAGGAGAATGGTACCGAGCCGGGGCGACCGGGGTTGCCCATTCCACTCTCCATCGACAATGGACGCCCGAGGAACGGAGTGGTTCCACCGAACGGCGGCCGGAACGCCGATAAGCACGTGCTGTGTGCTGTCGAAAAGTCGGGGCGGCGCAGCGAATCAATCCGGATTGCCATGCGGGGCGTGTGCTCAAGACAAACTGGACGCTAACAGCCCCGGGAGCGGATCGGCGGCCACTTGCAGCCCGTCACGGCAGCAGCGGTGGGCGGGAAGGAGACGGTGCCACACCCCGCCCCGAATGCGGATGGAATCAACGATTGCTTGTGGCTGGGGATTGGTTTGCCTCGTGAATTACTGAGGAAACCCAAAGCCACTTCAGGGATTTGAACCCTGGACCTATGCTTTACGAAAGCATCGCTCTACCGCTGAGCTAAAGTGGCGGTCGCCGCGATTTCCGCGGCCTTAATTATGGCGTAGCCAGCGGCGGTTGTCCACTCCGTTCCGAAGTCCATCCGGATTTGGGGGGTGGTTGGCCGGGCAGGGCTTCCAGAACCACTTCTTCGCCTTCCGGGGTGGCCAACTGAAGTTGGGCGCCGGCGGAGCGCATCTGGGCCAACTGACGGCGGCCGATTTTGGCCCGCAGCCGCACCGTTGAATCGGTATATGTTCGGTCGACCACCTCTCCACGGGATTCGATGAGGTGGATGGTCTTGGAATCGCTGAGGGGGACGGTGACGTCGAACTCGCCGATGTCGCCGAGGGCGGCGGCGCGGGCGAGGGCGGCGAGTTGGGGCAGGCCGTTGCGGGAGTCATCGCCGCCGATGGCGCTGATGGGCAGGCTCCCGGGCACCTTGCGCTGCCAGACGAGGATTTCGGAGGCGTCGCGGAGGCGGTCGACCTTGTTGAGCAGCAGGATGCGCTTGGGGGGAGACCAGTACTTGTCTTCGTCGTGCAGGCTTTCGCGGAGTTCTTCTTCGAGTTCGTCGAGCACGGTGGTGACCACTTTGTACTGGAGTTCCGCCGCGGGGTCGGAAACGTCCAGGACGATGAAGAGCAGGTCGGCGTGGGTGGCTTCTTCGAGGGTGGCGCGGAAGGAGGCGACGAGGTGGTGGGGGATGTCGCGGACGAAGCCGACGGTGTCGGAGAGCATGGCGTTGACGCCGCCGCCCAGGGGCCACTCGCGGGTGCGGGTCATGAGGGTGGCGAAGAGGCGGTTGTCGGCGTAGGCGCCGCCGCTGGTCAGGGTGTTGAAGAGGGTGGATTTGCCGGCGTTGGTGTACCCGACGATGCCGACGGTGAAGTGCTTGCTCTTGCGGGCGGCGACCTCGCGGCGTTTGCGGGCCTGGATCTGCTGGAGTTCGCGCTGGAGGTCGAGCTTTCTGGCGGCGATGAGGCGGCGGTCGATTTCCAACTGCTGCTCGCCGGGGCCGCGGGAGCCGATGCCGCCGGAGATGCGTTCCAGGTGGCTCCACATGGCCTTGAGTCGGGGGGCGGTGTACTCGAGCTGGGCGAGTTCGACCTGGAGCTTGGCCTCGGAGGTGGCGGCGCGGCTGGCGAAGATGTCGAGGATGAGTTCGCTGCGGTCGACGATCTTGCGGAGGGTCTCCTTCTCGAGGTTGCCGATCTGCTTGGGGGAGAGGTCGTGATCGAAGATCACGGTGTTGGCGGAGAGCTCCTCGCACAGGGCCTTGAGCTCCTGCACCTTGCCGCTGCCCATGTACGTGGCGGCGACGGGGCGCTCGAGGCGCTGGGAGATTTCGCCCACCACCGTGGCGCCGGCCTGTTCGGCGAGTGATCGCAGTTCGCCGAAGGGGTCCTGGGGGTCATGCCCGCCCTCGGGGAGCCAGACGGCCGCCAAGATGACCCGCTCGGACTGGACTTGAAGTTCTGTGCGTTCTTTTGCCATTCGTGTGGTTGATTGTTGGCCGCCCGCGCCGCGGCACGCGCCGCCGTGGAATAATCCGCCATGCCGTGGCCGATCCCCAACTGCACGCCGTACTCGTGGCCCGCGGACATCAGTTCGCGGCGGTTTGCGCGGGGGATCGCGGACAGGCCTGAGAACTGCCGCGTGGCGCTGCTGGGGATGCCCGATGACCTGGGGGTGCGGCTCAACTCCGGGCGTCCCGGGGCGGCGCAGGGGCCGCGGGCGTTTCGGGAGGCGCTGGCGAAGTACGGGGTGGCGGCGCCGGAGGGGTTTGATTATCCCAGAGTGTTCGACGCGGGGGACGTGGTTGCGGCGGAGGGAGATGACGCGCCGGCGCTCACGGAGACGCACCGGCGCGTGACGGGGGCGGTGCGGGCGATTGTCGCGATGGGGATGCTGCCGGTGGGGATCGGCGGCGGGCACGATCTGACGTACGCGTTTGTTCGGGGGGTGGTGCAGGAGGAGCGAGCAAGGTCGGCGCACGCGCGGTTCGAGGACGTGTACTTCGATGCGCACCTGGATAGCGATAGCGGGGAGTGCGATGTTCCGCAGGCTGGTTGAGGATTGCAAATGTGTCTGCGTTGCACGATCGGGCCGTCGGCGTTGGTGAACAGCCGCGAGCACACCGAGTGGTTCGATGCGCACGTGGGCCAGCGCGGGGCGGGGGCGGTGTTTCCGCCGGCCGCGGGTGCGGACTCGCGGCGGTTCGTGAGCCTGGACCTGGACGTGCTGGACGCGTCGGCGGCGCCGGGGGTGAGCGCCATGAACCCGGCGGGGCTGTCGACGCGGGAGGTGGAATCGATGGTGCTGGCGGCGGGGAGGTGCCCCTCGGTGGTGTGCTTTGACATCATGGAGTTGTCGCCGCCGCACGATGCGCAGGAGCGCACGGCGCGGGTGGCGGCGCACATGTTCCTGACGTTTCTGCGGGGGCTGGCGCACCGGGAGCGGCCGGGGGCCTTCAACGCATCGAGGTACGCCTGATGAAGCACGATTGCCTGGCGATCACCGATGCGCGGCTGCTCACGATGGCGGGTCGCCGGCCCCGGCGCGGCATGGGGATGGGCGACCTGGGCATCATCCCGCGGGGCGGGGTGCTGATCAGGGATGGGCGGGTCGAGAAGGTGTGGCGAGCGGAGGAGGAGGGGCCGGACCTGGAGGGTGTGTACACGGTGGACGCACGGGGCGCGGTGGTGATGCCGGCGTTCGTTGATTGTCACACGCACGCGTGCTGGTGCGGCGATCGGCTGGATGAGTGGTGCCGGCGGATCGCGGGCGAGCCGTACCTGGAGATTCTCGCCTCCGGCGGGGGCATCATGTCGACGGTGCGGAGCGTGCGTGAGGAGAAGGAACGCACGCTGGCGGAGATCGTCGCGGAGCACGCGGGCGTTGCGAGATCGCACGGCACCTGCCTGATGGAGGTCAAGAGCGGGTACGGGCTGACGAAGGAGCACGAACTGAAGATGCTGCGGGCGATTGTGGCGAGCCAAGGGATGTCGCCGATCGGGATCGTGCCCACGGCGCTGCTGGGGCATGCCATCGACAACTCGGTGCCGGGGTTCGTGGAGCGGACGATCGAAGAGACGCTGCCCGCGGTGCACGCGCTGCTGCCGGGGGCGGCGGTGGACGCGTTCTGCGAGCAGGGTGCGTGGAGCGTGGAACAGACGCTGAAACTGCTGCGGGCGGCGCAGCACCTTGGGCACCCGGTGCGGGTGCACGCGGACCAGTTCAACTCGCTGGGGATGCTGCGCGAGGCCGTGAAGCTGGGTGCGCGGAGCGTGGACCACCTGGAGGCGAGCACGCCGGAGGACCTGGAGTACCTCGCGCAGTCGGACACGTTCGCGGTGGGGCTGCCGTACTGCGGGCTGCACATGGCCGACGGGCGGTACGCGGACCTGCGGCGCGTGGCGGATGCGGGGGGCGCGGTATGCATCGCGAGCAACTTCAACCCGGGGAGCGCACCGAGCCTGTCGATGCCGCTGGCCATCGCGCTGGCGGTGCGGTTCTGCGGGCTCACGCCGCGCGAGGCGATCGTCGCAGCGACGATCAACCCGGCGTGCCTGTTGGGGGACGATTCGCGCGGGGCGATCGTGCCGGGGGCGCGGGGGGACCTGCTCATGCTGAGGTCAACGGACGAACGCGACCTGGCGCACGCGATCGGGGATGATCCGATCCGGATGGTGGTGGCGGGGGGACGGATGATGTCGCGGCGGGCGTGAGGCCTGTCAGAGCGTGGACCATTCCAGGGTCTTGGGCATGGTGCACAGGTTCTTGGCGCCTTTGGGGGTGATGAGGAAGCAATCTTCGATGCGCACGCCGCCGACGCCGGGGAGGTAAATGCCGGGCTCGACGGTGACGACCTGGCCGACCTTGAGCTCGGTCGCTGCGAGCATGTGGCTGAGGCGGGGCTCTTCGTGGCCGTTGAAGCCGATGCCGTGGCCCAGGCCGTGGCCGAATTGTTCGCCGTAGCCGTGCTTGGTTATGTAGTCGCGGGCGACGGCGTCGATTTCCTTGGTGGTCTTGCCGGGCATGATGGCCTGGGCCGCGAGGTTGTGGGCGTCGAGGACGATGTTGTAGATTTCCTTGATCTTGGCGGGCCACTTTCCCAGGGCGAAGGTGCGGGTCATGTCGCCGTGGTAGCCGTGGTAGATGGAGCCCCAGTCGATGAGGACGGAGCGGTTCCTGGCGACCTTGGCGGGGCCGGGGCGGTAATGGGGGAGAGAGCCGTAGGGCTCGGCGGCGACGATGGTCTGGAAGCCGGGCTGGCTGGAGCCGCGGGACTTCATCTCAAACTCGATGCGTGCGGCGATCTCCATCTCGGTCATGCCGGGCTTGATGTGGGGGAGCACGGCTTCCAAGGCTTCCTGCTGGATGTCCAGGGCCTTGGTGATGAGGGCGATCTCTGAATCGTCCTTGATGGTGCGCATGGCGGCGACGAGGCCGTGGGTCATGACGACGCGGGAAGGGCCGGTGAAGCCCAATGCCTTGACGAGCGATTCGCACTCACCGATGGTGATGTGGTCGGCCTGGAGGCCGATCTGCTTGGCGCGGGCGCGGTTGCAGACCTGCGCGACGGCGTCGACGATGGAGCCCTTGCGGATGAAGATCTCGGCGAGCTTGGAGATGGGGGCGAGTTCCTCCTGGTAGCGGAAGTCGCTGATGATGGTGGCGGAGTCGGGGGAGAGGAAGAGGTAGGAGTCCCCGCCGTGGAAGCCGGTGAGATAGGCGACGTCCAGGGGGTTGGTGACGAGCAGATGGCTGATGCGCTCGTTGTTGAACTGGGCCCGGAGGCGTGCGATGCGGCCGGGGAAGGGGTTGGCGGCTTTGGCTGATTTGGGCGCGGCGGGCTTTTTGGAGGCGGGCTTGCGGGCGCCGGGGCGGGAAGGAGTGCGGGTGGGCATAGAGGGGATGGTACTACGGGGCCGGACGGAGAATCTGGAGCGATTCAAACTTTGATGGGGTGTGAGGTGGGCGGCTCCGCGGATTCGATCGTGGTGTCTAGGCTTGTGAATGTTGCCGGGAGCTGCCGCGACGAAGGACGCAACGGCTTGGCCGATCGGATGTGAAGTGTGCGGGGCGCCGCAAGAGGATCAGACCATGAAGATTGCTGCAACTACGTGTGTGTCTGCGCTGGTGATGGTGTTGTGTGCCGGGTTGGCGTGGGCGCAGGCGCCCGCCGAGGCACCGCAGGCGGAAGCGGCCAAGACAGAAGCGTCGGGGGCGGCGGGCGACGCGGCAGCGCACAGCGCGGAGGGCGGCTTCCAGGTCAAGGAGGACGAAAAGGTCAATGTCGGCATCGCGCCGTACTTCTGGCTGCCCGGCTTTGATGGTGACATCACCGTCAGGGGCGTTGAGTTGCATACCTCCACCTCGTTCGTCGACATCCTTGACAAGACGGATAGTGTGTTCGGTCTGATGGGCGCGGTGGATATCCAGTACGAGCGGCTGGTGTGGCAGATCGATGGGGCGTGGACGATGGCCAAGGCCTCGAAGGACCGGGGCTTCGGCCGCAACGGGACAGTTGATGGCAACCTGGACATCGAGTCCGGTTGGTTCGAGTTGTTCACGGGGTACCGGATCGTGGATGCGCCGATGGTGGATGACGCGGCGTCGAAGCGTCGGTTCTCGTGGGACGCGTTCGTGGGCGGCCGCATCACGAGCGCCGATGTTTCGGCAGAACTGACGACATCGGCGACCATCACTCTGCCGGGCGGCGAGGTGCTGAATCCGGGCCAGACGCGGGAGCGCAGCGACTCGAAATCGTGGGCCGAGCCGTTCGTCGGCACGAGGGTCAGGTTGGATCTGTCGGATCACTGGGCGATGGAACTCCGCGGCGACGTGGGAGGGTTCGGCGTTTCCGGCTCCCAGTTCTCGTGGCAGGCGGCGGCGCTGGTGGGGTATCGCTGGGACTTTGAGACGTGGAGCATCGCGGCGTTCGGCGGTTACCGCGCCATCGGGCAGGACTACACCAACGGCGATTTCACGTGGGACATGATCGTCAACGGCCCGATCCTGGGCGCGGAGATGTCGTTCGCGTTCTAGAGGTTGTCCGGCGCGTCAGCCTGCGCCGAGCTTCTTGAGCATCTCTTCACGCACGGTCTTGGCGTCGGCCTTTCCCGCGGCGAGCTTCATGACTTCGCCGACGAGGCGACCGACGGCCTGCACCTTGCCGGAGCGGACATCTTCGGCGACCTTGGGGTTGGCGGCGATGACCTGATCGATCCAGCCGGCCATCGCGGCGTCGTCTCGCACGATGAGGGCGCCTCGGGCGGCGGCGAGGGATTCGACATGGGCGAGAGCCGCGGCGGGGGTTTCGGCCGCGGCGGAGAGGCCGAGATGGTCAAAGAGCAGATCGAGGGCCTGGTTGTTGACGCGGCTGTTCTCGCGCAGTGCGGCGAGTGCGGCGAGGCGCAGGGGTGACACGGCGAGTTCGTGGATCTGCACGCCGCGCTCGTTGGCGCGCTTGGAGGCTTGCTGGAGGATCATGTTGGCGGCGATCTTGCCGGCGCGGTCGCGTTCGATACCCAGTTGCACGAGCGCGTCGATCATGGTTTCGTAGGCGTCGCTGGTGGTGCGCTCCTCGACGAGCGTCGAAGCTTCCTTGGCCTTGAGGTCAAAGTCCTTCACGTAGCGGCGCAGGCGCGGCAGCGGCAACTCGGGGATGCGGGCGGTCACCAGGTCAAGCCAGGGTTGATCTACCTTGACCGGGGGCAGGTCGGGGTCGGGGAAGTAGCGGTAGTCGTGGGCGTCTTCCTTTTCGCGCTGGGTGAAGGTGATGTTGCGGACATCGTCCCAGCCGCGGGTGGTCTTCATGCCCGGGCCCATGACGCGGCGGTCGGCGAGCCAGCGTTTGGGTTGCTCGGCGAGTTCGTGTTCGATGGCCCCGCGGAGGCTCTTGAAGGAGTTGAGGTTCTTCACTTCAACGATCGGCGTGGCGATGGTGTGGCCGTCGTCGAGTGTGAGGATGCAGTTGATGTTGGGCTCGAAGCGCATGTGGCCCCGCTGCATCACGCCGTGGGTGACGCCCAGGAAGCGGCAGGTAGTTCGGAGGAGCTTGGCGAAGAGGACGACATCGTCGGCGGATGTGAAGTCGGGCTGGGTGACGATCTCCAGCAGTGCCGCGCCGGCGCGGTTGAAGTCGGCGAGGGTGCAGTCGATGGCGCCGCCGCCGGGGGCCTCGTGCAGGAGTTTGCCGGCGTCTTCCTCCAGGTGGGCTCGGATGATGCCGATCCGGCGGGAGGGGGCGGAGAAATCGGGGAAGCCGTCGGCGTCGGACGCGGGCAGGTCGACGTTGCCGTCGAAGCAGAGGGGCAGGTCGTACTGGCTGATCTGGTAGGCCTTGGGAAGGTCGGGGTAGAAGTAGCTCTTGCGGTCCCATTTGGAATGGGGGGCGATGCGGCAGTTGAGGGCGAGACCGACCATCATGGACATCTCGACGGCGGCCTTGTTCATGACGGGCAGTGCGCCGGGGAGAGCGAGGACGGTGGGATCGATGAGGGTGTTGGGCGGGGCTTCGCCGTGGGCGTCGGCCGCGGGGCTGGGGGCGCGGCTGAACATCTTGGTGCGCGTGCAGAGTTCGACGTGGATCTCGAGCCCGACTTTGAGCGCGACCGAGACGATGGAGGGGGGCATGTGGGAGAGTAGGGGGTGGGATTTTGGGAAATCGAACAGGAGCGGGCGCGGGTTGTTGCGCGGAGTGCTTGGGGGTGGGTTTCGTTCGCGCGAGATGACTGGTCGGGATGAAGGACATCAATGTTCAACGCGGGCACCGAGTTTCATGGCGGGGAACTCGTGTTTCGTCGCGCATCCAAACCCACGATGATGGAGTTGGCGACGATGACCCAGTGGGCGGGGTGGAGGCGCTGGTGGCGGTGGGGCGCGGTGGTGGCGGTGCGCGGGGTGTGGGGAGATCGGGCGCGGGGGAGGAAGCGGTGTCCGAAGTGCTTCTACGGGCTCGACGGCGTGAAGCCGGGGGCGGATGGGTACACGTGTCCGGAGTGCGGGCGGAAAGGGATCGCGGAGAAGTCGCTGTATCGGGCGGGCGAGCCGGCGGATGATGCTGGGCGGGATTGGGATGGCTGTTGAGGACAATGCGTTGTTTGCGGTGCCGCGGGTGGGGGCGGCGGGGTGGGTGGGGTGCATCCCGACGCTGGTGTTGGCGGGGCTGGCGCCGTGGCAACCGGCGACGGATGTGCCGCAGTGGCGTGCGGCGCTCAACTCTGAACTTGATCGCAGGCAGGACCAAGAAAAATCGGTGCACCTGCCCGCGGCGTGGGTGTGGACGCTCTCGACTCGGGCGCTGCACGCGTTTGATGATGGCGGCGCGGGGAAGGAACTGGTGTTTGTGAACGCGGCGGCGGTGATGCGGGCGTGCGGGGGGCGATCTGATTTTCAGGGAGCTGTTTCTACACCCACCACTTATCAGATCAGATGCTACGGCTGCATCAGTGACAGTGAATCCGAGTGGACCTCGAACGTGACGCAGGTGATCTCGGGAATGGTGCGACCGGAGGCATGGTGGTCGGCGGGCGGCACGATGAGCGACGCGGGGAATGTCGGGACGTACATCGTTACGCGAACACCGCCGGAGGATGCTGCGTTGATCCGCGCTCTGTATGGGGCGCTGTGCGCACCGGTCGCCTCGCCGCGCTACGCGGCGGGGATCGGCTCGGCGATCGAGGATGCAGCGGTGGTGTCGCGGCTGCGGCGGACGGTGGTGCGGGTGGATGGAGCGCCCCGCACGTTGGCGGCGCTGGCGAAGGTGATTTCGAAGGCGAGCGGCGTAGAGATTGAATTGGACACGGCGGGGATCGAGGATGCGCCGGTGTTCCTGAGCCTGGCGTTCTCGCTGCGGGCCGGCGACTGGCTGGCGGACGAGCTCTTGGACGCGGGCTTGTCGCGGATGCGCGGGGGGCGCGGGGATCGGGTGGATTGGTACGTGAAGGACGGGCGGGTGGTGGTGACGCACGCCGACACGGCCGAGCGAATGTGTCGGCGGATGGTCGTGTATTCGGTGGAGGACCTGATCGCGAATCGGCCGGCCAGCGAGTTCACGGCCCACGACGACTCGGCCTCCGTGAGATTGGACCTGACGGAGAAGCTCGTGGAGGTGCTTACATCGAACATCGATCCGGACGGATGGGTGAACAACGGCGGCGACCGCGCCCAGCTTGAAGTGCTGGGCGACCGGTTCGTGATTCAAGCGCGGCAGCGCACGCACGAGCGGGTCATTGCCTTCCTGGGGGCTTTGCGAAGCAAGTTGAACGCCGCGGAGGCCAAGGGCGCGGTGGCGTCAGGTTCGACGTCGGCGCGGTAGCGCGAGGCCCAGGAGCACCGCGGCGGCGGCGGGGGCGGGGACGATGATGGACGCGCCGTCAACCACGACGGTGCCCCGGATGCTGCCGGAGTTGTCGCTCTGGGTGGAGAACCACTGCGCGTAGCGGGCGCCGGTGGTGGCGTCGCGGAGGAATGATTCGACGGGAGCGAAGATGTCGATGACGGCGCCGGGGGCCCCGACGCCGGGGGCGATGTCGAGCCCGAACTGCATGATGGCGATGGACGTGAAGCCGGGGACGAAGGGCGGGTCGGTGGGGCCGACGTTTCCGAATCCCTTCTGGGCGGAGTTGATGCCGCCCGCGCCGTTGAAGTTGTTGGCCGCGAGGGTGCCGGTGGTGGGCCCGGCGCCGGGCCAGCGGGTGATGTCATTGCGTGCGATGCGCAGGTAGCGGGCATCGACCGGGGCTTCGCCGGAGCCGGCGGTGTGTTCGTGCACCTGGTACGACTGCGTGCCGGAGGGGCCGGAGGAGGCGAAGGGGCGCAGACGGCCGAAGGGGCCGTCGAGGGGGGTGGAATCGAGATCGACCGCGCCGCCGGTGCCGTTGTTGCCCTGGTTCGCGAAGGGCAGGATCGAATCCAGGCCCGCTCGCATGTTGCGGAAGGCGGGTTGAGAGAAGCACGAGGCGAACCCGAAGGGAGACTGCGGGCCCTGGTACGACACGACGGCGCGCATGAGCACGCGGGTGGTGGCGGTCTGCGCGGAGAGGTCGAGTTGATCCACCCAGGCCTGGCCGTCGAGGCTGACCTGGATGTCGTAGAGAGTGGTGTCCTGCGCCAGGGCCGGTGCGCAGGCCAGAGCGAGCGCGGTGCAGGCAAACGCGGCGGGGATGGAGCGGCTGGATGTGCGATTGATCGGAGCTTCCGGCGACATGGCGACACTCCTTGGAGCGGGCCGGAAACTTCCCGTGATTCACATTAACACCCCGCGTGGGGGAAGTCAAAGGAGAGAATGAATCTCAACTTCGGGCTCTCCCGCAACGAGCGGGAGGTCCGATGGCGAGGTCGTGCGAGTCGGTACGATGGTCTTGCGTGACGACCCGACCGAACATCGCGGTGTGGACTGACCCAGCGCGGATCGCCTGGGTGCGTGCGCTGGCGTCGCGTGCGGGGTGCGACATCGCGATGGCGGGGACTTCCGCCAAGGGGCAGGCGACGGCGGTGGCGTCGGAGCTGGGCGTGCCGGTGGCGGATGATCTGCGGCGGTGCCTGGCCATCGCGCCGTGCGCGGCGGTGGTGATCGTGTCGCCGGGTGATTTCGGTGCCGCGGCGGATGACGCCCGCGCGGTGCTGGCGGCGCGGGCGCGGGGCGTGGCGGTGCTGTGCCTGGAGCCGGTGCCGGCGAACGCGATGGAGTTGGTGTCGGCGGGGTGGCTGGATGAATCGAGCGGGGCCAAGCCGGCGGACGCGCTGCGGTTTGCGCCGCTGCCCCGGCTGGGCGCGGCGTTCACGCAGGCGGCGGAGATCGCGACGGTGTTCGGCGAGCCGCGGACGATGCACATGCAGGTGACGGCCTCGACGCTGGGCGCTGCGCTCTTCCAGGCGGCGGACCTGCTCGCTGGGCTGCTGGGCGAGCCCGAGTCGATCGACGCGGCGTACACATCGCCGCTGCGCGGAGCGGTGGCGGGCGAGTCGCTGCGGAACCTGCACGGCGAGTTGACGGGCGTGGTGCGGTTCGCGGACGGGCGAGCGGCGGGGTTGGCGCTGGCGGAGGGTGAGGATTCGTTCCGCTGCACGATGCTGAGCGCGCAGGGGCGGCTGACGTTGACGGAGAAGGGGTGCGAGTGGTTCGCGCCCGACGGGAGCGTGCGCGACCGGTTGGAGACGCGGGACGGCGGATGGGACGCGCCGACGGCGCTGGTGCGCGCGGCGGGCAAGGGCTCGCCGGACACGGGGCCGGTGAACCTGATGTCGCTGCTGGCGTTTGCGCAGGCGGCGCTCTTGAGCAGCCGCACGGGGCATCCGGAGCGGCCGGCGGGGATACGCCACGCGCTGGAGGCGTGAACCCTCGCGCGACGCGTGCGTTCTAGCGGACGCTGAATCACTCCCAGCGGGAGACGAACCAGTTCTTCTTGCCGCGGCGGAGGGCGGCGACGGAGCCGTGCAGGAGGTCCTGTGCGCGGAGGTGGTCTTCGTGGCCGACCTTTCGGCCGTTGACGGTGACGCCGCCGGCCTGGAGGAACTCGCGGGCCTCGCGCTTGCTGGAGGCCAGGCGCGTTTCGACAAGCAGGTCGATGAGGGGCACGCCCTGACCATCGAGCCGGGACTTGGCGAAAGTGGCGGAGGGGACGCTGGCGAAGACCTCGCCGAGCATGTTGAGCGAGAGGCCGGCGATGTCGCCGGAGAAGAGGGCCTTGCTGGCGGCCTCGGCGTTGGCGCGCTCGGTGGGTCCGTGGAGGAGTTCGGTGGCGGCGACGGCGAGCGCGCGGTGGGCGTCGCGGCGGCCGGGGTCCTGCGCGTGCGACGCGGCGAGCTCGTCGATGCGTTCCTTGGAGAGGAAGGTGAAGGTGCGCAGGTAGTTGATGACCTGTGCGTCTTCGGAGTTGAGCCAGAACTGGTAGAGGGCGTAGGGGCTGGTGCGATCGGCGGTCATCCAGACGGCGCCGGACTCGGATTTGCCGAACTTGGTGCCGTCGGACTTGGTGACCAGCGGGGTGGTGAGGCCGAAGGCCTGGGGCTCGGCGGCGTCGCCGTCGCGGGCGGCGTGAGACTTGCGGATCAGGTCGATGCCGGCGACGATGTTGCCCCACTGGTCGCTGCCGCCCATTTGGAGCGTGACGCCCATCTTGTCGTGCAGGTACAGGAAGTCGTAGGACTGGAGGATCATGTAGGAGAACTCGGTGTACGAGATTCCCTGGTCGCGGCTGTTGAGACGTTCGCGGACGGAGTCCTTCTGGACCATCATGTTGACGGAGAAGAACTTGCCGATGTCGCGGAGGGCGTCGAGGTAGGAGATCTTGCTGAGCCAGTCGACGTTGTTGACGATGACGGCGCGGTTGGAGCAGCCTTGGGAAAAGTCCAGGAGCGAGCCGAAGATGCGCATCTGGCTGGAGACGTTGTGCTCGACGGTCTCGCGGGTCATCAGGGTGCGCTCGGCGGACTTGCCGCTGGGGTCGCCGATGAGGCCGGTGCCGCCGCCGGCGACGACCACGGGCACGTGCCCGGCGTGCTGGAAGTGGGCGAGCAGCATGATCGTGGCCATGTTTCCGATGGTGAGAGAGTCGGAGGTGGGGTCGTAGCCGACGTACGCCCGGCGGGGGCCGGCGGCGAGGTGTTTGGCGAGGGCGGCCTCGTCGGTGGCCTGCGCGACGCGGCCACGCCAGCGGAGTTCTTCGATGAAGTTCGTGGACATTGCGGCCAACGGTATGAGGTTGGGAGCATCGGTGGAACGGGGGCAACAATCAAGGATGCCACAGTTCCAGCGGACACACTGCTACGCGGATCGGCCCACTCGCTTCAGCGGTTGCGTGGAGCACGCGGGGTGGCGGCTCAAGCGGTACGACATCACGGTGGACGGTTCGCCGGTGCCCGGTGATTACGAGGAGGGCGAGCGGCTGCTGCTGGGGCTCTTGCCGTCGCCCGCGGCGACGGTTGACCGGCCGGGGGTGGGGTTCATCCTGCGGCACCCCGGGCGCAACCAGTGGTACATCGTGCTGAACTGGTGGGACAATCAGAACGAGTTGCTGCAGCGGCTGCTGGTGCGATCAGAGCGGCCGGGCTCGGCGTGGCATGATCCCAAAGGCCTGTACGCGTGCTGCGTGTGGGACCTGGCGGTGATCTGGCACGAGCGCAACGCGTACGTGCGGCACGTGCTGGGTGAGCCCGTGGATGTGGCCGCGTACCTGCGAGACGTGGCGGGTGGAACGGGGCTTACCTGATCGCGGCGGCGCGGTTCATGAGGTCAACGATGCGGCGGACCAGCTCGATCTGATCGTCGGTGGCGGTCAGGATCAGGTCGCCGTCCTTGACTTCCATGATGCGTTCAACGGCGCACTGCTTGAGGACCGGCGAAGCGTTGAAGGCCTTGCCGAGCAGATCGCGGAGTTTGGAAGGGGTGAGCGAGACGGGGCGGAAGGTGTGGCTCACCGAGACGGCCTTGGGCAACTGCGTCGGGGCGGAGCGGTCGAGCAGTTCGCACAGGGCGCAGGCCACGTCGACGTTGACCTTGGGGCCTTTGAGAAGCAGGGAGTTGGCGGCGCCCTCGGCGGTGCAGTTGAACCCCGAGGGGCCGGCCATCAGGTCCGCGAGGAGGGCGGCGAGCTCGCCCGCGCGGGCGGACTGCACCGCGAGGGAGGTGTAGGTGACGCCGGGGGGCGCGTCGGCGTGCTTGGCTGCGTTCTTGTCGGGTTGCTTGTCGGCTTGCTTGTCGGGCGTGAACGCGGCGGTGGGCAACTGGGAGAGGACCCAG
Organism: Phycisphaerales bacterium; assembly: GCA_044222845.1. Taxonomy (GTDB): domain Bacteria; phylum Planctomycetota; class Phycisphaerae; order Phycisphaerales; family UBA1924; genus UBA2402. Next base: position 32,172 of record JBGAMO010000026.1, read on the forward strand.
GAGATCTTGTCGTGCATGCGCTGGGGCGCGGTGATGAACAGGGTGGTGCCGAAGGTCGACACGCCGGCGGTATCGCCGCCGTTGTTGCGCCAGAGATCGGGCTCGACGACTTCGTTGAGGAGTTTGACGACGGCCTCGGGCACATCCTGCGGGGGCTCGCCGGCGTCGACGCGGGCCTGGACGATGTCGGCGATGTTGTACGCGACGACGGACTGGTCGAGGTGATCGAAATACTGCTGGGGGGCGATCACAAAGATGGAGTCCTGGTCGCGCCAGGCGACCTGCTGTGCGGGCCCGCGGAAGAGGGAGTGGTTGAGATCGCGGAGGATGTACTCGACTGTTGCGGCGTCGTACGCGTGGGGGATCGGCGTGACGGGCTCGATGCCGACCTGCTCGAACGCGGACCAGGCGACGGAGATGTTGGTCTTGGATTGGCGGGAGATTTCGTTGATAAGCGATTCCAGCGTGGAATTGGGGCCGACGGTGAGTCTGGTGGCGAGGAACTTCTCCGCTCCGGCGGGCTGGGTCACCTGGAAGATGGAGTAGGGGACCTGCGGCCGAGCGGACGCGGCGACTTCCTTGAGGCCCACGGCCAGGCCAGCGGCGGCGACGACGGCTGCTCCCAGGATCGACATGTTCATCAGCATTCTCCTTTTGGGTGTGGTCGCCGCGTGGGCGTACCTGCGTGACAGAAGTTCGACGTCTCCGAGTTCTTCGAGGGCGATCTGTTCGGCGGCGCGCTCGGGCTTGCCGGTGAGCATGAGCTCGCGGACGCGTTCGCGGAGGTGCGCGGCGAGTTCCTCGCGGATCTCCGAAGCGGCGGGGTCACGGGTGAGGCGGGCGGAGAGCGCGTCGAGCCAGTGCCCGATGGGGCATTGCGGGGGCGCTTCGGGAACGTCCTCGGCGAGGCGCAGCGGGGGCGCGTCGGGCGGCTGGGCGGGGCGGGGGATCACCGGGAGGTCTCCCCGCCGCCGCGTGGGCCGATGAAGGCATCGAGCACGGCGGCGTACGCGCGGTGGGCGGCGATGCGCTGGTCCAGGGCTTTTCGGCCCTTGGCGGAGAGCTTGTACCACTTGCGGCGGCGGCCCTCGTCGCCCTCCTGGGAGCGGTCGGACTTGACCTCTTCCCATTCGGTGAGCACGAGGCCCTCGGTCTCCATGCGGCGCAGGAGGGGGTAGAGGACGCCGGGGGTGAGCTTCATGCGGCCTTCGGAGCGGGCGCCGACCTCCTTGGAGATGGCGTAGCCGTACATCGGCCCGTCGGCGAGGAGGGAGAGGAGGACGAGCTCGGAGGAGTCGCGGGGAAGCATTTGGTACCAATATATCGTATGCGGATATATCTGTCAAGAGGGTTTTCGGAAATTCGTCGCGGGTGCCCGGCTGGTGTCGGTGGTGGGCTGGTCGGGGGCTGGTCGGGAGCCCGGGGACTACGCTCTGCCACCTTGGAGAAGCGCATCCCTAATACGGCGCAGCGGGCGGCGATCGTGCATTCGAACGGGCCTTTGGTCGTGCTGGCGGGGCCGGGCACGGGCAAGACGTTCGTGATCATCGAGCGCGTGGCGCACCTGATTCAGGAACGCGGGCTCGACCCAGAGCACATCCTGGCGGTGACGTTTACGGTCAAGGCCGCGGCGGAGTTGCGGCAGCGGTTGGCGAAGATCATGGACGCGGGCGTGGCCGAGCGCGTGCAGGCGCACACCTTCAACGGGTTCGGCATGAGGCTGGTGCAGCGGTACGCGGATGTGCTGGGGCTGCCGCCGAACCTGACGATGATCGACAAGGTGCAGTCGCGGCGGTTGATCCGCGATCTGGTGGTGACCAACGGGCTCTTCCCCGACTGCCGCGCCGAGGGGCTCAAAACGTTAGTGGTGCGGATCGAGAAGGCGATCGAGGGGATGCAGAACCTGGGCGCGTTGCCGGATGACGCGCAGCGCGCGGCGGAGGCGTGGGGGCGGCGGGTGGCGGGCGGCGCCGGTCTGGACGATGACGAGGCTGCGGCGGATCGGTTGGCGCAGCAGCGGTTCGCCGATGAAGCGCGGGTGTACGCGCTCTTCACGGCGGCGCGGCGTGCGAAGGGGTGGATCAGCTACGCGGACCAGATCACGCTGCCGATCGAGTTGCTGCGGCGGCACAGCGCGGCGGCGGCGACGGCGCGGGCGGACCTGCGGGCGGTGATCGTGGATGAGTTCCAGGACTGCAACCCCGGGCAGATCGAGTTGCTAAAGCTGCTCATCGGGCCCAGGGCGAAGGCCGCGGCGCCGGATGTGTGCGTGGTGGGCGATGACGATCAGGCGATCTACGGGTTCCGGGGCAGCGACGATCGGGCGTTCCAGCGGTTCGAGTCGATCTGGCCGAACCCCACGGTGGTGGCGCTGACGGAGAACTACCGCAGCGCGGCGCCGATCGTGGCGGCGGCCAACTCGGTGATCGCGCGGGCGTCGTCGCGGTTCCGGCCGGAGAAGACGATCGTGCCCGCATTGGCCGACGCCCGCGGCGTGGTGGAGGGGATCAAGCTGGCCCATGACTTTGATGACGCGGAGGTGATCCCCGCGGCGATCCTGGCGGAGCGGGCGCGGGACCCCGGGCTGGACCTGTCGGACATCGCGATCATCGTGCGGACCGGCTCCGACATGGACCGTGTGTGCGCGGGGCTGTCGCTGTACGGCGTGAAGTTCGAGCGGTCGCGGACGGGCTCGCCGATGGAGGATGAGGGCGTCGCGGATGTGCGGGCGTGGATCGAGTGGCTGGTGGAGCCGCAGAACACCTGGCCGGTGCTTCGGATTCTCTCCCGCCCTCCGTTCGGGGTGCCGCCGGAGGTGGTGGCGGAGATCGACAGCCGGTATCGCGCCGACCGGTCGAAGTTCGAGCAGGGCGCGGAGGGCGTGGAAGATCCGGGCGCGTACGCGGACTACCTGCTCCTGGAGGCGCAGCGGCGGCCCGCGCAGGCTCCGGCGATCACGCGGGCGGTTGAGAAGTTCCGTGCGCTGCGCACGGCGGTGACGGGCGTGCGTGCGGACGAGGCGGTGCGGCGCGTGATCGAACTGACCGGCGCGGCGCACAGCGAACTGCTGCCGGGGCGCGACGCGGCGGCGAGGGTGTCGGCGCTGGTGGCGCTGCTGGCGATTTCACGCGAGAAGCAGCCGAGGCTGGCGCCGCCGGGGGAACTGCGGCAGTTGTGGGAGTACTTGCAGGAACTGGATGATGCACGCGACGCGGCGGTGCAGGGGCCGATCGAGCCGGCGGAGCCGGGGGAGAGCGAGGAGTCGGAGGGACGGGTGCGGGTGATGACGGCGCACGCGTCGAAAGGGCTGGAGTTCGGGACGGTGTACGTGCCCCGGGTGTCGCCGCCGTGGGGCTTCCCCAAGCCGGGCGTGGATGAGGAGGGCTGGAAGGCTCCGCGAGAGCTGTTCGATCCGCTGGATACGCGCGACGAGAAGACGCGCCGGCTGGATGAGGAGCGGCGGCTGTTCTACGTGGCGTGCACGCGGGCCAAGCGGCGGCTGGTGCTGATGGCCAAGTACAACAAGAAGCCCAGCAACAGCGCGGCGCACTTCTTTGAGGAACTGGTGCCGCACGGCGGCGCGCCGCTGGTGGGTGTGGTGCGGACAACCGGCGAGGTGCTGTCTGCTGCGTCGGCGCTGGGGCATGGTCCGCCGGCGTGGGGCCAGGAAGATCCGGGGGCGCAGAGCAAGGAGCGGGTGGCGGAGCAGGCGGCGTCGGCGGATCGCGCGGCGGAGTGGGCGGCGCGGATGCGGCGGCGGGCGAGGATGGTCGCCGCGGCGGCGCTGGAGGCGGCGGATTCGCCGGGGCTGGCGCCGGATCGGCTGGCGGAGATCGAGGAGCGGCTGCACGAATCGGCGCGGATGATGGCGACGATCGCGGCGGTGGAGCGGACGGGCCAGGTGCCGGCGTGGGCCCAGCAGGGCGAGATCCGCAAGGTGGGCGAGTCGCTCGCGGCGATCCGGGCGGGCCAGACGAGCACGGACGACGCGTGGGGGCTGCTGCTCAAGCCGCAGCCGGGGCCGCTGGATCTGAGCTACACGTACATCCGCGCGTACCTGGAGTGCCCGCGGTGCTTCTATCTGCACCGCGTGATGGGGCTGAAAGAGCCGGAGAGCCAGCAGGCGGCGCTGGGCACGATCGTGCACGTGGCGTTGCAGCGGTTCTATGAAGAGTGGTCCAAGGCGGACGCGGAAGGGGCGCGGCGTCCGGGCATGGACGCGATGATGGAGATCGGGCGGCGGGTGTATCACGAGCAACTGGGGCCGCGGGAGGAGGCGGATCGGGGGCTGCTGGAGCAGGTGCAGGCGCAGTTGAGTATCGCGCTCACGCGGCTGCACAGCGAGACGGACCACATCTTGGAGTTGGAGCGGCTGCACCGATTCGGGTATGAAGTGGACGGGGAGAATCACCGGCTCACGGCGAAGATCGACCGCGTGGATCAACTGGCCGACGGGCTGCTGCGGGTGGTGGATTACAAGACCGGCGCGGCGACCAAGAAGCTGACCGAGCCCGCGGCGGACGACCTTCAGATGGGGATCTACGTGCTGGCACTGCAGCAGGCCTTCCCGGCGGCGCCGCCCCGGGGCGTGGCTGAGTACTGGGTGCTCTCCGAGGGCGTGC
>JBGAMO010000246.1:0-5170 GCA_044222845.1 Phycisphaerales bacterium
CCGCGAGTCCGGAGACCGCGGTCGAAACGTCCCTGTTCTGCGGCGAGTTGCCGGTACGGAACTCGTTCATGGCTCCTGCCCTCCGCGTATGCGTGTGGAGTTGAGAATATGGCCAAGCCGCGGCGTGGGGCTGCGCCCTCCGCGACATCCTTTTTCTATCGGCCCTGGGCGCGTTGCACACGAGCCCCCCCAAGGCGATTCCACGACACACTGTTATACGTCTGACCGGAGCATGGGGGTTCGCAATTCCGAACCTCTGCTTGATCACTTCCCGCCACCGATTCACCCTAGGGCGGAACCCCCAGGCATCTCCCGCCGCCCACCCCTCAGCCCCGCAACCATTGCTCCGAATGTGGGACGAGCAAGCCCTGCTGGAGTGCATCCTTGCCGATCTGGCGCACCGCGAACGCCAACTGGTGGCGGAACGCGCAGTGCGAGGTCTGGATGCGCTCGACGAACTAGAACTGCACGACGCGATTGGTGAGGCACTCGTTGCCGCCGGGCTCGGCGTGTGGCGGGAGCAGCCATACCCCGGCGAGGTCACTTCACGCCGTCGCAAAAGCGAACGCGAACGCTGCGACTTCGTGCTCACCCACTCGCCCGGCGACCCGCCCCGGGACCCCTTGCTCGAGTTTGCTGAAGCAATGGACGCCAAAGCAACCCTCTTCGCCGATGCTCCGCCCCCCCACCCCTCCGGCACCCCCGCGGCGGAGTGCTACTGGTTGGAGATCAAGGTCGTCGGCCAGTTCGCGTACGCCGACGGCGTGCCGCGTGCCAACGCCGCGTACGCCTCTGATCTGGTCCGCAGCCTCGCCACCGATCTGCAAAAACTCCGCCGGGAGCCGATCATCCGGCATGGCGCTGTGCTGCTCCTTCTTTTTACAGCCGATGAGACCACGGCGAAGCACGACCTCCCGCTCGCCCTGCACCGCGTGCTGGACCGCGACATCTACTTCCGCCCCCACCGCCAAGGCGGCTTTGCGATCACCGATCGCATCGGAAACGCCTGGTGCTCCGCCGCTTGGGTGGGCGTGGTCCCGGGACAGGGGCACGGGGAATAGACACAAGGGGTACGTTGGGGCCGCCTCCTTCCGCGCGCCTAAACTTCCCTCTTCCCCCGACAGATACCGAGAACACCCGTATGGACGAAAGACAAGCACAAATCCGCGAACGAGCCGGCCTTGAAGAGTCGAGGCTCAATGAGGATTTCATTGAGTTTCTTCGCAAGTACGGGTTCTGGTTGCTCCTGATCGCCGCCGGCGCCGGTGGATTCACCTCCGCGAAGCGCTGGTACACGCAGTACAACGAGAAGAAGATAGACGCCGCCTTCCAGGATCTGGAAGCCGCTCGCGCGGGCGGCAACGGCAGCCCGGAGGCCTTGGCGAACGTCGCCAACGAACACCGCGGCATCCGCGCTGTCACCCTATTGGCCAATCTCGAAGCCGGCGACGCCTACTTGCGGGCTATCCGCAAGGGAGTCAAGGTCGGGGCCGAAATTGACGCCACGGGCATCCCGAAAAACGCGGACGACATTCTCAACGACGCCGATCGCGAGAACTACCTGTCGCAGGCGGCCGCGATGTATCAGGCAGCCGCGGACGCCGCGTCGAGCACTCCCGGCATGGTCACGCTCAAGACGGGCGCACTCTTCGGCCTCGCGGCGATCGCCGAGTGCAAGCGAGACGTTGAGAAGGCTAGAGGCTTTTACGAGCAAATTCAGAAGGCTGTCGAAGGCACGGCCTTTGCCGCTCAGGGCGAGGTCGCCAAGGAGCGGATCGCCAAGCTGCCGACGCTCGCCGCTGAGCCCAAGCTGCTCGCCAAGGCCGATCTCCCCGACCTCGCGCCGGAGGAAAAGGTCGACATTCCGACTACCCCTCAGCTGAATCTTGAACCCGTACAGGTGACCCCGGGCAACGGCGCCGGCGCCCCCGCCGCGACGCCCGTACCTCCTGCCGGCGAAAAGCCCGCTGAAAAGCCTGCCGAGGCCCCCAAGACCGAACCTGCCCCACCGGCGGCGACTCCTCCGGCCCAGCCTGCCAATCCCCCCGCCACTCCTCCTGCCACTCCGCCCGGCCCCGCCCCCAAATGAGCCGAACGCACGATTCGGGCGATGACTCTCCCGACGTCGTTTCCACCGGAGGCTTCATCCTTCCCGGCGGCCACGTGGACGGCGAAGCGATGCACCGCGCCATCGAGGCGGCGCAGGAACAGGGCGTCGAGGACGATACCGCCCTCCGCCGCGTCGTGTTCTCTCTGCGACGCGACCTCTGCAAGCGACTCGACCGCTACCTGACGGACCGCATTTCCTTCATGAGCCGCACGCAGTTGCAGCGGCTGATTGATGAGGGAGGCGTCCTTGTCAACCAGCGGCAGCCCAAGGCCTCCACCGTTCTGCGGCTGGGTGACGTCGTCGAAGTCGTCGTTCCACCGCCGCCGAGCACGGCCGTCGCGCCCGAAGACATCCCTCTCGATGTGATGTACGAGGATCAGCACATCATCGTGCTGAACAAGCAAGCCGATTTCATCGTCCACCCCGCCCGCTCCCACCTGGGGGGCACGATGGTCAACGCCCTGGCGTACCACTTCCAGCATCGCTCGCAGGTCGGCGGTGCACTTTCGGCTGTGGGCAAGGAACTTGCTCGCCCCGGGGTGGTCCACCGTCTGGACCGCCACACCAGCGGCTGCATCGTCTTCGCCAAGTGCGACGAGGCCCACTGGAAACTCGGCCATCAGTTCGAACACCGCACGGTCGACAAGCGCTACCTCGCGGTCGTCCGCGGCAAGGTCGAGCCCGATGTGCAGGTGATCGATCTGCCCATCGGATCTCATGCTTCTCGCGAGAAGGGCTTCCGCGACAAGTACGTCGTGCGGTATGACGAGCAGGGAAAGCCCGCCGTCACCATCTGCCGCGTGCGAGAGCGCTATCAGGTCCCGCCCCGCCGCCCGCGCACCCCCGAAGGGCACGAGGCCCCGCTCGAGGACTACACGCTCGTGGAACTGGAGCTCAAGACCGGTCGCACGCACCAGATCCGCGTGCACCTGTCGTACAACCTCTGGCCCATCGTCGGGGACGACATGTACGGCGGAAAGCCCTTCCTCGACGAGACCGGCAAGGCGATCATCTCCCATCCCGCGCTCCATGCCTGCACTTTGGGCTTCCGCCACCCCATGACCCAGCAGCCCATGGAGTTCACCGCGCCCCTGCGCGGCGAGATCTCCGCCGTTGTGAGTACCCTCCGCCGGATGAGCGGCGGCGGACAACGACTCCAAGTGCACGGCGCGACCGTGAACCTCGACAAGGCCGTTGGCCAGCAGCAGTAGCGACCGCCGCCGAATCCTTCAATGGAATTCGTGATCGTCTTTTGACTCTTTCTCGAACTGGGTATTTGACCGCACCGCCGTGGACAGTCCAGGGCGTCCGCCGAGTCGCACACCCAGCCCGAATCAGCCAGGAGACACCGATGAACAGCGCACTCCGTCCTGCTATTGCCCTCCTCGTTGGCCACGCCCTCACGGCGGCAGCGTGGGGGCAGACCACCACCGCCTTCACGTATCAGGGCCGCCTCGAATCGGGCGGTACGCCGGCCAACGGCGTGTATGACCTGCAGTTCGGGCTCTTCTCCGCCGCGTCGGGCGGATCGCCCGTCCGAACCGTCTGTGTCAATGACGTCAGTGTCGTCGGCGGCCTGTTCACCGCCACGGTGGACTTCGGCGTGAACACGACTTCGCCGTTCGTTGATACGTTCGTCGGCCTGCGTGTGCGGGCCGATGGTCCGAACGCATCATGCGACTTCACCGACCCGGCGTTCGCCACCCTCTCGCCCCGGCAGCCGATCACGCCCGCGCCCGTAGCCGCGTCCCTCCGCAACGTCGCGGTCGACGCCACCGGTCGGCTGGGCGTGGGATCGACCGCTCCTCTGAGCCGGGTTGAAGTCCAGGGCGGCGCGAACTCCGACGGCACACTCGATCCGGTCGCGATGTCGCTGGCGTGGCGGTCGGGCGGCTTCCGCCATTTCATCCGCAGCCGGCACGACGGCATCGCCGGCGGCGGAAACGCGATCGACTTCTACATGAACAACAGCTCGGCAGCCAACGGTTCGGCCTCCCCCGGCGTGGGAAACATCCAGGCGCTCACCATCTCAGGCGCCCAGAACGGTTCGATCGGCATTCGCAACACCAACCCCACCGCACCGCTCTCGATCACCGGCCGCACCGGCGGACCATCGAGCAGCGACTCGCTTCTCTCCCTTCGCAACAACGCCAACAGCGAGCTCTGGAACATCAATCTCAAGGGCGACGACCTGACGATCTGGGATACGACATCTTCGCTCGCCCGCATCACCGTGGGCCACACCAGCGCCACGGCGCTGCGCGTGGCCGGCACCACGACGACCGGCGTCCTCACCATCACCGGTGGCTCCGACATCGCGGAACCGTTCGAGATCGCCGGGGATATCCCCGCGCGGCCGGGCATGGTGGTCAGCATCGACCCGGCCCGCACGGGCGGGCTGTGTGTCAGCACCGGGGCGTACGACCATTCTGTCGCGGGCGTCGTCTCGGGCGCGAACGGGATCAATGCTGGGTTGACACTCACGCAGGAGGGCTCCGTCGCGGACGGCAAGCATCCTGTCGCGCTCACAGGCCGCGTCTGGGTGTTGGCGGACGCGACCCACGCCCCGATCGGCCGCGGCGACCTGCTCACGACTTCAGACTTGCCCGGTCACGCGATGAAAGCCGCCGACCGCGAGCGTGCTTCGGGCGCGACGATCGGCAAGGCGATGTCCACCCTCGATTCCGGCACCGGCTACGTGCTCGTCCTGGTGAACCTGCAGTAACTCCGGCCGCACACGCACGAACTCAGGAGTCTTCCCAATGACCATCAGGCACCTTTCAGCACTCTGCGGCACTGCCGTTGCAATCACCCTCGCCTCCGCACAACCGGTGTACGTTCGCCCCACCCCTTGGTTCAACCCCAACGGCCAATCCACCGCGCCGTTCTCCAACATCCGCGCCGCGATCTGCGGCTCGTTCCAGAGCCCCGTCGACATGCGGCTGAGCCCGGGCACGTACTACGAGTCCGAGAGCATCTCGGCCCCGGGCACGTACACGGCGCCCAACGGCCCCGCCACGATCGACTCCGGGGCCGTAAGCACCACCAGTTTCCGAATCG
>JBGAMO010000247.1:0-5106 GCA_044222845.1 Phycisphaerales bacterium
AAAACCCCGCTCGGAATCCCGGGTTTCGCTGCGAGCGAGGTATCAGGCCCGCGGCCCGCGTGGGCCATGTCGTGCGGAACGCCGATTGCCGCACGCTACAGGGACACGGCGCCGAGATTCCGCATTGACCGGTGGACTCGAACATGGCGGCTTGGCGTGCGTGGTCCGTGGGAAGGACCGATGCGACGATGGGGCGGTCGTGGGGGTATCCTTGCGGCGATCCGCCACTTCTTCATCGGAGATTCCCCATGTCGATTCCGTTCACGCGTCGCGAGTTCGTTCAGACATCCGCCGCGGCGACCCTCGCCGCGATCGCGTGGCCCGGCGTGGCGCACGCGTCACGCGGGGGCAGTTCCGGCCGTCTCAAGGTGGGGGTGATCGGGTGCGGCGGGCGCGGGTCGGGCGCGGCGGAGGACATTCTCACGGCGTCGCCGGACACGGAGATCCATGCCATCGGCGACATGTTCAAGGACCGCACCGACGGCGCGCGGGCCCAGTTCGCCAAGTTCGAGGACGGCCGCGCCGAGCGGGCCAAGGTGCCCGACGAGCGCGTGTTCCACGGCTTTGACGCGTACCAGAAGGTGCTGGCCAGCGGCGTGGACATCGTGATTTTGGCGACGGCGCCGGGCTTCCGTCCCATCCACTTCGCCGCGGCGATCGAGGCGGGCAAGCACGTGTTCATGGAGAAGCCGGTGGCGGTTGATCCCGCGGGCGTGCGAGCGGTGATCGAGGCGGCGAAGAAGGCCAAGGAGAAGAAGCTCTCGGTGGTCTGCGGCACCCAGAGGCGGCATGAGGCGTGCTACCTCGAGGCGGTCAAGCGGATCCAGGACGGCGCCATCGGCAAGGTGCTGGGCGCGAGCGTGTACTGGAACCAGGAGGGCCTGTGGAGCCACGCGCACAAGCCCGAGTGGAGCGACATGGAGTGGCAGATCCGCAACTGGCTCTACTTCACGTGGCTCAGCGGCGACCACATCGTGGAGCAGCACGTTCACAACCTGGACGTGGCCCACTGGCTCATGGGCGAGACGCCCAAGGGCTGCACGGGCATGGGCGGCCGCCAAGTCCGCACGGCCCCGGAGTACGGCCACATCTTCGATCACTTCGCGATCGAGTTCCAGTACGCCGACGGCCGCACCGTCAACTCCTACTGCCGGCAGATCGTCGGATGCGCATCGCGCGTTGATGAAGTGATCCGCGGCACCGAGGGGCATGCGCGGCTGGCCTCCGGCCAGGCCGAGATCTTCGGCAAGAACGCGTGGCGCTGGAAGGGCGACCAGCTCAACCCCTACGTGCAGGAGCACAAGGACCTCATCGCCAGCGTCACCGGCGGCAAGTACCTCAACGAGGGCGAGCGGATCGCGCACAGCACCATGCACGCCATCATGGGCCGCATGTCGGCGTACACAGGCAAGAACGTCACGTGGGAGTTTGCGATGAACAGCAAGCTCGACCTGACGCCCCCGAAGTTTGAACTCGGTTCGCTGCCGCAGACCGAGGTGGCGGTGCCGGGCAAGACCGCCCTGATCTGACCAGAACGCCTCGCACTTACAGGAAACGGACTCATGCGTCTCGCCGCGCTCGCCGCTGTTCTGCTCGCTCAGCCCACGGCCACGCCGCCGCGGCTGGCCGAACCCGTCACGGTGGGTTCGGTGCGATTGGCCGCGCCCACCACGGCGCAGGCGGCGTGGCACGATCTTGAACTGGGCATGTTCATACACATCGCCCCGCAGACGTGGCAGGACCGCGAGACGGACGACCTTTCGACGCCGCTGACGGCGATCAATCCCGAGAAGTTGGATACCGAGCAGTGGGTCCGCACCGCCAAGGCGATGGGCGCTCGGTACATCGTGTTCGTCGCCAAGCACGAGGGCGGCTTTTGCTGGTGGCAGACGCAGACCACCGAGCACGGCGTGCGGAACACGCCGTGGCGGGCCGGCAAGGGCGACGTGCTGGCGGACCTGAGCAAGTCCTGCAAGGCAGCGAACATGCGGCTGGGCGTGTACCTCTCGCCGCAGGACCGCATCCATGGCGTGGGCGTGGGCGGGAGAGCCAAGGACCCGGCCCGGCAGGCCGAGTACGAGAAACTCTTCCGCGAGCAACTGGTGGAAGTGCTCTCGCGCTACGGCGAGATGACCGAGGTGTGGTTTGACGGCAGCCTGATCTTCGATGTCGGGGACATCCTGGCCCGGCACGCGCCCAACGCGGTGGTCTTCCAGGGTCCGCAGGCAACGATCCGGTGGGTGGGCAATGAAGACGGCGTGGCGCCCTACCCGGCGTGGAACACTGTCGACAGCCGCAAGATGAAGTGGGGGGATTACACGGGCGCCGACGGAGATCCTCGCGGCGACCGCTGGCTCCCCAACGAGTGCGATGCCCGCATCCGGGCCACTTGGTTCTGGCACACCGACAACGCCAGCACGCTCAAGAGCGTGGATGCACTGATGGCGATGTACGAAAAGAGCGTCGGGCGCGGAGCGGTGCTGCTGCTCAACAACACGCCCGACCGCTCGGGCCTGATCCCCGAGAAGGACGCCAAGCGCTCTGCCGAGTTCGGCGAGGAGATCCAGCGACGCTTCGGCACGGCGTACGCGGAATCGAGCGGGCGCGGCGGCGAGATCACCGTGCAGCCCTCGGCTCCTGTGCAGGTGGGGTACGTGGTGACGATGGAAGACATCACCCAGGGCGAGCGGGTGCGCAAGTACGTGATCGAGGGCGAGGCGGACGGGAAGTGGGAGCAGATCGCGGAGGGAACGTCGATCGGTCACAAGAAGATCGACATGATCACGCCGCGGAAGTTCGCGGCGGTGCGGCTGCGCGTGCTTGAGTCCGCGGCGGAGCCGATCATCCGGCGGCTGGCGGTGTATCCGCCGGCGAACGTGCCGGTGACACCGGTCTTTGATCATCCGTGAACACAGCGCTTCCGCTCCGGAGGGTTATCGGGACGTTATTGGTGTGACGCCGGGTCTCTGCTCCAGCCGCATCGGTAGTACACTCCCATCTGGGTGTCGGCGCTTGCGTTCGGCCCCGGCCGGTGGTCGCGGCCTTCGGCGCAGCCTCGTGGGTGGTGTTGAAGGAGTAGGACATGCTCTCGCGCACAGCAATCGCCGTGTTGGCCCTGTCCGCCACCGCCGCGGCACAGCAGAACTGCAAACTCAGGCCCACCAGTCTCTTCGAAGATGGCTGTCATCCGCCGTGCGCCTGCCCGTACTTTGTGTACGGCGAGGTGGCGGGCACGTTCATGGTCCGGCTGGTGGAGCGGAACTTCTATCTTGAGCGGTACGCCATCGAGAACATTGATTGGACCTTCCCGAGCGTGAACTGGCGGCTCACAGGTCATGGTGAGTACAGGCTCGAGGGTGATTTCCTGCTCACGCAGCACATCGACCTGTACCTCGTAGCCGACAACGGGCGCGAGTACCACCTGGAGAGCAACTCGGTGCCGCCGCCGGTGTCATTCCCGCGGATCCAGATCGATGCGACCAACCGCGTGGGCGAGGGGTGCGTCTACGCGCTGCTGCAGATGGACGCGACGTGCCGCTGCGTTGCCGACTTCAACCAGGACGGCGGTGTGGACGGCGGCGATGTGGAGGCGTTCTTCACGAGCTGGGAGGACGGGCTGCGCGACGCGGATGTGAACGACGACGGCGGCGTGGACGGGGCGGACGTGCAGGAGTTCTTCGTGGATTGGGAACGGGGGAGTTGCTAGTTCGATGCTCGGATGAGTGCAGGCAAGTAGGGATGTGCGCATGAACCACACGTACGGTGCTCTTGCCGTTCTGCTGCTCTGCGGCGGCGTGGCCGCCGCGCCACCGATGGACGCCCGGGTCTTCGCCACGGGCCTGCAGCAGCCGCTGTGCATCGCGCACATGCCCGGGGATGCGCGGCACCTGTACGTCGTGGAGCGGCTGGGCAAGGTGCGGACGGTGGACGTGGAGACCAAGGCGGTTGATCCGACGCCGTTCCTGGACGTGACCCCGATGGTCCGGGCCTTCGGCGATGGCGGGCTGCTGTGCATCGCGTTTGACCCTCTTTTCCAGACCAGCGGCGAGTTCTATATCTACTTCACGCGCCAGCCCGACAGCCACGGCGTGATCATGCGGTTCCATGCCAATCCGGTGTCGCACAGCGTCGATGGTTCAAGCGGGCAGGTGGTGCTGTCGTACGCGCGTGAGCCGGGGGGGCACAACGGCGGATGGATCGGGGTGTCGCCGCTGACGGGGTACTTGTACTTGTCTTCGGGCGATGGGGGCACGGCGGCCAATCCCGACCCGCTCAACGCCTCGCAGACGATCACGGGCGGGCAGTTCCAGGGAAAGATGCTGCGGCTGGATCCGCACGGCGATGATTTCGCGTTCGATTCCGATCGCAACTACCGCATCCCGCCCACCAACCCGTTCGTGGGCATCGAGGGTGATGACGAGATCTGGGACTACGGCCTGCGCAACGCGTGGCGGTGTTCGTTTGATCCTTCCACCGGCGACCTGTGGATGGCCGATGTGGGTCAGGATGACTACGAGGAGATCGATGTCGAGCCCGCCGGCGATGCGGGCGGGCACAACTACGGCTGGCGCTGCATGGAGGGGCCGCGGTGCACGGGGTACACCGGGTGCACCTGTCCGTTCCCGAGCAGCGCGCCGTACTTCGTGTACAACCACACGGTGGGGCGGTCGATCACGGGGGGCGTGATCTACCACGGCGGCGCAATCCCCGACCTGGTGGGCAAGTACATCTTCGCGGATTTTCAACTGCCCCGGGTCTTTGTGTTGACGCCCGGCGCGGCCCCGGTGTTTGAAGACGTGACGGCGGACCTGGAGCCGGGCGGCAACGCGATCCTCACGAACCTCGCGGCGGTGGGTGAAGACGAAGCCGGAGAGGTGTACATGGCCGATTTCTTCAACGGGCGGATCATCAAGATCGAGCCCGCGCCTCCGTGCTTCGCGGATTTCAACCAGGACGGCGGTATCGACGGGTCGGATGTCGAGGCGTTCTTCGTCGTGTGGCAGGCGGGTGATGGCGGCGCGTATGTCACCGCCGATGGCGGCGTCTACGGGGGGGACGTCGAGACGTTTTTCGTGGCGTGGGCGGGGGGGGGGTGTGGGTGAAGGG
>JBGAMO010000027.1:0-5558 GCA_044222845.1 Phycisphaerales bacterium
AACCCTGAACTCTCCGCCCTTGGCGTTGTCCCCCGGCTTGTAAGTAACGGTGTACACGCGTTCCACGTTGAGGCGGTACATGCCATTCTCGTCCGCTTCCGGGTAACCGCCCTTCGGAGGGTCAGGATTGCCGCCGAAGTAAAACCGGCGTGAAACCACCTCGGATTCCTGCAGAATGATGGGCGGTTTGGCCTCTATGCCGTCGGGCGCGATGGTGTACCCGTCGATCGCCTTTTCGAGCCCGACAAGCACGTCCTTGATGTCGGGCACAACGCCTTTGCCCCTGACCTGCACCTCCAACTTGATCGACTTGTCCTTTTCGCCGGCCTGCGCCTCGCGCGTATCGATGATCTGCGCCACGGCCAAGTCCAGGCACGGTCTGGGCGCGGGCGTGTCGTTCACCGCGAGCGGAGGAGTGTTTGAAGGAAGGGCCAGCGTGACGGGCCCGGTCTGATCTTCGAACTGCAGGTCCATAATGATCTGCGGGATGCGGTCGATACTGGGGTCCTTGCGCGTCAGGATGGCGTAGGCCATCGGCTTCTCGAGCCATCCGTCCTGTCCGCCCTCGGTGACACCCCGCGAAGGCATGAACGCGTCGAAGAACCCGATCGTCTCGATCGTGAACGACTTGCTCAACGCTGCCTCGAAGCTCTTCTGAAGCTGGTCTCGGTAGTTGATCTCGCGGTACTGCCGTCCCACGCGACCCCACACGTTATTCTGGAGGTACTTGGCGAATCCGCCCGTCTCGCGGTCCACCGCGTTCGTGAACCGCAGAGAAATCAGCACGCCGAACGGGCGATTCACGCCCACGCGATCATCGCCATCGATCGCCACTCGCAGCTTGATCTCGTCCTTGACCAGGTCACGGTACAACTCATCAAGCGAGCGCAGCGAAGCGCCGGCTGGGTGAGACCCGATGATCCGCAGCGCGTGATGCACGAGGCGAGGCTTGATCTCCGGGTCCGTCCGGCCGACGACGTCGCCGATCGTGCGGGCGAAGTCGGAGATGTGGCGGAACGCCCGGTCAGGAGGCATCGCGGCGATGGCCTTGCGAATCCTGTCGATCTGATCGTCCTGCAGCGATCCTTCCGTCGGCATGTCGTCCACGCGGAAGAAGTTCAGTTCCGGAGTGCCCAACGCGGCCCCGAACCAGCGGGTGAAGACCGCGATGTTCTCGCGTTCCTCGCCGGTCTCCAACGCCTTGGCGTAACGCGTGGCGGCCTGCTCGAACGCCGTAAATGCCGCCTGGCGATACTCGTTCACCTTGGCGGGGTCCTGCTTCTGCTGTGTGTTCCTGAACTGCATGCGGTCGTACGCCAGGCCGGCTTTGACCGCCGCGAAGTGCCAGGATTCCGGCTGCATCGCGAACGCGCTCTCGATGAGTTCAAGCGCGATCCCGTAGCCCTTGTCCACGAGGGCGGCGATTTCGGAGTCCGACCGCTTGGTGCCCGCCGCCTGCTGCGTGGCGCGGTTGCGCCAATCCCCGTTCAGGCTTGCGCCCATGAACTCCGCGAGCGTGCACGAGGTCGACGCGGGGATCTTCTCGATCGGGCCGAAGGTGCGGACGATGTCCTCACGCTCGTACACCTCGGTGCGGCTGTGGCACGCACGGAAAGCGGACGCTATCGTCGGCAGTCGGCGCGGGTCCACGTGGATCGCTTCCAACTCCTGCATCACCTGCTGGAGGCGGTCGAGATTCCTTCGCTGGCGGCCGCGGGTGAGCGGGGCCGACGGCAGATACTCGCGGTAGAAATAGAACATGCTGCGTCCGTCGTCCTCCTCGGACTTGGGATTCAGCCGTTGCTCCCAGCACTTGAGGAAATGGTCAGCCAGGTCGATCGCCTGATCGGGAGATCGCTTGATCCCCTTGGAGAGAAGCGAGAGTGCCAAGTCGGTCTCGTCCGCTGTTGTTGCGATCGCGATGCACGCCTTTGATGCCCGTGTCGCCAGGCTCGGCTCCATCGTCGCGAACCAGGCGTCGTTGGGAATGGCACGCAGCAGGAGTTGCGCCTCGCGCGCCAGCACTCGTTCGCGTCCTTTCTCCTTGACCGTACTCTCAATTTCCTGTATGAGCGCAGTCGTCAGCATGCGCATCGGCACGCGGAGCGTCGAACTCTCCACCGACTTGCGTTCAAGAAGGATGTCCACCGCCTCCTTCAGGTTCAGGATCGACTGCGCCCGCTGCTCGACATCCAGCTTGTTGTCGCCGATCGACACCGCCGTCAGGGCCATGATCTCCAATGCCACCGGCCCCATCGCGTCGCTCGCGAAGACTTCCGTCAGCCAAGGCGTCACTTTGGCCCGCGGCACCTGATTCATCAGCCCGATGTTTCTGCTCAGGGCTTCGCGTTTTACATCAAACGACGCTTTCGGGAGCATCGAAACCTCGCAGAACAGCCCCCATGCCGCGAGTCGGTTCGCATCCGACTCCGGTCCGTTGACCGCCTTGCTCGCCAGGTCCTCCTTGTATCGCCCGTGAACGAGCAACAACTGCCCGTCGGCCGCTGCCCGGGCTTCTTCCAAGGGCGGCAGGTAGTCGTACGCCTCGACGACCAAACCGGCGCTGGCGAGAAAATCGACGGTGCGGCGGCGAGTTTCGGCATCCTTCATGCCGAAATTGCGTGTGCCCGCCTTGATCTGTGCGAGCGCCGGTCCGATGCTGTGCTTCGCCGCGGCGCTCTTGAGCAGACCGGCCAAAGACGTCAACTGCCACGGCTTGAGTTCCGCGGGCGCTGCTTCAGCGATCGCCAGCACTTCTTCGGGGAGCAGCCCGGCATCGCCCTTGTTGATCGCCTGCAGGATCTGCGAGTACACACCTTGTGCGTCGGACTCCGGCCGCGATTTGAGAAACTCGGCTACGGTCCCCCATTCACCCGCCATGACGTGCAGATGGAGCCATTTGGCAACGTCCTGTCCGCTGGCGGTCGCGGCGTTGGGCTGCGGCACCTGACCGAACCCGAGCTTGGCGCGAGCGGCCAACTTCATCGCGCCCAGCAACTCTCTCGCACGGTTGGCCTGCTCTGCCTTCGCGGTGGCCAGACCGAGCAGCGTGTCCAGGTTCACACCCAGATCGGTGTAATATGCCTTCATCTCCGTCTGCTGCTCCGGTGAGAGCGATTCGTACAACGCCTTGATTTCGGCGATTTCCTCTTTGCTGGGCTGGGCGGGAGGTGTGACCGACGTTGCTTTGGAATCGCCCGCCGCGGGCTGGGTCGCGGGAGGCGGCTCTTGCGGTCCGTCTTTGTCCTGAGCGAAGGCGAACTGCGTCAAGACGGACGCATTGAGGCAGGCGAGTGTGAGCAGACGCCAGTGACGGCGTCTGCATGCACCGTGGCGTGTCAGCGTTTGGTGTGCGGTCATGGGTGGCTCGTGTGCTGTGTTCATGGTTGAGATGCTGATCACGTGATGCAAAGAGCGAAGTCGCTCAGGTTCGTCTACCAACCACCGTCTATGTCGCCGACCCCGGACGCTCCGTCGCGGGCGTCGCCCTTTCGAGGAGGGCGTTTGCTCTTGCCGGCTTTGGGCGGGCCAATTCCTTCTTTCATGCCTCTCGGCGAGTTCTTGGGGAGAGGTTTGGCTTGCAGGTCCGCGAGGTTGCTTTGTTCGAGATTCAGCACCAGTTCAAGGTTGTTCTGGTGTTCCTTCATGGTCGAACTGGATTCACCTTGAGCAAGAGCTGTCTCCGCGAGGTATCGATAGTTCTGCCTCGCCTTGCCCGAGACCTCACGCCATTCCTGCGCCGGCTTGTCCGCGAGCCTCATCAGTCGTGCGCCGTAGTAGTACCCGGTGGCGAGTTCGCTCCGCGCGTCCCGCGCCAACGGCGTGGTCGCCTGGTTCTTCGTTGCAAGTTCTTCGATGAGCTCCTCGAGTTCGTTGATGCCGGTACCCAACCGCCCGCCCCGAATGAGCGCTCGGCTGTGCGCCCACCGTGCGTAGTCCAGAGACTTGGACTCCGCGCTTTTGAGCACCTCTTGAGCCTGCCCGAATGCATCGGCGGTTGCTTCCCACGCGGTGGCGGCCTCCTTGTACGCGGCATCCTCTTCTTTCCCGATCTCCTGTGAATGCGTCACATCCGCGGTCGACTGAGACAAGAACGCCGCACGCCTCGCGTCGAGGGCCTTCAGGTGCACCGCGTATGCCGTTTCCTGTGCCTTGATGGCTGCGTCCTGCTTGTGGATCGCGGCGGCGAACAGCCGAGCCGCTCGGTCCTCCATGAACGCCCGCTGGCCCGGCCCGAAGTGGTACGCGAGACCAATGATCGGCAGCAGTGCCCAAACTGTCCAAGCGATGCGTGTGCGGAGCATGGTGGGCCTCAGGTGCGTGACGGTGTGAGCCGTGCTTGAACGGGACGACGGCCCGCGGCAAACTCCGCGGGCAGACCGAAGAGCATGAGCGCCGGCCCGATCAATGCCAGCAGGCTGCAGCCGACTCCCAGGCACACCAAGCCGATCTCGCGGATGCCCATCGATGCCCCCGCGCGGGGGCTAACCATCTTGAGCCGCTGGAGAATCTCTCGGGGCAGATGAAGTCGATTCCCTTCGTGGAATACGCCTCCTAACTTGGCCGCCAGTTGCTTGAGCGACCAAGGATCCTGCCGCGAGGAGTGCCCCGCGACGATCGTCGGCCGGTTGGTGTCGCCCACGCCGATGACGATGGCATCGGCGATTGAAGGTGGGATCGCTGAACTCACGGCTGCGGGATCGGCATCGCCGTCGGTGATCACCACGAGCGTCGCGGATTTGCGCGCCCACGGTCGGGCCATTTGCAGCGATTCGTTCACGCCCGCCGCGAGATCGGTCTTGCCGGCCTCGAACGCCACGTACATCGGCAGGCCGTCGAGCATATTGGCAACGACGTTCTTGTCCGTTGATTCCTGAAGCACCGGCAGTGCTTTGGAGTAGAAGGCGACGACCGAGATGCGTGTCTCCTTCATGTCGATGCGATCGAGAATCGCCTGCACGAGCTTCCCCGCCCATCGGGCTCTGGAAATCTTCTCGGCGTCCGGCCCTGCGTCCTTGATCTGCATGCTGGGGGAGACGTCCAGGCAGATGAGCAGTTGCCGCGAGGCGTGCGGCGAGGGTGGTTCATCCGATTCCATCGGGTCGTAGGCCGCAAGGGTCGCTCCGCCGAAGACCGCCGCGGCGACGCCTATGCATCGAGCCCACGGCGCGATCACCGTCCAGCGGGCGGCCCGTCCGGTCGGTCCGAACGCGAGGCGGGCCACCCGCTTCACGCGCCGGGCGTGGACCCACTCGGCCGTGGTGGCCACCGCCGCGGCGAACAATGCGATGAGAAGAGGGATCACCACGGCGTGTACCTCATTCCCAGGAGTCCAAGTGCGTGAAGCCCGGCCAGGCAGAGAGCAGCGATCGCGAAAGGCCTGAAGTGGTCCAGCGGCACCGTGCCGGAGCTCTTGTATTTCGCGGGCTTCATCCGATCGATATGCGTGAAGACCTGTTTGAGGTTCTGCACGTCGTGCGCCGCCAGGGCTTCCCCGCCGGTTTCACGGGCCATGTCGACCACCTCCGAGGGGATCTCATCCTCGGCGACGTGGATGT
>JBGAMO010000027.1:5595-35897 GCA_044222845.1 Phycisphaerales bacterium
GATCCCCGCGGCTTTGAGCTCCTCGCCCACCTTGTAGTTCTCGCCGTTTCCAAGATCCGAACTGTCGCCGTCGGATACGAGGATGATCATCCGGTCGCCCTCGAGCGCCTCGGCCTCCATGTTGTCCCGGGCGTATCGCAACGCCGCCCCGATGGCCGTGCCGGACATATGCACGGGCTGATTGTCCGGGTTGGCGAAAGGCATCGCATGGCGGATTGTTGACAGGTCCTTGGTGAGCGGGATCCAGCGGATCTGATGGGAACCAAAGAGCGTCAGGCCGAAGGCGTCGCCTTCGCGGGCCTTGGTGAAGTCCTCGATCGCTTGGGACGCCATGCGGTAGCGGGGGCCGCTCATACTGCCGGACACGTCCATGCAGATCTGGATATTGGTGAGCGACCGCTGGCTCCGGGGCTGCTTAAGCACCTGCGGCCCGGCCAGAATCACGATCGCCACCGCCAGCAGCAGCAGCGGGATCGCATCGAAGACTCCCAGCAATCGCTGCAACCACAGACGCGACGTGTGAACTTGATGATCCACCGGGAGCACGATCCCGGGGCCACGCCCGATCACCGTCCACACCAGCACGACCGGAACTGCGAGCAGCAGCAGGACCCAGGGGTGAAGGAACGTCATGTTGACACCGCACTTTCCGTCGCCTTTGGAGTCAGGTGCGAATGTCTGAATCGCTGCAACTCCGCCGAAGTCGCTGCGTCGGGCCGCTGCGAACCTTCCGCGCTGTGCAGCCATCGCTCTACAGCGCCCACCAGTTCCTTCGTCTTAGGAAGGTGGAAGAGCGTGCGAATCTGCGTCGCCAGATCATCCGCGTTCTCTACGCCATGCCGATCTCGCAGGAACTGGAAGAGCAGCAACTCGATACGGCCTCGCTCGCTCACGCTCATCGGCCGTTGCATCGCAGATTCAATGAGCGTGCGCAGTTCTTCCGCAATTGTCGGCGGTGGGGGAGCCGCGGTCGGCGCGACCGCGGGCGCCGGTCGTCGCAGCACGCGTCTCGCGATCACGACGAGCGGCACCAACGCCCAAGCCGCGACGCTCAAAATCAGAATCTCCCGGTAGTGCGCTCCGAGCGAGAAGTTGGGCTGCGCCAATCCGAAGACGTCAGTTCCGGAGTTCGGCGGAAGTTGCGAAATCACCTGAACGGGCAACGGGGGCAGGTCTACGCGGCTTCCTCCGGGACCCTCCAGGTAATCGCGGAGGTCAAAGTTCCCCGCCACGAACCCGATGAACTCTATCCTTTGTTGTCCGGGAGTTTGGGACGCGACCACTCGCACGAGCACGGGCGAGTCGGGGGTCTGGTTCGACTTGGCACGCAGCCGGCCCGGCGCCTGCGGCACCTCGACCGCCGAGGCGATGCCGCGTGCAACTTGTGTGGCGGCGCCGTCGGCCGCGAACACGGGTGCCACGAGCAATGTGAAAAGAATGCATGCGTATCTCATCCTCGCCCCCGCGTGAATCCGCCGCGATTGCCGAGAAAGTGCTTGAGGGGTGCGATGAAAGGCGTGTCGGTGCGGAGCATGAGGTAGTCCACGCCCCGCCGCGCCAAATCCGAGCGGATGGTGTGGGTGTTCGCGACGCCCGTTGTTGATGTCCCCAGGAACTGCGTTCCCGTTTCTGCCTCCTGCCCGCGGAAGAACCCGGCACGCAACGGGCCGGTCTCGGCGGGGTCGATCGTGTGGATCATTGCGCAATCGTGCCGCTGGCCTGTGTGGCTGAGCGCGTCAAGGGCTTCGGGATCGTGCAGGTCGCTGATCACCAGCACCATGCTCGCACGCTCGGCACGCAGGTTGAGATCATCCAGCCGGTTCGCGAGCCGTGTGCTTTCGCTCATGCTGTTGCGACGCAGCGGCTCGATCGCACGCCACAGGTCGTTGCGAAGCAGGCTGGGCACGATGCGCGTCGTGCGTTCGCCCGCGCCGATGATGGCCGCGGGGCTCAGCCGTCGCTGGGCCACGAGCCCGACAGCCGCGGCGATCCACACGGCAAGCCCGTGTTTGCTCAGCGGAACCGATGTCACCGCCATCGAGGCCGAAGTGTCGACAAGGATGTAGACGCACGTTCGCTTGAGCGCCTCGTGCTCCTTGATGAACGGCTTGCCAGTTCGTGCCGTCAGCCGCCAGTTGAGAAGGCGGATCGAGTCCCCGGGCTGGTACGGTCTTGAACTGGCGTACTCGAGACCGCTGCCGACGAACAGCGAGTTGTCAGCACCGAGCGCCAGTTCGTCGGCGATCCGGCGCACGACGAACTCGAAGTCGCCTCGGGCGAACTCTTCGGGTGGGTTGAGGACTTGTGTATGCGCGGCGATCGACACGGAGGTAGTACCAGATGAGAGTGAACGTCCTGTTCTGGGGCGTCAAGCCAGCCGGGACAGGAGGTCCCGCAGGACCTCGGGAGATCGGCGTCCCTCGGCCAGCGCTTCGTACTTGAGCCGGATACGGTGCAGCACCACGTCCGGCGCCAATGCGAACAAATCCTCGGGAACCGCATAATCTCGTCCGTTGATATACGCCCGCGCCCGCGACGCGTGCACCAGCGCCAGCGCGGCGCGGGGGCTGCAGCCCAGTTCGATGTGTTCGTGCGTGCGGGTCAGGTTGACGAGTTCCACGCAATCACGGATAAAGACCTCGCTCACGTGTACGCTTTGCACGTCCGTCATCGCCTGCGTGAGGTCCGAGACGCTGAGTCTGTGCGAAGAGTCGATCGCGTCGAACGCCGACATGGGCACGGCGCCTTCGCCCTGCCTTTTCAGCTTGAGCGCGAGGCTACGTCGCACGACCTCTGCCTCTTCATCGGGCTTGGGATAGGTCAGCTGGTGGCGGAGCATGAAACGGTCGAGCTGGGCCTCGGGCAGTTCAAAGGTGCCGGCCTGTTCCACAGGGTTCTGTGTCGCGATGACCAGGAAGGGAGCCGGCAGGTCGTGCGTGGCGTCGCCGATCGAGACCCGCCGCTCCTGCATTGCCTCCAGGAGCGCTGACTGCACTTTCGGCGAGGCACGGTTGATTTCGTCCGCCAGGAGAAGGTTGGTGAACACCGGTCCCTTGTGCACGCGGAACTCACCCGATCGTTGGTCCAGGATTTCAGCGCCGATGATGTCCGATGGAAGCAGGTCGATCGTGAACTGAACGCGGTTGAACCGCAGGTCGATCGCTTTTGCCACCGCCTGTACCATGAGCGTCTTGGCGATCCCCGGGACGCCTTCCAACAGCAGGTGTCCGCCGGTGAGCAGCGCTATTAACACGCGTTCAACCACGACCCCTTGACCGACGACGGTCCGAGCGACCTGGTCGCGAACGGTCTGCGCAAAGCGGCGACTGCCCACGGAACCGGGCGACGATGCGGAGCGATCAGCGGGCGATGCGACGGTGGTCAATTGCAAATCCCCGGTAGTGAGGCGATTCGGGTGGTCCGAATCGGCGAGCCTTGTTGACAAGAGAAAACTCAAACCCGGTTCGTGTCCCGGGTGTCGTTTCTTTCAGTTCTGCCGTTACTGACCCTTTGGCGGGGCGTCTTTCGCTTGTTCCGCCAGCAGTTTCTCTGCGATGGCCTTGATCCTGTCAGTCTTTACTCCCGCTGCCCGCACCGTGCCCGAACGGTCGATGATAACCGTTGTTGGTTGGAACTGCACCCCCAGCGCCGCGGCCGTGGCCCCGATCGAACGCGGGTTCTCCCATTTTGAAGGGTCTGGCGTCTCCTTGGCGTCTTGCATGATCGGCATTGCGATCATCTTGGCCGACGCCGCTTCCTTCATTTTGTCCCATGAGGCTCGAGCGTCACAGACGCCAACGAACACCACTCCCTGTGGAGCCAGTTCCTTCTCGATCGCCGCCAGCTTCTCCAACTCCTTCATCGCGATCGCGCTAGATGGGGACAGGAAGTACGCCACAACGACATTGTCCTTCAACGCCGACGTTGGGGGGGCCGTACCGATCCATCGTTCAGCCTGAAACTTGGGCGCCGCTCTACCCTCGATTGACTTGAGTGACGCCGGGCGACCTTCGCCGCCCAGGTAGTGATCCGCGGCGAATTCCGATCCGATGGTCCCGGCGGTCGCCGGCCCCGACTCCGCCAGCAGAAGTTTCACCGCGTCTTCCACGTGATTGGGCGTCAGCCCTGCTCCGCGGATGATTCCGTTGCGGTCGATGAGCACGTACGTCGGCCAGAACTGCACCTTGAAGTCGGTCGCGCTCGCTCCCGGTGATTTGTCGTGCGCGATCGGGTAGTTGATTCCCTTGTCCTTCACGACCGAGGCCGCCTTGTCCCAGCCGTTCGCGGCGTCGTGAACGCCGACGAATACCAGACCCTGATCCTTGTATTTCTTGACGATCTCAACGTTTTCGGGGATCGAGGCCATGCACGGGCCGCACCAGGTGGCCCAGAAATCGACGACAACGACTTTGCCTTTCTGGTCCTTGAGGGCGAGTTCGGTGCCGATCCACGATGCCGCGGAAATGGCAGGGGCGGGTTTGCCCTCCAGCGACTTGAGTGGGGCTGGCCGCTGGGCTCCGTCGAAGAACCACTCATCGGGGAGTGGTTTGCTCTGAGCGGTCGCGGCGGTGGCCAGGCACAACAGCGCAGCATATCCAAACGTCGTGGTCCTTCCGAACTGCAGCATAAAGCCAACCTCCGATGTGGTAAGAACTGGGTGATTGGTCTGCCCGCGTAATTTCCGCCCCGTGCGGGTCGGGCGATCTTACCCACGCAAATCCGGACCAGAAGGTTGTGTGGCTGGCTCCCAGGGTGATTTCAACGCACCCTCCAGGGATTGCGGGCGGGAAGTGATGGGGTGATCCGAATGCCTTTGGCCCGCCCCTCCGAGGCGCCGACCTCGCCAACCCCGGCAGGAGCGCATAACCGGGTAATCACCCGAATGGAAACGAATCGCACGCCCAAGGGAGTGCCGCTACACTCTTCCAACAGGCATCAGGCCCTTGCCTGCCGTTGAAACGATGGCGATGCTTTTCCGTACCGACGCACGCTTTGGATCGGGTGGCGAAGGGCCGGCCTGCCTGAGAAGTGGTGCGGTCACACGAGGGATTTCTTGACGGATCGGGGCGATTCCTTCCATTTTGTTCGCAACGCCACTGGGTCACCGATCGGCGGGCTCGGGATGCTGCTCCTCAACGCCATCGGCGAGGGTGTCTGCGTCTGTTCCCGGTCCGGCGGCATCATCTGGTCCAACGACTTCGTTGGCCGGTTGAGCGGCGCGATGCTCGAACGGCTTTCGGTCGCCGCACGCCAGTACGACCGTGAATACCCGGTGCCGCCCCCGGGGGTGGCTTCCCTTGGGGGCGCCGTTGCAACACCCAGCCCCAGCTCTCTCACCCGCATGGGAGATGACGAGCGCTTCTACCAGGTGCAGGTGGCCCCGCTCCCGAAAGGGCCGGAAATTGCCGCGTTCAACCTGCCCGCCGATTGCCTGATCCTCGTGGTCGCGGACGTTTCCAGCGCCCGCCGCCTGCAGCAGAAGATCGACGCCATCGACCAGGCCGGCAGCGAACTCGTCCGCTTCGACGCGGACGTGGTCCGCAAGTACAACGCCCACGAACGCCTCAAACTGCTCGAAACCAAGATCACCAAGTACGCCAGCAGCCTGCTCCATTTCGACCACTTCGCCATCAGGCTGCTCGACGAGCGGGCCAACAAGCTTGAACTGGTCATCGGCTACAACCTCCCCCAGGACTACGACTCTTTCGTCATCCGGCCCGCGCTCGAGGGGCACGGAATCAGCGGGCATGTCGCCGCGAGCGGTCGCAGCTACGTCTGCGACGATATCACCCGGGACCCGCTGTACCTGCCCGGCGTCGAAGGCGCCAAGAGTTCACTCACCGTCCCGCTCCGGGTTCACGACAAGGTCATCGGCATCATGAATGTCGAGAGCCTGCGGGCCGCGGCGTTTGGCGAGGAAGACCGACAGTTGGGCGAGATTTTCGCTCGTTACGTGGCGTTGGCCATCAACATGCTTGACCTCCTCGTGGTCGAACGATCCAATACCAATCAGACTGTTGCGGGTCGCGTGGCCGTAGAACTCGATGAACCCCTCCAGGACATCGCCCACGAGGTCGAGATTCTGCAGGCCCAGACGGTCGGGGCCGATGCAGGTGTCAAGAGCCACCTGCGGCGGATCATGAACGACATCGATTCAATCCGCAGTCGCGTCAAGGAGTGCGCCGCCGGGCCCGCGTCGCTCCTGGGCGTTGAGAAAGCGCTCGCCGACAAGGCCAGTGATCCTTTGCTCGCGGGCAAGCGAGTGCTCATCGCCGACGACGAGCCTCGCATTCGCCGCATCATCGGCGATGTGCTGACCAATCGCGGTGCCATCGCAACCGTGTGCGAGGATGGCGCCAAGGCCATTGCCACTCTGGAAGCTCATCCCGCTGGATTCGATCTGGTGTTGTCTGATATCCGCATGCCGGACCACAATGGGTACGAGGTGTTTGCCGCGGCAAGGAAATCCTGCCCGGGCGTTCCGGTCATCCTCATGACCGGCTTCGGCTATGACCCGCACCACTCCATCGTCCGAGCCCATCAGGAAGGCCTGCAGAGCGTGCTCTTCAAGCCCTTCCAGGTGGAGCGTTTGCTCGATGAGGTACGAAAGGCGGTCCACCAGCCCAAGCCCGCCGATCCTCCCGCTTCGTGACTCGTTACGCCGCGGTATCGTCCAATGCGGACCCGTTGCTCTCGATCACACGCTTGTACCACCGGCTTGATTCCTTGGGCGTTCTGGCCAGGGTTTTGAAGTCCACGTGAATCAGACCGAACCGCTCTTTGTACCCTTGCTGCCATTCGAAGTTGTCCAGCAGAGACCAATGGAAGTAGCCGCGGATATCCGCTCCGTCACGAGCGGCGCGGCGCAACTCGAGCAGATATCTCCGCGTGTAATCGATGCGCCCAAAGTCGCGGACTTTTCCGTCGGCGTCGACCCAGTCCAGGCCGCTCATGCCGTTCTCGGTGATCACCATCGGCACCTTGTACCGTTCGTACAGGAACTTGGGCCCCCAGTAGAGCGCCTCGGGGATGATGAACCATCTCAGTGCATTCTGCGGATGGCCTGGCGGGAAATGAACGCGCTGGGGGGTGCCGTCGGGACCGGCCCTGAAGACTTCCGCGTCATAGACGTTGATGCCGTAGAAGTCCAGGGGTTGTTGGATTGTCTCCATGTCACCCGGCAGCACCTTGGGGGCATCTTCGCCGTAGAGCCGCAGGCCGTCTTCTGGGTAGTGGCCCAGAATGGCGGGGTCTGCGAACCACGCATTGTTCCAGAAGTCCTTGAACGGCACTCCGTGCGTCCGACGCCTCGCCGCGTCGATATCCGCCGCGTTCGGCTGTCCGGGCTTGCCCGCTCCCGCGAACAGCCCTGGGTGCCACGGAACCTTGATCCGCCCGATCGGGGCCCAACCTACCAGCGGCGTTTTCTTAGCGCGGGTCCGAATCGTCTGCGCCGCAAGCCCGTGCGCCAGCAGCGCGTGGTGCGCCGCCAGCAGACGCTGCGAGTGATTCAGCTTGTTCCCCGGCGGATGAAACCCCTCTCCCTCGCTGGGTCCCAGGAAGATCTGCGGTTCGTTGAGCGTCATCCAGTGCGTCACGCGGTCTCCCAGGCGGTCGACCATGACCTGGGCGTAGTCCGCGAACCACTGCGCACTTTCGCGGTTGAGCCAGTTCCCCTTCTCGTGCAGCCGCTGAGGGAAGTCCCAGTGAAAGAGCGTGAGCCACGGCTCCACGCCCGCCGCCAGCAGGGTGTCCACCAGTCGGTCGTAGAACCCCAGCCCCGCCTCATTCACCTTGCCGATGCCATCCGGTAACACACGCGACCACGCCACCGAGAACCGGTACGCGTTAAGGCCCATGTTCTGCATGAGTCTCACGTCTTCTTCATACCGGTGGTAATGATCGCACGCGATGTCACCGGTGTGCCCCTCGTGCACCATGCCGGCATGACGCGACGTCATGTCCCAGACGCTGGGGCCTTTGCCATCCGCGTTCCAGCCGCCCTCGATCTGATACGCGGAAGTGGCCGCGCCCCACACGAATCCTTGGCGAAAAGTCAAACGTTGGCCTCCATGCCTAGTAGTGCAAGAACCGAACTTCCGCGGGAAGTTCACGAACGACAGTCTGTCCAATCGCGTTCAACTCGGCCGGTTGACCGTTGACCGTGACCGATCTGATCGCTTTGTCCGATACGGTTCGGACGACGATCCCCCCGGAGGGAATATCCAACTGGCCCGAAAGGTTCACTACATATGGCTCGCCCGCCCGGTGCGCGGAGATATTGATGGGTCCGTACCACGTAGGCAATCCGACCACGGCCACCGGTGGCCCCGCGTCCATCCTTTGAAACCACGACGCAGGGACCCCCGCCATCACCACCAGAGACTGGTCCGACTCGTTTTCGAACGCGAACAGATTGCGCCAAGCGTGAACGTACTCCGCGCCTACCCAGTTGTGGGGCATGTCTCCGATGAACTTGGGCGAATGCTCATCCTTCCAAACCACTTCGGCCCAGTGGTTGAATCCCTTGGGGCGGCGGTGTTCCATATGCCAGGCGATCATGTCCAGCGCGTGATCCCGCTCGCCGATGGCGAGCAACGCCGGGATGTGCCGGATCTCGTACGGCGTGTAATCACGCCACTCAAACGACGGATCGTCACGGCGCGAAACAAAGTTCATCCACGACTTGGACATCGTCTTCTTGAGACCATCCAGCGGAACGTACCTCTCCGCCTGACAGGGCCACAAGGCAATTGACGTGGATGTCGAATCGAAATCTCCGAGTTCCACGCACCCCGGGACGTAGTCAATCCCGTGCGCTTTCTGTGCCAGGGCGATCGACGCGCCGAGGCTCTTGCCCATCTCCTCGGCGGCCGCCGACCACGCGGTTGCGTCGGTCTGCTCCTTCAGGGCTTTGGCGATCTCCGCGGCGTCGTGCAGGCCTCGCCAGGCCCAGATGTCATCCCAATACGAGTGCATCGGCTTGGCCGAGTATCCCTCGTGGCTGATGGATTCCGGCACCAGCCCGCGGAACGCCAACGCCGGCACCGCCGGTTTGCCCTGTTCTTTGCGGGCAGGTCCGCCCTCGCCGAACTCGGCCGTCAAACGCTGGGCCCGCATGGAGTTGATGAACCCCACGGCCTTGCTCACGCCCGCGTACTGGCTGCGCAAGAACGACTCGTCGTGCACAAAACGGTGGTACGTCATCACGGCGTTGATGTACTGGCCAGTGCTGTCATTCTCCGGCACCGGGTCCGGGCCTCGGCTATCCACCACGCAAGGGATCTTTCCGTTTTCGTACTGGTATTTCGCGTACCACTCGATGAAGTTCCTGGCCACCGGCGCATTGCCGCTCTCGAGCATGGCCGCCGCGATCGAGTTTCCGTCGCGGATCCAAGTTCGGTCGTAGGTCCGCGATCCGGGTTGCAGAGCCGGACCTCGCGAGTTTGCCAGGATGTACGCTATTTGCGAGAAATATGTCTGCTTCCACGGGTCGATAAGCGGGGGCACCGTGTAAGGCACTTTTCCCACGATGCGGGCCCAGGACTCGACGGACTTGCTGAACCCGCTGCTCAACTTCGCGTCCGCATTTGTCGCGAGCGCCGCCAATCTGTCCTCGCTCCTCCCGCGGTTGATCGGAGTGGATACCCACCAACGCTGCACTTCGCCCGCTTTGATCTCGTACGGGTAATACACCAACGCCGATGCGCGGCCCGTCGGGTCCGTCACCTGCTCGGAAAGTGTGTCCTTCGCTTCCGTGAGTTGATAGGGACAGGGAGCCGAGTCGAAGGTTGCGGCTCGCATCGCCGCGGGAGCCGTGTGGAACGCGATCCTTCTGTCTCGGTTCACGATCAGCGTGTTGCCGTCGCGGGCCACGGTTGCGATCGGTGCTACGCCTCCGTCCATGTTCAGCCGTTGCCACGTTGGAAGAACCTGGAATGGACGTGCCGCGATGACCAGAGTTCCCTTCACCGCTGCGTCGTCCGACGCCCGTACCTCATAGCACACATGAAGTACGCTGTCGAGCGGCCTGCCCTCAACGTACGATGTGACGATCAGCGTCTGGCCGTGCAGTTTTCTCGCGATGATCGGAATCGGCGTCACGCCCGCCGCGAGTTCCTGCGTGTGCGTTCCGTTCGCCCACGTCAGCACCGTGCCGTCGGGCTTGATGATGAACGGGTCGAGGCTGAACTCACCCTTGCCGAGTTCAACCATCCCTTCTTCGTTCACCAACGCGTTGTTGAGGTCGCCGGGAATGCCCGCAATCGTCCAATAGGTCTGCTTCTCCGATACGTACTTGGGGAACATCCCCTGCGGATACCGTGTTGCCACCGCCTTCATGAACTCGTTGGGTGAGGATGAGAAGTCGGTGCCGAGCACCTCGATGGTCTGCATTCCCACGCCTACGCCCTTGGCTGGCGCTTTGAACGCGAGCTTCACGAATTTCCCCTGTGCATCGGGCATCGCAACGAACGCACGATCCTCGTTCACGCCGATCAGTTCCGTGCTCGGGATCCAGTTGATCCCGTCTTCAGACAGTGAAGCAGTCACCGCGCTGGGCGCGTGTTTCTTTTCCCACTGAATCGCCAGGCCGCCAAACTCCCGCGACTCCCCGAAATCAATGGTGTACGTCGGCGCCGCGTCGTCTGCGTCGCTCTCCCAAGCCGTGGCCGGGTCGTTGTCGAACAGATTCGTCGGGTCGTGCATCTCGCACATCTTCGAAGACGCCGACCCCTTTGGCGTGCCCGTGTACGCCTTCACCACCGGCAACTCGCGGATCGCCAGGAGGTCAATCCAGACCGATCCTTTCCCGCCCTGCGCAGCGGCGATCGCAAACTCCATCGCTCCCAGTTTCGTCAACGGCGTGTTGCCCCCGCCGGGCCCCCAGGCAAACGCGAACTTGCGCTTCTTGAGCCGCACAGTTTGCCATGAGTTAGGGAACACGAATCCGCGTTGATTCACCCACCACACATCGTCGCCCGAGGGCGACGACGCGGCGCCGTGCAACGAGCCGTCGATGAGCTTGATTTCGAAGTTGTTGGGCGGACACTCGCCGCGCACCCTGAACAGAATCTCGTAGTTCTCGGGCAGCGTCATCGGCATCGGGGCGTGGACGATGCAGAACCCCGACCCTTTTGTGAAGTCAAAGTCAATCCGCATCGCTTTGCCCTGGGAGCCTTCCGGAGCATCGGGCTTGATCGAAACGGTGACTCCATCCGCCGCCGAAGCCGTCCAGCCATCGAGCGTATCGAACGACGCCAATACCTTGACAGACTCGGCCTGTTGGGCGAACCCGGCTCCACTTAGGCAGAGAAGTAGCGGGAACAATGCGATGCGCATTTCCAAGGGTACGGCAGGGGGAAGCAACGGTCACATTCGCCGGCCCGAAACATCCACGAATTAGTGGACGATCTGGGGCATCGACTGCCCGTCGATCACGACGTCTGTACAGTGCGTCGTGTACTCGAAGGGGTCCCCGTCGTACACCGCCACATCCCCGTCAAGGCCGACCTTGAGCGATCCCACGCGGTCCGCGATACCGAGGATTTCGGCCGGAACGGTTGTGATGGTCGCCAGTGCTTCGTTGAACGTCAGTCCGTTCGCCGCCGCGATCCCGGCCTCGAATAGCACGACGCGGGTTTTGGGCACGTACGCCTCATAGCCGCTCTGGATCGCGGTGCGGATTCCCGCGTGGGTCAGGGTCGCCGCGGACTCAAAGCTCATGTTCTCCATCTCACCGAACGCGCGGGACATCGTGGGGTGAAGAATGACCGGCACGCCCGCCGCCTTGATTTCATTCAAGAGCAGGTACGCCTCCGAAGCGCTGTCAAGAATCATCCGTATCTTAAACTCCTTGGCTAAGCGCAGAGCCCCGCTGATGTCCTGTGCGCGGTTGGCCGTCACCATCAGCGGAACCTCACCCTTCAGCACCCGCACCAGGGATTCGTTGCGAAGATTTCGGTCCGGGTTTCGCTGGTCATCCGCATCGGGCCTCTCACCGGGCGCGGCGGGATGATCCCGTTTGTGCTGATACTCCTGCGCTTTGATCAGCTCTTCCCGCAGCATCGCGACTTCCTTCGCGCGAGTGCCGGGTGAGGCCTTGCCGTCCTTCTGTGCCCACGGTCCCAGCGTCGCGGCGATGGTCGCGGTCTCCACCACCGTGCATTGTTCAACCGGCTTGCCGGTCGTCTTGACGACGCACGTCTGTCCGGAGATGAGCTCGCCGGTCGCGTGCCCTGTGTGCAACGTCGTGATCCCGAAGGATCGCACCCATGCCACCAGACGATCGCCCGGGTTGAATGCGTCGATACCCCTCAGTTCGGGCTGGATCGGCGCGGAGCGTTCCAACTGATCCTGGTCCTGACGTTGATTGAACAACCCCGACACCCCGACCGTGCCGCGAGGATCGATGAGGCCCGGCGTCACCACGACCCCTTCAATAACCTTGTAGCCATCGGGCACCTTGACTTCTGACGTCTTGCCGATGGCCGCAATTTTACCGTTGGTAATGACCACTATGCCGTCGGTGATCGTTCCCGCGTCGGTCATTGTGTGAACGGTCTTGCCTTTGATCGCTACTTGCGCCTGTGCCACGGCCGCTGAGAGGCACGCGGCGGCGGCAATCAAACGGGCGATGAACTTGCGGTGATGTTGAATGTATGGCATGGGGGTTTTTTACTGACCGAACTCTTCGCCCCGGGCGTTCTCGGAGCAGCACATATATGGCTTGGTCGGCGTGCTCGCGCCGAAGCCGCCGGTGGCGAACAACCTGTCCTTGGGGGTCCCGCGGTCGAAGACCTTGACGCCCTCCACCCATGTCTGCTCCACGTGCGTGTACACGCTGAGAGGATCGCCGGACAACAACAGGAAGTCAGCGTCTTTGCCGGCCTCCAGAGATCCCACGCGTCGGTCGAGATCGAGGATCTTCGCCCCCTCCAGCGTGATGGCGTTGAGGGCGCCCTTGCGGGTCATCCCCGCCCGGACAGCGAGCGCGGCAGACCGCATGAACAGGCGCGAGTCCGTGATCCAGTCGTCGGTGTGGAACGCCACGCGAACCCCGGCCTTTTCGAGCGTCGCCCCCGTGGTCCAGGACATCTCGGCCGCTTCGAGCTTTCCTCCCGGGCTGTCCACCACGATGGCCGAGCACGGCACTTTCGCCGCCGCGATCTCGGGCGCGACCTTCCATGCCTCGCTCACATGGTGCAGAACGACCCGGAAGCCGAACTCTTTCTGCAGCCGCAGCACAGTCATGATGTCGTCCGCGCGGTGCGTGTGGTGATGCACTACGCGTGTGCCGTCGAGCACTTCAACCAGCGCTTCCAGCCCCAGGTCGCGCGGTGGCGCATCCTCTGGCTTGTTCTTCGCCGCGGCGTCATCTTTCTTGGCTTTGTATTCTTTCGCCTTGACGAACTGTTCTCGCACCAGCGCCGCCGACTTGGCGCGTGTTCCTGGGAACGGCGCCTCGCCCATCGAGTTGGTGCCGTTGGCCATCTTGATGCCGCCCATCGGATTGCCCGCCTCGTCAAGGTAGAAGAAGTCTTCGATGGTGGTGGGGGCCACGGCGTCCGCGCGCCTCGGAGCCCGCAGTTTGAGGTACACGGTCTGACCGCTCAGAAGGTGTCCGCTGCCGGGCATGACGTTCAGCGTCGTGATGCCGCCGGAAACCACGCGTCTGAAGCCCGGATCGAACGGATTGAGCGAGTCATAGATGCGGATCGAGGGCTGGATCGGAGACGAGCCGTCCGCGCCCGCGATGCCGCCCACGTGCGAGTGGGTGTCGATGAGCCCCGGCATGATGGTCTTGCCTGACGCGTCCACTCGCTCTGCATCGGCGGGGATCATGACTGTTGCTCCGACGGCCAGAATCTTCCCGTTCTGCACGACGAGCGTGCCCGACGCGATCTCGTCACCCGCGATGGGGATGATGTGGGCGTTGGTGAACGCGACCGGTTTGACTTGCGCCAAGGCGCCGGCGGCAAGCATCAAGATGGCTACGGATGTGGTCGTGGGGTGTTGTTTCAAGGTGAACTCCGGCTGCGAGGGTAGGGGCATCTCGCGGCCCGGTTGAGCCAATGGAGCACGGCGGAGTCGCAAGGCCGATTCCTACGCGCGGGTCTTTCAGGCCGTTACCGCCGGAAACATCCGGTCCAACGCCGCGGCGTATATCCGCTCCGCGATCCCCTGTCCGCCCTCTACTCCTCGGGCGACGAACTCCATCATCACACCCGCGTTCACTTCCAGCACTTGCGGCCCTTCGGCGGTCAGCAGTACATCCACGCTCCCGAACATCAGGTTGAGCGCCGCCGCTGCCGAAAGCGCCAAGTCTCTCGCCTGCGGGGCCGAATCCGGGGAGATTGCTTTGGCCATGGCCCCCTGCCCGAGGTTGTGCCGCCAGTTGAGCAGGAACTCGGTTTTGGCCGGAGGAATCTGTGCCAGCGCGTGCGCCGCATCTTCTTCAAGATTCTCCAGGAGTCGCCTGTGATCGCCCGTCAACCCGTCTGCCGTGATCTGCTTTGCCAGAAGTTCCAACGCGGTGGAGTTGCCGTCGCCGATGACCGAAGGACGCACTTTGGAAAACGCCAATTCGCAGCGGTTGTTCAGCAGGATGAAACGGCATTCCGTTCGCGCCTCGCGGTACGGCGACAAAGCCAAAGAGTTGGTCCGAGCGAACAGGTTGTAGACGGCGTTCTCAAGTTGCACCGCATTTCGCACACGCAGCACGCCGCGACCACCCGTGCCCGCATTTTCCTTCGCCACCACATCCCACCCCGCGGCATCGCAGAACGCGAGCATTCCCGCCCAGTTGCCGCGGTGCGGCACGAACCTGGCCATGCACGGGTGCAGGAACAAGCGGTGGGGGACGTGCGGCAGTCCCCGGGCCGACAGCACTTCTGCCGTCGCCGCTTTGTCACACGCGATCTGGTGCGTCGCCGCGGTGTTGAGATCAAACGCGTACCCGTAAACGTGCCGCACCGTGTCGCCACGAGTCAGCTGAAGGATCCACCCTTCGCCGATCGACTGCACGCGGATCCCACGCTCCTCGGCGAGGGAGCGGATGATCCGGGAAAGTGCGCGGTCGGCGTTCTGCATGGCTCAGCACATCGTCAGGCCGCCATCGACGCAGATCGTCTGTCCTGTGAGGAATCCGGCTTCGTCCGACGTCACATATGCGACCGCCGCGGCGATGTCTTCCGGTGTGCCCAGCCGCTTCACCGCCATCGCGCCTGTGACCTGGTCCTTGACCTGCTGCGGCAGATTGTGGGTCATGTCCGTCTCGATGAACCCCGGCGCGATCACATTGGCCGTCACGCCCTTGCCGCCCAGTTCGCGGGCGATCGTCTTTGTGAGGCCGATCAGCCCGGACTTTGCCGCGGCGTAGTTCGCCTGTCCGGCATTGCCAACCACGCCCGATGTTGAAGAGATGTTCACGATCCTGCCGAAGCGGTTCTTCATCATGGGCCGCGCGGCCGCGCGGATGGCCACGAACGCCGACGTCAGATTGGTCGATATAACCACATTCCAATCTTCATCTGTCATGCGCAGGGAGAGGTTGTCTTTCGTGATACCCGCGTTGTTGACCAGGATGTCCAGCCGGCCGTGCTTATCCGCCACAGCTTCCACCGCCGCGGCCCACGCCTTGGCGTCGGCAATGTCCGCCGCGAGTACCGACGCCTGTCCCCCGGCCTGTTCGATCGCGTGGCGGACGTCGTTCAGCGGTCCTTCTGTGCGGCTTACCAGGACGACGTGTCGTTGATCCTTCGCGAGCCGGAAGGCGATGGCCTTCCCGATGCCGCGGGAAGCGCCGGTGACAAGGGCGATGCGTTGAGGCGAAGTGGTCATGCCCAAGGTTATGGGCGCGGCAATCAGGAATCTGCGACACGCAAGCGACCGGGTCCTCGGGGAACTAGGTCTGCACGCGTGCCGGACTTGGTCGTGCCAAGTCCGTTCCAACCGCCGGACCGAACTTGGCCGCAGCGATTGAGATCGCTCGCGTTGCCGAAGGTACGGAATGTGTACGGAAGTGGCGGATTTCTGGATCTATAAGTACTATTGATCGACGTAGCGCCTCCTGTGGGGTGTAGAGCGTGCACGTTCTGTCCGCGTGCTTTCCCTACGCACTTGTCAGAGGGATCAGTCATGCAAGCTAACGCGCTGCGTCACATCGTTCGAACCTTGAAGTTCGCCCCGCTCGCCGCCCTCGCCTCGGTAACCACCGCCTGGGCTCAGTGCCCGGGCACCTGGCACGCCACCTCCACAATCTCCGGGCCGAACCCGTCGACCACCAGCATCGGCGCTCTCACGCTGTGGGACCCTGATGGCGACGGTCCGAGCCCAAAGATGCTCGTCGCGGGCGGTATTTTCACCGCCGCGGGCGGAACACCCGCGAACAACATCGCGATGTGGGACGGATCTTCCTGGATCCCACTGGGCACCGGAATCGAAGGCTCGGTTGATGCTCTGGTCGTCGCCAAGAACGGCAATCTCATCGCCTCGGGCATCTTCAATCTGGCGGGAGGCGTGCCGGTGAACAACATCGCCGAGTGGAACGGCACCCGCTGGTCGGCCCTGGGTTCGGGCGTCAACAACGAAGCGTTCGCTTTGACAGTTTTGCAGAACGGCGATCTGATCGCGGGCGGACTGTTCACGCAGGCGGGCGGCGTCACGGCGAACCGTGTGGCGAAATGGAGCAACGGCGCCTGGTCGGCGTTGGGCACCGGCCCCAACGGCGTGGTGTACGCCCTCACCGTGATGCAGAACGGCGACCTGGCCGTGGGCGGCAGTTTCACACAGGCCGGCGGCCTGCTCTCCCGCAACGTCGCCAAATGGAACGGTTCCGCATGGTCGCCGATGGGCCCCGGCATGAACGCGCTGGTGCTCTCGATGACCACCATGCCTAACGGCGATGTGATCGCCAGCGGCACCTTCACATTCGCCGGCAACAGCAGCGCCAGTCGCATCGCCCGTTGGACCACCGCGACCGGCTGGATCCCGATGGGCTCGGGTTTGCAATCGCAGGCGCTTGTCCTGCTCCCCTTGCCCAACGGCGACCTTGTCGCCGGCGGCCACTTCCTGTACGCCGGGGGATTGCCGGCCGGCAAGGTTGCACGGTGGAACGGCTCGGCTTGGTCGGCGATGGGGATCGGCATGGACGCCTACGTGATCGGCATGGCACTCATGCCTGATTCATCCATCTTCGCGGGTGGCGGCTTCCTCAACGCAGATGGTCTGCCGGCGCCGTATTTGGCGAGATGGGTCGCTACCGATGCGCCCAGTTTCACCACACAGCCGTCTCCGGCCACTGCCTGTTCCAACGCGGCCGCGGTCTTCCACGCAGTTTCCATCGGTACGGATCCCAAAACGTACCAATGGGAGCGAGAGACTTCTCCTGGCTCTGGCTTCTTCGCAACGCTTGTCGACGGCTCCACGGCATCCTGGGACGGCAACGCCCCCGGCATCGGCGCATTGATCTCCGGCAGTCAGTCCGAAACACTCTCGATCGCGTCCGATACAGCGAACGGCCTTGAACTCGGCCCCACGCACGCTCGACTCTACCGCTGCGTGGCGACCAACGGCTGCGGAAGCGGCACCAGTTCCGCCGCCGCGTTGACTGTTCAAACCTGCTCCACCTGCCCCGCTGACTTCAACGGCGATGGCGGGGTCGATGGCGCGGATGTAGAGTCATTTTTCTCCGCATGGGAGGCGGGCGACGTCTCCGCCGATGTGAACACCGACGGTGGTATCGACGGGGCCGATACTGAGGTGTTCTTCACCGCCTGGGAACTGGGCGGTTGCTGAAACGGCACGCCTCGAGGCACCGCAGGCCGCGAACGAGGGTGGACGCTACGATCCCGCTTCTGGCAGGGTGTAGCTCAGTTTGGTAGAGCGTGTGGTTTGGGTCCACAAGGCCGCAGGTTCAAATCCTGTCACCCTGATTGGTGTAGATCCTTGGTTTGGAGTATGAGAGGCGTCACGCTCGGTATTCCGCCGCAGTCCTGAATATGGATTCTCCGATCGGGCACTCCGCCGTTGACTTGCCAAAGGCTCCGTAATTATGCGTACGTTGTTGACCGGCGGAACGGGGTTCATCGGCTCCGCTGTTGCACGTCGGTTGCTATTGCTCGGCCGGCCCGTCACCGTGATCGCCCGAGCGCCGGTGCGGGCTGGTCGCCTCAAGGAACTCGGCGCTACGGTGATCGCCGGGGATGTGCGGGACTCGGCCTCAATCCGACGGGCGATCGAAGGGTGCGGCTCGGTTGTGCACGCAGCCGGGGTTCCGCGTCCGGCAACATGGAGCACCTTTCGCGCGGTGCATGTCGGCGGGACGGCGGCGGTCGTGCAGGCCTCGCGGAACGCGGGGATCAAGCGGCTTGTCAACATCGCGTCGCAGGCGGTGCTCTTTGGTGGAAAGGATCTGCTCAACGTTGACGAGTCCTGTCCGTATCCGAAGCGGTATATCGACCCATACTCAGCGACCAAGGCCCAGGCGGAGCGGTTGGTGCTCGCGGCCAACGATCCCGCGGGGTTGTCGACGATCAGCCTCCGACCGGCAGTAGTCTGGGGTCCTGGCGACTCGACGGTCCTGCCGATCATGGCCCGGCTGGCGCTCTCGCCGATGGGGGTGCCCATGTGCGGCGACGGTTCGAACGTGGAAGCGACAACGTACATCGAGAATCTGGTGGACGCCGTCATCGCGGCTCTGGACGCGCCGCCGTTCTTGGTGTCCGGGCCGGGGCGGGCGTACCTCATCACCGATGGGTTCACGATCTCGTGGAAGGAGTTTCTTTCCAGACAACTCGAAGCCGCGGGCATTCGGCCGCGATTCCGACGGATTCCCGCGCTGCTCGCCGAGCCCTCGGCGTGGATGCTGGACATGCTTGCTGGGGCGATACACGCACCGGTCCCACTGGCGTTGTTCGGGGTGCGATCGTCAATGACTTCTCGCCGGTTCGTGACGAGCCGGGCGCGGGATGAACTTGGGTATGTTCCGCGTGTCGGTCTTGATGACGGTTTGAAGAATCTCCGCGAGTGGGTCGATCATCTGGGCGGTCCGTCCGGGCTCATCCGAGCGCGGGACCTTGCGTTGCAGGCGGGCGGTGACGCTGTGACTCCTCGCCACTCCGCACCTCGCCGCTTCTAGGACACGATGAGTTCCCGGGCGAGGTCGGGCCGCCCCCCGCCACCCTCAAAGGCAAGACGGCGGAGCAGCTCGAGAGCACGGGTATGCGCCGGCGTAGCGATTCCGACCGCGGCGCCCTGACGGACAATGGCCCCGTTGAGTTGATCTGCCTCGCCCAGTTCGCCGCGTGCGATTTCTCGCGCCAGGGTGCTCTCGATGCACTGCGCCTGTCGGCCGGCCACATGGGCCGCCAGCGTGCCGACGAGCGGAATTCCGAACACCAACTGCATGCACCCCGGGGTCAGACCCTGGATCGACGCGAGTCGCCACCGCGAAGCGCGTGCGACCGCCAGTGCTTCGCGCAGCAACACGCGGAACGCGGCAAAGCTCTGTCGCCCTTGAAATACCCTGCCCAACGTTCCGCCGATCACCGCGGCAACCGGGTCGAGGCTCGCATTGATCATGAGCTTGGCGCGCCTGTGCGCGTTCAAGTCCCCCACCAGACGCGTTCGCTGACGGGTCGGATCGATAGCGCCGGCGAGCCATTCAGCTGCCGAAGAGCCGCGCAAGAGTGTGAGCCATCCTGTGCGGGTGCGCACAGCGCGTCCTGGGGAGGGCGACGATGCTGCAAACTCAACGACGCCAAAGCTGAGCCCGCCCGAGCGAGCAGGATCAAGGCCTGTCTCGACCCCGTTGGCAACACAGACAATCGGCACCCAAGGTGGAATCCGCGCTGCCGCGGCCACGACCCGCGACGCGGAAGTCGCAAGAATGGCGACATCGCCGGGCTCGAATGGACCAGACACCAGCATTGACGCGTCAAACTCGGTTGTCTCGACACCTTGCGCGCCGAACGCTTCGCGCACCTTCCGGTTCGGGTCGACAACGAGCAACCGAACGCCCGGGCGCAAAGACGCGGCCAAGTGTGTGCCCACGGCACCCGCCCCGATGATCACGGCGCGCCCACCGCCGGGAGGCATTTTTTGTGGAGATTCCGGACGCTCGGTCTGAGCGGTCATGCTGTGTTAGCATAGGGGAGGCTCCCGCTAAACGAGCCCGCATCAGCTCCCATCACAGCGAGCGCCGCACGCTGAGCTCCACGGCCCAAGCGCTTTCCAGAAGAGTGCTATCGGTGTACTGTCACCCTGATTCGCGAACCGGTGTCGCGTTGGTTCCGGGAAAGTTCTCGGTGCCATCTGTGACACGGTTGATCATTTATACAGTGAGGGGCTGTCCAACTTTTTCGTCGGCGCTCACGCACCGATTTACGTCATGGAATCCACAGCCAGCCACCTACCAGGAGATGCACCCATGCGACTTGGAAAATTCTCTGTCAGCCTTGCCGTCAAGGACATTGCTGCGTCCAGTGCATTTTACGAGAAACTTGGCTTCAAACTTGTCGGAGGCGATCAGGCTAAGAACTGGGTAGTCTTGCAGAACGAGACCGCGACCATCGGGCTCTTTCAGGGCATGTTTCCCCGGAACATGATGACGTTCTGCCCCGGCTGGGACACGAGCAACGCCACGCTCACTGATTTTGACGACGTGCGTGACATTCAGAGGGCTCTCAAGGCGCTCGGTTTGACGCCGAATCCAGCCGCGGATGAATCAACGACCGGACCCGCGTACCTGATGCTCACCGATCCGGACGGAAACCCGATCCTGATCGATCAGCACGTGGCCAGCCCGGTTCATCAACGCAAGTGACGACAAGGTCGGACAAAAAGGGACTCTTACCAGTTTGTTTCGCGAGGCTCCTCAGGGGCGTCGCATTCGATGTTCGGGCGACTCGCCAAACAGTTGCCGGGAACAGATTCTCGCCATCGCGCCTCTGTCTGCAAGGTGGATTGATATGCTGTTTGTATGACGGCGACACCCGCTCATCGGTTATTGGCTCCACGCCTGGAGCGCGGTTCAGTCTGCCGCCTCGTTAGCCCGGCCGCTGGGTTGACGGGCCAACCCGAGCTCCGCGACAGATTGGTCAGGGCGATCCGATTTCTTCATTCTCTCCATCTCACTGTTCGGTTGGGAAATCACACGCTCGATTCGACCGGTGCGACCGCGGGGACTCCGCAAGAACGGGCGGCCGATCTGAATGACGCCTTCGCGGATGCCCGCACAGACGCGGTATTTTCGATGATCGGGGGAAACTACGTCTGTCAGGAAGTGCTGCCATATGTAAAGTTTGAGCAGATTCGCAAAACCCCCAAGGTCGTAATGGGCCACTCCGACATTACCAGCCTTTTGCTCGCGATTCATAGGCGAACGGGCTTGGTCGTGTTCTACGGCCCCTCCGTTCTCTCGAGCCTCGGGGAGTTTCCCGACGTTCTGTCTTTCACACGAGACAATCTCGTCCGCGCCCTCTTCGAAACGAGGGCTGTCGGTGAGATGGCGGCGGCGTCATCGTGGACCGATGAGTTCCTCGACTGGATGACGGGCGAGGATTCTGTACGTCCTCGCTCCCTGCGGCCGAGCGCCGGATGGCAATGGCTTCAACCCGGCAAGGCGCAAGGGCGATTGATCGGAGGATGCCTTCAGGTCATGGCGGACATGGTCCGACGTAACATCGACGAGATTCCCGCCACCGCGGGCGCGGTGTTCTTCTGGGAGTCCGCGGAGAAGAACGTGCGCGATCCGATCGAAGTGGAGGCGGTCGCCGGGGATATCGCGACGCTCAAAGACGCGGGAATCCTAAAGCACATCGGGGGAATGGTCGTGGGCCGGCCGTACGGGTACACCACTCGGATGTGTGCTGAACTCGGTGCTGCGCTCTGCGAGGTGCTGGACAACCCGCGCATCCCGGTGCTGTTCAATGCCGACTTCGGCCACACCGACCCGATGCTCGTCCTTCCCATCGGCACGGAAAGCACGTTGGATTCGTTCGCCAGCCGATGGGCGATCGACGAACCGGCATTGACAGAACGCGGTTTGCTGGCTGGCCGGAGTTTATGACGTGCCGCGGTCGTTACACTCCACGGTCCAAAATAATTCGCGCCGCGGTTTGACCTCGTCGCGTGCGATCAATGAGGCGACCGGGTCAGGATTGAATCCGACTTCCGAGTATATTCTCCCGCCTCGCAGTCGTTGGTCCTGTCACCAAGCCCGCAGTCAATAGGGGCATTTGGTACAGTCCCGCTCAAAATCGAAAGGATGCACATGGAACTCCTTCTCCCCCTCTGGCTCCCCATCCTCCTCTCAGCCGCCGCCGTGTGGTTGGTCTCCACCATCTTCGGTATGCCAATCCTGCATCACAAGGACGATTTTATTGATCTCCCTGGGGGGAGCGAAGATGGATTTATGGAGGACCTCCGAAAGCGCGGCATCAAACCCGGCAACTACCTCTTTCCCGACTTCCGGAGCCGAGAGGCGATGGAGTCGGAAAAGGTCAAGAGGGCCCTGAACGAAGGCCCGGTCGGACACCTCAGCGTTTGGAAGACGCCCCTCACCATGGGCGACAAGATGGTCGCCACCTTCATCGTCCACCTCATCGTCTGCACCCTCATCGCGTATCTCACGCGCGTCGCGCTCCCCGGCCCCGCTGCGTTTGCCAAGGTCTTCCAGATCGCGGCCACCGCGGGCATTCTCGCCTATTGCTTCTCGTTCCTCCCGAGTTCCATCTGGTGGGGCTCTTACAAGCGCACGATCGTCGCCAATTTCATCGACGGCGTTATTTTCGGCGTAATCATCGGATCCATCTTCGCCTGGCGGTGGCCACACTGACGCCCCCCGCAGTTCCGCTGAGCGCTCTGAGCCGACCTCAGCCCCGGAGAGCCTGCGCGTGACGCGCGATCCTCCATTTCAGGACGGGTGTCAGTGCCATGGTTGTTCCGCGGCTTTGCTGTCAGTAGTCAAAATTCCTGTCCAATCGTGGCCCCCTTCACCGTATTGCATCGCATTGCGTGTCGGAACGCACGCTTGGCAGGTGTCATTGGCCCCGGGGGCCTTGGGGCCCACCGAGTGCCGGCGCTCGCGCTCGTGCGGCGCGCGGATGCGTGACGATGATGTGTCGATTGTCTAAAAATGGAGAATCCCCATGCGGATGTCAATTCAACAGCCTTTGGTCTGCTCGGCTGCCGTGCTGGCCATTACCGGCTTTGTGTCGACCTCCAATGCGGAAGGCCGAATCGTCGCGAGCACACTGGTCTGGGTTCCTCAGGGCACGTTCAACGGCGTCGAGTACCGACGATACGAAGCGATGTTTGAAGGCACCGCTTCCAACGGGCGGCCGTACAGGGTGCCCTGCCAGATCATCGCTCCGCGGATCTCCGGGAGCGGAAGCGGCCTGCTCCTGTTCGATTGGCTCGTGCCCAGCACGATTCCCACGGCCGTGCGCTCAGTCTCTGGCACGCCCGCGTCCATTCACCATGTCATATCTGCTTCGTTGCCAGACGCCGCGTTCATCCTCCGCCGCGATGCCAGGATCTTCGCGAGCCCGCGCTCGACAACCGCGGGTGTGATCGAGGTGTCTGTCGCGAACGCTACGGCGTCAACGCGCCTTAGCCTTGAACCCGATCCGCACCGATGACGACGCTACGTTTGCTCCGATCGCCCGATGTTAGTACTGTCCGTAGCGGCCTTTTACGCTGTCGATCAGTTTCTGCGGATCGAACGCCACTCCATCCTTGATTACCAACTCGACGTTCTCGATGTCGCCGATGTTCTTGCTCGGATCACCGGAACCACAAACACATCGCTGTTCTTGCCGGGCTCGATCGAGCCGATCGCGTTTCACGCCCCAGGAAGATCGCGCCGTTCAGCGTCGCTATCCGGATCGCGTCGATCGGAGTGAAACCGGCTTCCACCAGGAGCTCGATCTCCCGATGGTCGCTGAACCCGGGAATGACGCCGCCGTTGCCGGTAGGATCGCATCCGGCGATGAGCAGCCCTCCGGCCTTCGAGAAGGCCAGTTCCATCGCCTGCCCCCGTTTGAAGATACGGGTTCGCCGGGCGATTGACTCCGTGGGTTGGGCCGCGGTCCGATTGCGGGCGTAGAAATAGGCGGTGCGTGCCTCGGGCGTGAGCACTTCCATGGCTCGCGCGTTCAACTGCGGTCGGTTGGGCACGGAGCCCTCGAACACGGGCAACGTCGATGTGATGGCCACATGATGCGCGATCAGGCTTGCAATGAGAGCGTTGGCCTCTGGGCCGCCGAGTTCTGCATGCTCAAGAAACGCGGAAGTGTCGGCCATGGGGCACACATCGGGTTGTTTGCCGGGCGCCAGCTCGGTGTTGACGAAGAACCCGTGTTCCAGATTATCGATTCCCAGGGCGATCGCTTCCTGATACGTGACGGAGCACAGGTGACCGGTGACCTTTAAGCCTCGCTGATGGGCGGCTTCGATAGCGGCCCCTAGCTCGTCGCGCGTGATGTGCATGTACGCCTTGAATGACGTCGCGCCGGCGTCGGCCCAGAAGTTG
The DNA here is from genome assembly GCA_044222845.1 of Phycisphaerales bacterium. Lineage (GTDB taxonomy): Bacteria > Planctomycetota > Phycisphaerae > Phycisphaerales > UBA1924 > UBA2402. The sequence continues at coordinate 30,131 of JBGAMO010000027.1, forward strand.
ACGAAGCGCCTGGCATCGTCCGCGTCCTTCAACTGGTACATCTGGATGAACGGGCCGCCCTTCCCCTGCAGATACGGAGCCGTCACATCCATGTGCGGACCGATCAACTTCCCCGCATCGATCTGGTCGCGGAGGTTGATGTCCGATTGTCCTTCCACGCTGCCTGCTGTTCGCACCGTGGTGACTCCCGCGGCGAGGTACAGGCGAGGCGAAGAGAACATCATCTGCGGCACGAGAAGCGGGTCCTCTGACTTTGCCGCGGCGTTCAGGTTGGGGCGGGCGATGTAGTACATGTGCTCGTGCATGCCGACAATGCCCGGGATCACTGTGCGGCCGCGCATGTCGAATACCGTGGAATCGGGTGTGGCCGCGACGTCGGCACCGGCCCCGATGGCCGCTATCTTGCCGGCCTCGATCGTGACATTTTGGTCGTCCACAGCGTCCCTGCCCGTTCCATCGATGAGGCGGACGTGGGCGAGAATGATCCGCCGTGTTGCACAGCGGATATACGGCTTGACCCCTTCAGAGAAGTCCGGGGCAGAAGGTTGGGCGTACGCGTAGGTGACCGCGATCAAACCGAATAGAACAGTTGAAAGGCTTCTCATGTGCGTCTCCACGCGTGGCGAGCTGCCGTCCACGAACGGTGTGAAAGGCGGGTCTTTCGACGTCTGGTGCGGCACGATCCTAGTCGCGTGACCACGGGAACCGGTACAGATGAATCGGCGACCTCAAGTCGGTCGTCTCGCCGGAAGTCCCAACTGGAACTCCCTGAGCGAGTATCTCGGACAGAAACGGCGGGGGAGTAGTTCGATCGGGGGGGATGTCGACAGAGCGCACGGTCTAGGTGCTCGGCAAGCGATGCCAGCCGGATCATCAAGGCTCGACAGCGCGATGTCGCACAATACGTCCAACTTGCGGTCGGCATGACTCCTGACGCTGTTCGACAATCTCTCGGGAGGTTCGGCCGCCGTCATGTTGTCCAATTCAGTACTCGGAGAAGAGTTCCGAGTGTGACGCGAGGTGTGCCCATCGGCATCGTGCGAGTTGGCTGCTGTTCAATCCTCCTCTTTCAGCCGTTGCGCGGCCAAGCGTTCAATCAAGGCGCGTAGTTGCTTGACTTCCTCCCGTAGCGAGTCGACTTCCGCCTGTTGCGCAGCGAGTTTGACAGCGTGCTCCGCACGAAGTTCGCGCACTGCTTCCACAACGATGCCCTCGAATCCGATCACCGTCAGCGTCTTGAAACCGTTGGCATCCTCATTGATCCACTCGGGGAAGACTCTCTCCACTTCTTGGGCGATCATGCCGGTATACGTGCCATTCATGCCTCCTTGTTTGGCGGGATCGATCCACTGATACGTGACGCCGCGGAGGCTCATCAGATCGTCCAGCGCATGCTCAATGGTCCGGACGTTTTTCTTGAGTCGAGCGTCGGAAGAGATCGTCCATGAACTGCTGGTGGGTTTGGCGGCGGAGTTGGCGCCGAGTTGCAGCAGAAAGGTCGGATTGGTAACGCCGATGCCGACATTGCGCTCAAAGTAGTTGCGGCTGCCCGCCGGGCCTGTGAAGTAGCCGGCGTATCCGGTGGTGCTGGAGACACTACCCCAGATGGCCCGTGTGTCGCCGGCGAGCGCGGATGCGTATCCGTATACGCCGTAGCCGAGCGTGCTTCGACTCTCGCCCCACACACCCATGTTGATGGAGTCGTTATCGGTGGCGACGCCGTAAACGCCCGCTCTGTTGATCGCGCCGGCGCCCGAAGTTTCCCCGTACACCCCGTAGCCCAGCGTACTCTGAAAGTAACCGCCGTAGGTCAGCCCAGTCGCGGAGGTCGCCACACCCTGCACGGCCCGTCCTGACGAACTGTTCGTTTGTCCGTAAACGCCTGTGTTGGCTCCGGAACTCGCAACGCCGAGACCGAATACACCGATGCCGGTGGCGCTGGAACTCTGACCCCACACGCCATGGTTATTCCCTGAGGCGGCCGTAGCAGACGCAAAGAGCCCTCGGCCTGACGAACTAGAGGTGACAGCATGTACGCCGGAGTTCACGCCGGTGGCAGCCGAGGCGAACCCGAGCACGCCGTAACCGGTCGCATTGGTGGTCTCGCCCCACAGCCCGTATGTATCGCCCACGCCATGAACGCCGCTATCGCCGGTGCCGTACACCCCCGTTCCCGAGGAACTGTTGCTGTTGCCGTACACGCCGTACGTCGTTCCCGTCGTTGAGGTCGTCGCGCCATACACACCCGTTCCTGACGTGCTGTTGCTCGTTCCCCACACGCCGTACGCCGTGCCACTCGTGGACAACGACACGCCCGCCACACCGCGGCCGGAGGAACTGTTGCTCACAAAGAAGCCACCGTCACCCGAGCCCGAATAAGACGTGGAGGCACCTCGCACCCCGGAGCCCGACGTGCTGCTATTCTCGCCGTATACGCCGGCGGTGGCGCCATTCGCGGCGGATGAAATCCCAGCAATGCCATAGGACGCGGTGGCAGTCGAGTCGTTGCTGCCGCGGATGATGAACCCTCCGGGGCGCGTGCCGAAGAGATCCATGGGTACCGGCAGCATGCCCGAGGTGATGCTCTGCCACGTCCCGACGCCGGCAGCGTCCGTGATCAATGACCTATTCGCGATCGCGCCGGTAGGGAGCTTTAAGCCCGTCATCTGCACTGTCCCATTGACATCCAGCGGTTGACTTGGGTTTGTGACGCCGATGCCGACGCTTCCACTGAAGTAGCCGCGGCCTAGGAAGTACCCCGCATATCCGGTAGAACTTGTGCTTTCAAAATAGCCGCCGAAGGTTGTCCCGGTGGGCGCGGTGGCCGCTCCATACACCCCTCGTCCGGAAGTACTGCTGTTCTCAAAGCGACCCGCGTAACTGGTGCCAGTTCCGGCGGTCGAACGACCCAGCACCCCGATCCCGAACGTACTCGCGCTCTCACCGTACACGCCACTTGTCGTTCCAGCCGCCGCTGTGGCTCTGCCGTAAACGCCCGTGCCCGTGGAACTGGCCGTGTCGCCGTACACGCCATAGTTGCTGCCTGTTGTTGCCGCGGCCCTTCCGAGAACGCCGATTCCGGTCGCACTGGCGCTCTCACCTGACACGCCAAACGCGGATCCCGTGGTGGCGAGGGCCTTACCGTAGACGCCGGCCCCGGTAGGACTGGCGCTCTCACCCAGCACGCCGTACGTCGAGTTCCCGGTGCCCAGGACTTTGCCATACACGCCCGCGCCCTGAGCGCCAGCATTCTCGCCGTACACGCCGTAAGTGTTGCCGGAAAACGCGCCCGCCCGTCCGAGGATACCGATGCTCCCGATGCCGAGCACACCGGTACCGGTCGTGCTCAAGCTCTCACCCTGTATGCCGTAGGCCGCGCCTCCGAACGCCGTGGCCTTTCCGTAGATCGCGGTTCCGGTGGGGCTCCCGCTCTCTCCGTACACGCCGATCGCGGCCCCGGAGGTTGCGGCAGATTTGCCGAAAATGCCGGCCCCGGTAGGACTGGCGCTCTCACCCAGCACGCCGTACGTCGAGTTCCCGGTGCCCAGGACTCTGCCATACACGCCCGCGCCCTGAGCGCCAGCATTCTCGCCGTACACGCCGTAGGTGTTGCCAGAAAAGCTCCCGGCTCTTCCAAAGACACCCGTGCTGCCCAGGCCGAAGACGCCGGAGCCTGACTGGCTCAGGCTCTCGCCGTACACCCCGTAGGTCGCGCCCATCGGCGAGATTGCCCTTCCGAGAACGCCCAGTCCACTGGGGCTGGCGGAATCGCCCCAAACGCCTGCTGCGCCCGCGGAAGTTGAGGTGTTCTCGCCGCGCAATATGACTGATGTCGACCCCGTGAGCCACAAGGGCAAAGGGAAGCGTCCAAGACCGAGTGTACCGCTGTTGATATTCGATGCATTGAGCGAGGTAAGAGACGCGCCGTTTCCAGCGAAGACATTGTTTACGTTGCTGAAGGTGACCGCTCCGTTGTAAGTCCCGGACAGGCAAATACCTGGGAGAGTGCCCGTCAGATTCCCCGCATTGGTGTAGAAGGAAGCGCTCTGCCCGTTCAACTGCGCCGCATTGGCGGCATTCGTTGCACTTGTCGCGGAGTTGGCGCTGAGCGCGAACGCGGCGTGGGGTGCTAGAGTAATCTCCGTCAGAGGATAGAGTTGCGTAAATGTGGCGAGGTCAGAGCAGTTGAGCTGTGAGTCCGGATCCGGCCGTACATCGACCCGCAGGAACCGCTTTTCACCCGCGAACTGCGGTCCGAAATCCAGAATCACGGTGAATCGCCCGGCGATGACGCTGACGTTGTCCGCACACTGCGTCGAACCGATCTGGGACCCGCCGGACGCCGCGTTGTACAGGCTGAACAGCATGTCGTAGGAGCCCGTGACCAACTCGCCCAGGTTGCGCAGCTCGCCCTGGTAGGTAAATGCCGGCGGCATCGGCGCCTGCGCCAGCGCCGGTACGGACCTCGGAGACGCGGCCACTGCGAACGACAACACGTAGAACGCACGACGATTCATGTGAAGACTCCCCAACCGCAACTTGCGTATCCCGATCACAACGGCGCGCACAACTCGATCGGCGCAACCGGATACGTTTCATTCTACTACTTTTGCGGGTGCGTGCAATGGGATTTGCGAGCATTTTGCCTCGCAAAGCCGATTTCTCGGTATCCGCTTGGCTTGGGATGGACGTCGCCTAATCCACCCCAGCCCGTTCGAACAACTCACGCATGAACGCCGATTTGGCCATGGAGTACCCCTCCCGATCATCCCCGAAGCGAGATGCCAGCGCCTCCTTCAGAGCCGCGTACCGGGCCGCCATTTCAGGGTTCGATCGAAGCACATCCCGCACCGCCAAATGCCGCCGGGCTTCCTTCGATCCCTCTACAAGCACGTGCGCGTGGTGTGTTCGGGGCGAACCCTTGACGAAAAGGTGCCGCCCCGATATGCCGAACTCACCCGCGTACCAGTAACCAAGTGTCCGCATCGGCCCCACACATCCGAATCCGTCTTCAAAGTCTTTGACCAGGGGCATGAGGTCAAGCACCGGCTTGGCGATGAGCCCGGGGACAGACGTGCTGCCAATATGGTCCACGCGAACAAGCAACGGTCTGCAGGCCAACTCGATGCGGCGGCACTCCTCCGCGGCGTCCGAAAGCCAACGCGGATCGTGCGGTGCAAGCACGATCGTTTCGCGTGCACGCCAGAGCTCCTCCGGATCAATCGCGGGCCGAGTTCCCATTCCCAAAGCCTAGGCGAAACGGCGTTTACTGCACAAAATCGGACTCTTCAAAGAGCGGACGAATCTCGACTTCGGTGTCGGTTCCCGGATGCGGATGCGGGCATCGCTTGAGCCACTCGATCGCCTCATCCAGAGACCTGACCTGCCAGAGCCAGTAGCCTGCGATCAACTCCTTCGACTCGGCGAACGGACCGCCGATGACGGACCTCTCGGAACCGCAGAATCGCACGCGTGCTCCCTTGGAAGAGGGCTTCAGGCCAGCCCCGTCGAGCATGACTCCGGCTTTGATCAGTTCCTCGTTGAACTTGCCCATCTGTTGTAGTAGCTCGGGTGTGGGCATAACGCCGGCTTCACTGTCCTTGGTCGCTTTCACGATCACCATCACTCGCATGTTCGTCCTTTCGTTGGAACTCAATGATCAGCTCACCGTGCCGCCCTTCGGAATGCTCTGCCGTATCTGCGTCGAACAGATCGAGGCACAATCGATTTGCCTTCAAGGTTTTTCACCAACGGTCGCCGCCCCGCC
>JBGAMO010000028.1:0-35150 GCA_044222845.1 Phycisphaerales bacterium
GAGCAGAGCTTCACGACGCTAGCGTCCGTAAGTAATTTGCCAGATAACTTCAAGTACTCTATCGGCAAGTCGCCGTTACCAATGGAATCGGCAGAACACAAGTGATCAACTTGCTCTGGAGTACTAATTGTGAGTGTGCGAATATGCGAAAGCAAGCATTTTGTACAGTTATTTTCAGCTATTCCGGCGCGTCGGTTGGTGGATCGCCAGAGCTTTGTAACGATTGGCGGTGGAACGTTTTCTAGTGAGCAGCTGGACTGAATTTGAAAGACGACAGCAGCTATATTTGCGGGCGGCACTGCTTCCGATAGCTCGGCAATGACATCCCAATTCTGCTCATGGTCGGCATAGTCCCGTAGCGCATCGGCTGCCTGTTCTGTGTCGATCAGCCGAAGAGCTCGAACGCATGCGCGTCGAACCCCAACGGCCGCCTCTGGACTCTCTGACAATCCATCAACGGTTTGGCGAGTCATTCGCGGCACAGCGGCAACTCCAAATTCTGCAGCTGTCTCCGCATCCGCGAGCGATCTGGGTGGGAAAAGAGAATCCACGATACTCAATAGTCGGCTCTGCAGGTCTTGTTGAATGGTCGCGCTTGCTTGGGTGCCGATAGCGATTCTGCATGCAAGGCGCCGAAGCGAGTAGTATCGCTCTGTCGCCCTCTCTGTGAAGTCGCCGGCGGCAAAGAAAGCAAGGTACTTTTCGTATACGTCAAGGCGGAGCAAAAGAGCATTGATGAGAGAATCAGCGGCATCGCGAGTCGCAGTAGCAGAATCCGCAACGTTCTGCGAGACCATATTCACTGTTGCACGAAGTCCATCGAATTTGGCAATTAGCGAAGTCGCTATGAAATAGAAAACGCCATGATGATCAGGGGACCCCAGAAGGCGTACGAGGCGATCGACGCCTTCTGTTGTGCTTGAAAACGGGCTAAGGTGATATGCCGCAAGGTAGTCTCGAAACTCCAAATGCACAAAGGACACAGTACCGGGGTAGCTGATTCGAAGAAGCCCGGTTCTTGCCAGCAATCCTTGCCACACCTTTTCTGCGTCGCATGATCTCAAGCGGCTTTGCGAAGAAAGGTACCGACTAATTAGATCGAGGAGTCCACTTGATGGTGCAGCGCTCACGGCGTCGGTGCTCAGGAGTCCCTTCCCTGTTTCGTCAAGCGAAGCCGCCGCCAGCTCACCGAGTAACGACAATTTGTCGGTCGCGTTTAGCCGCTCGTAGTCGGACCATTGAGGAACGTCACTGTGTGCGTCGTGGGCATGAACAAGGTGCAATACCAGTCGACTCATAAGTTCATAACGATTGCCTGGAAGGTGCTCAAAAACGAGATGGAAAGCGCAAACCAGCGCTGCTAACAGCGGATTCGTCATAAGCCCCTTGAAATGCGGCCCATGTGTGATAGCGAGCTGAAGCGACTGCCTGGCGCGTTCAATAACCGCAATGCGGCGAGAAAGCTGTGTCTGAGACGGAGCGAGCTGTGCTGATTTGGCGACTGCCGTGTGCCACCTATCAATGAACGTTCTTAGCGAATGCCCAGTGAGCGGCATAATCCGTCCAATTCGAAAGCCAAGGAATCCAAGTTCCGGAACAAGCCAGCGATAGTCTATCGGCCTTGCGGTAACTATGAACAAAGTGCTCGCGTGAGTTTCGATTAAGTTGCAGAGACTCGTAAGGAAATCCACTCTCGAGCTTCCTGGTGGAATCTCATCGAGGCCGTCGATCAGAACGAGTCCGCGGCCATTGCCAAGCACCCTGGTCGTCCAATGTTCAGGTTGATCGCGCGGCAAATGTACCGATACTTCCGATGCCAATTCACGCGGGTCGCCTATCGTCTGTGAACCAGACGCTCGATTCGCGCTCCGAAAGAACGGAACGCGTAGCTTCCAAGGGATTGGGGTAGTGGGTCGTGGTATGCTGCAATGGTCTGTATCGTCTTGAGCTGCAAATTGAAGTGAGGCGTTTGCTGCGGTGATTGCAATGTGTTGTAATAATGTCGACTTGCCACGGCCGCCTTCGTCAACGATCATGAGCAGATTTCGTCGAACGCGAGCATTGCCTAGCGAGGAATTAGGTTCAAGGTTACCCGAGATCGGGCGAGGTGTCGGCTGCGATCCGTACTTCAGGCGAGAGTCTGTTGGACGGAGATTGGAGTGCGCGTTGTTGGACTTACTCGATTCACTTCTTCTGGCGACATCCGTGCCTTCTGTAAGCTTGTCTAAGCAATCGTCTATTGATTGCGCCCCATTGGGAGATATTGGATCGCCAAGGCTCATGTTGTCCGGGGCCCCGATTTCTAGCGGTACAAATGCTTCCACGAAATCGTAAGAAACCAAATCGGCTGCGGAGAAGCGCAACGCGTGCAATTGCATCTTATTGAAGTGGGCCTTTAGGGCATTTAGGTAGGCAATTTCGAATAGTCTATCATGTGCCGCGTGGGTATTCTCATTCAACAATCGTTCTGCCAAACGGTCTGGGAGCGACGTAAGGTGATTCAGAATGGCGGCATAAACCGGATTTCCCTGCAGTTCCTCCCGAAGCAGGCGGTTGGAGTTCAAGTAGTCACTGAGCTTTGGCCAATTGTGAAAAACGACTTTTAGTCCGGGGCGTGAGGCGTGAATGGACCAGTCGTCTAGCGCCACGTCATTGTGAGTAGTGGCAAGGTGAAACTCTTTGAGTTTAGTCTTAAAGCATCTGCGAGCGCGTACCAAATCACATCTCGCTTCCCGTTGACTAACCGGCGTCTTGTGATTCCGCAATTTGCACTGGACCGCAATTACTTTTCCGTCATCATCGACTGCGTATAAATCGATTCCGTGTTGGTCGTGACCGCGTCCCTTGTAGCGAACGAATTTCAGCGGGGCATATTTTGTGTCGAAAATCTTGGTACACCAAATTTCCCAAACCGTTGGCTCGGTGGGTCGAGATATGTCATCGGTTTCCATATTCACCTCGGTGCAGACATTCTCCGTTTCCCTGGCTTGAAACTGCCGCAATCTGCGGATTGTAGGGTTACTGCTGCAGCATGGAATCGGTTGCCTCCCGGCGACCTTGATTGTTCAAGGTCATCGGGAGAATTTTGAAAGCGGGGTGCCCTGTTCGGTAGTTCGCCACAATGCCACACGTTGGGTCGTGCCGCCCGCGTCACGGTGGGGAACGAGCACGATAGCCGAGCGCTAGTGGCGTTTAAGAACCGGGGGCTTCCGCCGAGTTGGACCGGCTGGCCGCTTCAGGTTGCCGGGGACAAAGGGTACAGCTATCCGGCAATCCGGGCATCGCTGGACAAGCGTGTCACCGAGCATGTGATTTCCCAGCGGAGCGATCAGGCGCGGCGCGAGGGCCGTCGGGCGTTCAACCACATGGTGCAGACAGCTTTCACAGCTAGAGAAGTTCGTGGGTTGCCTCAAGGATAAACGCCGCGTTGGCACACGCTACGACAAGCTGGTGACCGGCGTGCTGTCGTTTGTGAACTTGTCAATGATCCGCAGGTACCTCACGATTCTGATGCCGGATGGTCCGTTAGGTAAAAGCTAAGTGGCATGCTTCTGCGCGGGTAAAGTTTGGTTATTTATCGGGTGAGACGCCCGGTTACCGATCCTGCGCCTTCGGCTTCTTGGACGACTTCGTGCTCGACGACTTCTTTGCGGGCCGTTTGGGCGCGTTTTTCTTCGCGGGTGCGGTGCCCTGCGCTTGGAGGAGGGCATCGAGCACGGCTTGGGCGTGGCCGGGGGTTTTGACGCGGTCCCAGCGGTGGGCGACATTGCCCTGGGGGTCGATGAGATAGGTGGTGCGGATCATCCCCACGACGATTTTGCCGTACATGTTCTTCTCGCCCCAGACGCCGTAGGCCTCGCAGACGGGGGGCTTTGCGTTCTTGCCGGGGACATCGGCCAGAAGGGGGAAGGGGAGGGAGAACTTGGCGGCGAAGGCGGCGTGCTCGGCCGCGGTATTGGGGCTGACTCCCAGGACCACGGCGTTGTGGGTTGCGAAGTCGGCGTGACCGTCGCGGAACTGGCACGCCTCGGTGGTGCAGAGGGGTGTGTCGTCGTCGGGGTAAAAGTAGAGGACGACGTACCTGCCTCGGTAGTCCTTGAGGCGGTGCTTCTTGCCGGTCTGATCGGGGAGCGTGAAGTCGGGGGCGGGGGCATTGACGGGGATGGGAGTGTTCATTTGGGTGATCTGGTGAAAAGGGGTTCGGGCGGGGATTCGACGCCCGTCGGATCGGGGATGCAGCGCGGCATCGTTCGTGACCTGCGTGTCCGGAAGAGGCTTTGAAGCGTTGATTTCACCCGTGCCTCCGATCCGCCGCCCTACCCTGCCGCCGATGATCGACAACTCCAACTTGAGAACCCACATGGCCGGCGGCGTGCTGGTGGCCCACGTGAAGTGCCAGAAGGTCAGCGACTTCGAGGCGACGCCGCTGCGCACGGACATCGAGAAGATGGCGCCGCAGGCCAACTGGAGAGTCGTCGTCGACATGCAGGATGTGCTGCTGCTGGGATCGTCGGGCATCGGCATGCTGGTGACGACCAAGAAGGCGTGCGACCAGAACAAGGGCAAACTCATCCTGTGCGGACTCTCGGAGGAGTTGTACGGCGTGATGAAAGTCTCCGCGCTGATCAAGCTGTTCACGATCAAGAAGGACCTGAACGAGGCCCTCGCGGCGTTCGCGTAAGAGCGTGTCGCCATGGACAGCCCGCGTACACCAGCGCCCGATGCACCCAGGCCCGCGAGGCTGGCGGTGTTCATCTCCGGGGGCGGTCGCACGCTGCTCAACATTCATGATCTGATCACATCGGGAGAACTGAACGCTGCGATCCCGTTGGTGGTCGCGTCGCGGGTGTGCGCCGGGGCCGATCGGGCGCGTGAACGGGGGCTGCACACGCTGGTCATCCCGGGCAACATCGGGCGGGAGGAACTGGCGAGGCTGCTCGCGCCGCTGGGGATCGACTATGTCGTTCTGGCGGGGTACCTCAAGCTGCTTCCGATCCCGCCGGGGTTCGCGCGGCGGGTGATCAACATTCACCCGGCGCTGCTCCCCAAGTTCGGCGGGAAGGGGATGTACGGGCATCATGTTCATGAAGCCGTGCTCGCGGCGGGCGAGAAAGAGTCGGGGTGCACCGTGCATTACTGCGACAGCGAGTTCGATCGGGGGGAGATCATCCTTCAGGCTCGCTGCCCGGTATACCCGACCGATACGGTGGATTCGCTCGCGTCGCGAGTGTTCGATCTGGAGTGCCGGGCGTATCCGGCGGCGCTCAAGAAGGTCATCGGGACTCGGCAGTGAGGAACAGCATGGTCAACTCCTGGTGGCGGTGCTGGGCGGGCGTTTGGCTCGCCGCTGCGTGCGCCGCTGCGCCGGCGGCGGCGCAGGAGAAGCACGAGCAATCAACGCGGGACCAGGCCCCGGGGGCTGAGCCGCAGACGCCGGAGAGACTGGGCGCCAAGGCGCTGGCGCTGTTCGAGAAGGGTGAATACGAAGCGGCGGAGGCGCTGCTCCAGAAGCAACTGGCGCTGCAGCCGGGCAACTTCGTGGCGTGGTACAACATCGCGAGCTGCCGCGCCATGGCGGGCAAACCGGGCCCGGCGATGGAGGCGCTGGAGAACTCCGTGGAGAACGGGTTCTGCGACGGGGTGCAACTGGCCAAGGACCCTGCGCTCAAGAGTCTGCACGAAGAGGCGAGGTTCAAGGCGCTGCAGGCGGCGTGGGACGAGGTGTTGATTGCGCGGCGGGATGCGAACCTCAAGCGGTGCGAAGAGATCTTCAAGGGGCGCGAGTACACCACGGCGACGGATGACGAACTGCGGACCGCGTACCGCTCGGCGTTTAATGAGAAGGCGTTCGGGGAGGCCCGGGCCGAGATCACGCGGATCGCGCGGTGGGCGGACAAGAACCTGTTCCCGGGGATCCTGGACCCGGCGCAAATGAAGAACGACGCGTGGGTGGTGGTAGTGCTGCCGACGCGGCTGGATTTCGGGCGGTTCATCGTGTCGTTGTACGGGCCCGACGCGATCTCGGGCAACAGCATGATCGGGGGCGCGTACGAGCACGACGAGAAGCGGCTGGTGAGCATGGACATCGGCTCCACGATGCGGCACGAGTTCTTCCACGTGCTGCACTGGCGGAGCTGCACGCGGCTGGGGCAGATTCACCCGATCTGGATCCAGGAGGGCCTGTGCAGCCTGATCGAGGATTACGACGTGGAAGCCGGGAACGTCGTGCCCGTGGCGAGCTGGCGGATCAACATCGCGCAGCGGCTGGAGAAGATCAACAAGCTCATGACCATCGAGCAGTTGGCGGCGATGAACCAGTCCGCGTTCGGCGGGCGTCGGCCGCTGGCGAACTATGCGCAGGCGCGGGCGGTGTTTCTGTATCTGTACAGCCGCGGGAAGCTGAAGGACTGGTACGTGCATTACACGGGGCACTTCAAGGAGGATCCGTCTGGGATCAAGGCGATCGAGGCGGTGCTGGGCAAGCCGATCGCGGACGTGAACCGGGACTACCGCGTGTGGCTCAAGGCGCTGCCGCCGGTGCCCGAGCAGATCAAGGCGGGGGCGGCGAGCCTGGGGATGGATGTTGATTCGGGGAGCGGCGAGGGGCCGGTGGTGGCGGAGGTCGACCGGACACTCAAGAACATGCCGGATTCGAAGACGGCGATCCGGCGCGGCGACGTGATCACGAGCATCGACGGCAAGCCGGTGCGGGATATCGCGGAGTTGGTGCGGGTGCTTGGGCCGTACAAGGTGGGCGACGTGGTGGAGGTGGAGTACCGGCGGGTGAAGAAGTTCAGCACGACCAAGGTGACGCTGGTGCCGCGGTGAGGCGGGGTTGAGGCTGGGTTGAGGCTGGGTTGAGGCGGGGGGCGTGGCGGGGTGCGGGTCGGGCACTACGCTTTGCGAGCATGAGCACTTTTTCTTCACAGTCTGTGACGGACTTTCTCGCGGCGACGGCGGCCAAGACTCCGACGCCGGGCGGCGGCGCCGTGGCGAGCGTGGTGGGGGCGCTGGGGGCGGCGCTGGCGCAGATGGTGGTGAACTACACGGTGGGGAAGAAGCAGTTCGCGGCGTACGAGCCGGCGTTGCAGGCGGCGCTGTCGAAGCTGCAGATCGCGTCGAGGTTGCTGCTGGAACTGGCGGAAGAGGATGCCGCGGCGTACGGGGCGGTGAACGAGCTGTCGCGGCTGCCCGAGGGGGACCCACGGCGCGGCGAGTTGCCGGCGGTGCAACTGGCCAGCGCGCGGGTGCCGCTGGCGGTGGCGGCGGCGTGCACGGATATCCTGCGGCTGCTGGAGACGCTGGCGCCGATCACGAACAAGTACTTGCGGAGCGATCTGGCGATCGCCGCCATACTTGCGGACGCGGCGGCGCGAGCGGGGCGGTGGAACGTGCTGGTGAATCTGTCGGCCTTGAGCCCGCATGATCGGGATCAGATCGGGTCGGCGGCTGAAAAGCTGGTGGGGGACGCATCCGCGCTGGCCGCCAACATCGAAAGAGCTTGCGGCCATGCCTCGTGAGGCGACACCGTTGCGATATCTTGATCTCTCCAACGAAGCCACGCTTGAACCGCTGATCCGCATGCTGCAGCGCATGAGCGGGGGGAGCAGTTCCAAGGAAATCCTCGCGGATTTCCTGGGGCAGTACGGGCGGGTGCGGCCCGTGGACGCGTTCGTGGGCGTGAAGCCCGATGAGGATGGGTACCGCGTGATGTACGCGGTGCGGACGAAGGACGCGATCAACGGCAAGGCGCTGCACACGCGGGACGTGAACCCCGAGGCGCTGGCCCTGCTGGAACTCCGCAGGGGCGGGTTCTTCGGCGAGGTGATGGCCGAGCCCAAGCCCAAGATGGTGTACGACGTGCCCGAGATCGACGATCCCACGGCGGGGCCGGTGGTGTCGGGGCTGCGCGCGTGCATGTGCCTGCCGATCTTCAAGGGAGAAGATGTCTTCGAGTGGACGTTCGCGTTCAGTTCCGCGCCGGACGGGGTCATCCAGCCGCGGGACGTGGGGCAAGCAACCGTGACGGCGAACCTGCTGGGCGCGGCGAACCGGCACGCGGACGCGGTGAACGAGATCGAACGGCTGAACGGCGCGCTGCGGACGCAGTTGGACGGCATCGCGAGGGTGCAGCAGTCGCTGCTGCCGGCGAAGATCCCGGAGATTCCCGCGGCGGAACTCGCGACGAGCTATCTGACGAGCGATGAGGCGGGCGGGGATTACTACGACTTCTTCCCGCTGCCCGGAGGGCGGTGGGGGATCCTGATCGCGGATGTATCGGGGCATGGGGCCGCGGCGGCGACGGTGATGGCGATGCTGCACGCGATTCTGCACTGCTACGACCCGGATAGCCAGACGGGGCCGGACCCGGCGGCGATCATGAAATACGCGAACGAACGGCTGTTCGCGGCGCGGCTGGACGGGATGTTCGTGACGGCGTTCTTCTGCGTGCTCGATCCGGTGACGGGCGAGTTGGCGTACTGCAACTGCGGGCACAACCCGCCGCGGCTGAAGCGCGGGTCCAGCGGCGAGGTGGCCGCGCTGGACGGCGGGGGGGCGACGGTGCCCTTGGGGATTCTCGATGACGCGGCGTTCGTGACCGAACGGCTGGTGCTCGGCGTCAATGACACGGTGGTTCTGTACACGGACGGGATCACTGAGGCGTTCGGCATGACGGGGGAGATGTTCGGGGATCACCGGCTGGACGCGGCCCTGACCACCTGCACGGGTCAGCCAGACTGCGTGGTGGATTCGGTGCACAAGGCCCTCTTCCAGCACCGTGGCAAGCCGACGCGGGACGACGATCAGACGATCGTGGCGCTGCGGTATCACGGGTTGTGCGCGATTGCCTGAGCGACGCGATATCCTGTGGCCCATCGCGTCCCGGTCTTGACGGCGCTCCGTCCACACGCCGCCGTCCACAGTTCAACGTCAAAAGCCGATGTAACCCTTATGCAGAACGAACAGCCGGAGCTAGAGCCGACATTTCAGGAAGCGCCCGAAACGGACTCGCCCGACGGGGAGGCGGGGGCGCGGCCCGATCCGGGGTCGCCGCAGGCGGCGCTGATCGCGTGGCTGCTGGGGGTGTTCTTCATCGGGGCGGTGTTCTTCACGAACCAGTTCACGCCCAAGCCTTCCGCGCCGGCGGCGGTGGCGGGGGCTCCTTCCGCGCTCGACCCGTTCGAGATGGAATCAAAGATGTACGTGCGGCTCGCGGCGAGCGCGATGGCCGACCCGGCGACCAAGGCGCAGACGTTATCGACGATTGAAGCGCTGGCGGTGAAGCCGGAGCAGCGGCTGCGGGTGGCATTTGTCGCCGCGGAACTGGGGGGAGCCAAAAAGGCGATCGATCACCTGGACGCGTTGGAGAACGACTCGACGGTGTCGGATGACATCAAGGCGCGCATCCCGCTGGCGCGGGAGGCTGTTTCGAACGACCCGGCGGCGCTGAGCGAAGATCAGAAGACGCAGTTGAAGAAGGACTTCGGCTGGTTCGGCGAGTTGGCGCTGGTGCGGGGGCTGGCGGATACTGATCCCCTGCGCAAGAGCGTGATCGGGGAGATCTGGTCGCTCCTGCTGCTGGGACTGTTCGGGCTCGCGGCCGCAGCGGTGGCGATTTTCGCCGGGTTGGGGTGCTTTGTCACCATGATCGTGCGGATGGCGGCGCGCCGGATTCAGCCGGCGTTCGAACCGCCCGCGCCGGGCGGGAGCGTGTACCTGGAGATGGTGGCGGTGTTCGTCGGGGTGTTCCTCGTGTTCAAGATGGCGATGCCCGTGCTGCTGGGGACGATCGCCGGCGTTGGAAAGGGCGGGGAGTTCCCGTCGTGGGCCGTGACGGCGCAGTTGGCGGCGCAGTGGTGCCTGTTGGGGCTGGTGTTCTATCCGCTGGCCCGCGGCGTTTCGTGGGAGCGCATGCGGCACGACCTGGGCTGGCACAGCGGCAAGGGCGTGATGCGGGAGATCGGCGCGGGGCTGTTCGCGTACTTCGCGGGGCTGCCGCTGCTGGTGCTCGCGGCGATCATCACGTTCGTGGGCATCATCATCAAGGCGGCGGTGACGGGCGCGAAGGAGCCGCCGAGCAATCCGATCCTGGAGATGGTCACCAAGTCGTCGGCGCTGGAGTTGGCGCTGCTCTTCACGCTGGCCACGGTGTGGGCGCCGTTCGTGGAGGAGTCGTTGTTCCGGGGCGCGTTGTACCGCCATCTGCGCGGGCGCGTGCACTACCTGATCGCGGCGGTCGTGTCGGCGTTCGCGTTCGGCATCATGCACGGGTACGACACGTTCCTGCTCCTGCCGGTGATGACGCTGGGATTTGTGTTCGCGCTGATGAGAGAGTGGCGGTCGTCGCTGATCGGCTCGATGGTGGCGCACGCGCTGCACAACGCGACGGTGCTGACGCTGCTGTTCCTGGCGCTGTGGGCGCTGGGGTGAGTCGCGGCGTGGGCTGAAAGCCTGCGCGGCGAGTTCTACCCTTGATCATGTCTCCTGCTCGCATCGCCGCGGTTCGGTATCTCAATACGTCGCCCCTGATCGAGGGGCTCAGCAAGGTTGAGGGTTTGTCGCTCATCCCCACGGTGCCCGCGCGGATCGCGGACCTGCTGGTGTCGGGCGAGGCGGATATCGGGCTGGCGTCGATCGTTGATTCGGTCGCGGCGGAGAAGCCGCTGGCGCTGCTGCCGTGCGGGATGATCGGGTGCGACGGGCCGACCCTCACCGTGCGGCTCTTCTCGGCGCAGCCGCTGGAGAAGATCACGGAACTGCACGCGGATGCGGACAGCCACACGTCCACGATCCTGGCGCAGGTACTGCTCAACAAGCTGTACGGGCTGAGGCCCAGGATGGTGGAGTTTGACGCGCGCGAGCGGGTTGCGACCACGGGGCCCGGGCGCGAGGCTTCGCTGGAAGAGTCGTGGCCGTCGGCGGTGGTGTTGATCGGGGACAAGGTGATCACGGACCCGCCGCCGGTGGATCGGTATCCGCACCAGTTGGACCTGGGCGAGGCGTGGAAGCAGCTCACCGGCTTGCCGTTCGTGTACGCGATGTGGATGTGCCGCGCCGAGGAGGTCGGGAACGATTCGATCCGGCACGCGGCGGTGCTGCTGGATCGGCAGTTGCGGCACAACATGACGCGGATTGAGTGGGTTATTTCGACCCGCGCCCACGAGGCCCGCTGGCCGGTGGAAACGGCCCGCCGATATCTTTCCGAGCTGCTCCGGTTCAAGGTGGGGCCCAGAGAGAAGCAAGCGGTGGAGCGGTTCCTGGCCGACGCGGCGGAACTGAAACTGCTTCCGCGGCGTAGCGTGGTGTGGGCTTGGTCGCCCTGAGCCGCTGATCGACCAGGAACCCGAGAGCAACCGAACGGAACTAGTACCTGTACACCCGGGTGCGATCCGACGTGGGAGGGGTGGGGTGACGCGGCCCCCGTAAAGTTCGGTTGGGACAGTCCGCGACACCACACCGTGCCTCCACTTCCGAAACTGAACATCTCCGCCCTGT
The DNA here is from genome assembly GCA_044222845.1 of Phycisphaerales bacterium. Lineage (GTDB taxonomy): Bacteria > Planctomycetota > Phycisphaerae > Phycisphaerales > UBA1924 > UBA2402. Next base: position 11,497 of record JBGAMO010000028.1, read on the forward strand.
CGCTGCTGGAGCAGACGCTGCGCGATTCGCCGAAAGACGCGTTGCTGCGCGACATTGCGCGGGCCGAGGTGCTGGTGGACCAGGTGGAAGACGCGCAGACCTACCCCGAGGACTGGGTGATCTTCCGTGTGACGGGCTCGCGGCCGCAGCTCACTGAGCCGGCGATGATCGAAGGTTCGGCGCTGAAGGCGGAGTTGTCCTCGCTGGTGGAGCGGCTGTGCGACGCGGGCAAGTTGGGGATCAGCGACTTCGGCGAGAACAGCCTGATCGATGCGGACTCGCTGTGCAGGCAGTGGAGCATGAGCCGCCAGACGTTGAGCCGTTTGCGCCGGCGGGGGCTGGTGGCCAGGCGCGTGCTGGCGGAATCGGGCAAGCCGCGGCTGATGTTCTCGCGGGACACGGTGGCGAAGTTCGCGATCGCGCACCCCGACGCGATCGCGCGGAGCGCCGAGTACTCGCGGATGGGGCCGGAGCTGGAAGCCAGGATCGTGCGGCGGGCGATGCGGTACAAGCGGTTGTTGGGGTACTCGCTGAACGCCGCGGCGGCGCGGATCGCGGAGCGGTTCGGCCGCAGCCACGAGGCGGTGCGGCAGGTGCTGAAACGCTACGAGCGAGCGGCGGGTGCGCGGGCGGCGGGGCGGCAGGGGGGCGTGTCGGGGCCGATCTTCAACGAGGCCGATCCGCTCACGGATGCGCGGCGCGAGGCGGTGTTCAGGGCGTGGCGGCTGGGGGTGGATCCGAAGCTGGTGTGCGAGCAGTATCGCAGGTCTCGCGCGGCGGTGCGGCGGGCGGTGAACGTGGCGCGGGCGCACCGGCTGAGCGACCTGCTGATCAAGGGCGCGCTCACGCATCATGCGCCCCCGCAGCATCCCAGCGATCCGCTGCGCGAGAAGCTGCTCAAGCGGGGCACCGAGAAGAAGACGGCGACGCGGAAGATCGAGATTTCGCCGCTGGATTCACCGCCCGCGAACGCGGGGCTGGGGGCGCCGGTGCCGCGGACGATCAACGAGATCATCGCGATCGCTCGTGCGAACACGCCGCCGTTGGGCGTTGAGGAACGCACGCGTGTCGCAGCGTACCAGCATCTCCGGTCGAAGGTGGCGGAGACCATCGCGGGGCTGGACAGGCTGTTCCCGCAGGCGACCTCGCTGGACCAGGCCGAGACGATGCTGCGTTGGGCGGCGCGGCTCAAGGTGGAACTGATCCGCTCGCAGTTCCGGCTGGTGATCGATACGCTCGAAGGACGCCTGGAGCGCAAGGTGGATGATCTGCCCCGCTCGCGCTTGCCGAAGCTGATGATGGAAGCGATCGAAGCGGTGGCGGGAGCGATCGACGGCCTGGATCCCTCGCACGGCGGACGCCTGGCGGCCCCGGTGAGCCTGGCGGTGACGAAGCTCGCGGCCAAGTGGGCGAGAGAGCTGCAACCCGTGACGCTTCCGCCCGGCACAAGGCTGCGGGCGCAGCCGCTGCTGCCCAACGCACCGGATATTCCGGATTGGAGCCGCACGGTGTGCCCGTGGCAGCGATGGCTTGAACCGCACTTCCGCACGCGCGAGGCGGTGGACACCGCGCGGCTGGCGGAGCGCGAGCGAGATTTCCTGCGGCAGCGGTTTGGCTGGTACGGCGGCCCGCCGCGGACGCTGGCGGAACTGGGTCCGGAGTTCGGGCTCAGCCCGATCCGCGTGGTGGTATTCGAGCAGCGGGCGCTGCGGGCGGCGCGGCAGCCGAAGTGAGCGGTCCCTCGCGGCGCCGAGCACACCAAAGTTACCTAGATTCTCAGCCATCCAGCGCCACGGTTTTTGTCGAGAGCGCTTTGTGCTTTAGCGATGACGCGGGTACCATGCGGTTTGCCCGCGGCAACACGCCGTGGTAGCGGCGGATGGCGTGGTCTTTTTAGCGTCTGGGAGGTATTTGCAACTCCCGTGCGCAACTTGTGAAATCGAGGTACCTGTGGGTGGAATTTCTGAGCGGATTGTGGCGATGCTTCTGGTCGTGGCGTCTGTTGTCTTTTATGCCGGCGCCCAAGGAGTTCGCGTTGTGCCTGCTGATCCCGACAAGTTTCGCGAGGAAACGCCGGACACGCGGCATAGCGGCCAGGCGTTCGGCCCCGCGCCTTTGTCGGTGCTGACGACCACGCCGGTCCGCAACGGCCCGCAAGTGTCACGATCGGCGTGGATCGACGTGATCTTCAATCAGCCGATCAGCATTCAATCGCTGGTGACGCCGGGCGCGTTCACGGTGACCGGGAGCGTGAGCGGCAGCCACCCGGGAGTTGCGGTGCAAGGGGCCACGGGGCGCGACATCCGCTATTTCCCGGACACGCCGTTCGCGATCGCAGAGACGGTGACGGTATCGCTCTCGAGCGCTGTGACAGCGACGATGGGCGGGACGTTGTCGCCGTACTCCTTCCAGTTCTTCGTGCAATCGACGCCCAACGTGCCAGTGGTGAGCCATACGGGGAGCGTTGGCGCGGGAGAAGTCTGGGCGGCGGGGTCGGTGCATCTGATCACCGGGGACGTGACGGTGCCGACGGGTCGCACCCTGACAATCGAGTCCGGCGCGATCGTGAAGTTCGCGGCACAGACGTCCGGGTCGCGCCGAGTGCTCCTGGTCAATGGTTCGCTCGTCGCGAGTGGGACCGTTGCGGCGCCGATCGTGTTCACCAGCAGCCGCGATGACCTTTATGGCGGAGATTCCAACTCGGATGGGACGGCGACGTCCGGCCAGCCCGGGGATTGGGGGACGCTGCGTTACGCGCCGTCGTCCGCGATTAGCTATTCACTCAGCAACTCGGTCTTCCGGTTCGGCGGCGGCAATAGCGGCGAGGGGCACGCGGTGAGGGTGACCGGGTCGGCGTCGCTGACGGTGACCGGCTGCACGTTTGAGGGCTCCGCCGCGGACGGCATGCGGATTGACAGTTCCAGCGCGAATCTCGCGGTCAACTCAAGCGTCTTTTTCCGGTGTCAGTATGGCCTGTACGCCACCGCGTTTGCGACGGGAACATTCTCGAACAGCGTGTTCACCCTGTGCAATCTGCCGATTTCGCAGGCGGGCACCGCGCCGGTGTACACAGGCAACATCTTCACGGGCAATGTCTACCAGGCGATCGCGGTGGGCGAGACATTGACGCAGAATGTGCTGTGGCAGAACCTGGGGATCGCGTATTTGGTTGATCGGGATCTGACCGTCCCCGCAAGCCGCACCCTGACCGTGGAGGCAGGCGTCGTTGTCAAGTTTCAAGCCGTTTCAGGAAATGTCTATCGGCGGCAGTTCGACATTCTGGGTGGATTCGTGATGCAGTCCACCGCCGCGAATCCGATCGTGTTCACGAGCAGCCAGGACGATGAGTTCGCGGGCGACACCAACGGTGACGGCACTGGTTCCTCGGGAGAGGCCGGGCACTGGTCGTTCATACGCGTCAGGGGGAGCGCGAACGTTGTTTTCCATGACGCGATCGTGAAATACGGCGGTCGGTACCGATATTCCGATTGCTGCGGCTGGTACGACAGCCTCGATGCGAGTTCGAGCCTCTGGGTGAGCGAGTCGGCGACTCTTCGGGTGACCGGCGTCGTGATTGGAAACGCCTGGCGTACAGCGCTTCGTGGTGACAGCAACAGCGCGACTCTGATCGTGCAGGGGTGCACGCTACGGAACTCGAACTTCGGCCTGTATTGCACCGCCTTGGCGTTGGGCAGCATTGAGAACTCCACGTTTCAGCAGAACGTGTATCCTGTGTGTCAGGCGGGCACGGAACTCTTCTACGTTGGAAACACGTTCCAGAACAACACTTGGCAGGTCATTGCCGTCGAGGGAACGCTGACGCGGGATGTTGTCTGGGACGATGTGCAGTTCCTGGGTCTTCCCTACCTGGTGATCGGGGACGTCACCGTGCCGACCCAGTATCGCTTGTTCATCGACGGCGGGATTGTCGTGAAGTTTTCCGCGGTGTCGGGGAATGCGTATCGGCGTCTGCTGGATGTCGTCGGCGGGCTCGAGCTGAGATCCACACCCACGAGCAGGGTGGTGTTCACGAGCAGCGCGGATGATTCGTTCGGAGGCGACACGAATCGAGACGGCTCCGCTTCCGCGCCGAGCCCGGGCGATTGGTCGTTCATCAGAGTGCGCGGCAGCGCGGTGGTGAGTTTCCACGACGCTCTGGTTCGGTACGGGGCGAGGTACAGGTATTCGGACTGCTGCGGGTGGTACGACAATCTGATCGCCAGCAGCAGCCTCTGGGCGAGCGAGAACGGGATCCTGCTTGTTCGCCAGAGCACGGTCGAGTACTCATGGCGGAGCGGGGTGGCGTGCGATAGCACCTCCGCAACGTTGGTGGTGGATTCGTGCGTGCTCAGCGACAACACCTTTGGCGTGTACTGCGCGGCGACCGCGGGCGCGACACTCCAGTCCAACACGATCACCCGCAATACGTACCCGGTGTGCCAGGCGGGCACGGACATGGTGTATCTCGGGAACTCGATTGTCGGCAATACCTGGCAGGTTATCGCGGTGGAAGGGACGCACAACCGCAATGTGGTGTGGGATGACGTGCAGGGCCTGCACATGCCGTATTACGTCATTGGGAACGTGAGCGTGCCGGTGGGGCTGCGGCTTTCAATCGATGGCGGCGTGGTGGTGAAGTTCGACGCGATACAGGGCAACGCGTATCGACGGTACATCGACATATTCGGCGTGCTTGAAACCCGCGCATCGGTCTGCGCACCGGTCGTGTTCACGAGCATCCGCGATGACCAGTACGGTGGTGACACGAACCGCGACGGCGCGGCCTCTGCTCCGGCGCCGGGAGATTGGTCGTTCATCCGGTTCCGCGGAAGCGGCATCAGCGATGTGCACGATGTCGTGATCCGTTTCGGCGGTCATTACAGGTACTCGGATTGTTGCGGTTGGTATGACGATCTTGCCGCCAGCAGCGAGATCATGGTGCAGGAGAATGCGACGCTCACACTCCGTGACGCGGTGTTGGAGCAATCGTGGTATCGTGCAATCCTTTTCGATAGCGCCACCGCCGCGATGTCGGTCGACCGTGCCTCTCTGACGTTGGGGCGGGTAGCCCCGAACAACCTGGGGTTGACAAACACGACCAGCCGCGGCGTGACCGCGACCAACGTCTGGTGGGGCGATGCCAGCGGCCCTTCGGGAGTTGGTCCCGGTTCCGGCGCTTCCGTCACGACCAATGTGGTGTACTCACCTTGGCGCACGCGACCGGGGTTCCTCGCGGCGGGCGTGGATACCACCGGCGGGGATGCGCTGGGCACGATTCCACCCGCGGGTACGGTGCTCACAAGTTGGGAGAGCAACACATTGATTCGCGCGTTCAATGAGCGCTTGGGCGTGTCGCTGCCGGCCTCGCTGGCCGTCGAGGCGTCCGAAGTCGGAGTAGTCAACCAGAGCGGACAGATCGTTGCGGCAACGATCCCCGCTGGAACATTCGTCAACAGTCATCTGCTGCACCTCAACTCCGTCGGTACCGCGTCGGTGCGCAGGCAGGGCACGGTCACGTTCGATACCACGATTCTGGGTGTCATCGTGACCGCCAACGGCCTGAACTCCACGGATGCGATGCTGGGCAATCCAGGTGTCGTGTACCCCACGAACGTAGCGGGGCGGGGCGTGGAACTCGACGCTCCCAGCCCCAACGACGATGAGTTTGAGATCATGGCGGATCGCCGAACGATCAGGTTCCTTGGATCGGTGTCTTCGGACGTAGATGAGGTCCGCGTGATCACCGCCGCCGCGACGGATTGCAACGCCAACGGTCGGCCCGATGCGTGCGACATCAGCGAAGGCCGGAGCGAGGACCTCAACAGCGACGGCATCCCGGACGAATGTCAGGTGACGTGCTACGCGGACTTCAACCAGGACGGCGGCATCGATGGTGCGGATGTCGACGAGTTCTTCGCGGCGTGGGAAACGGGTGACGCCCGAGCCGATGTCAACCTTGACGGCGGCGTTGACGGAGACGATGTGAGCGTGTTCTTCGCGGCGTGGTCGCTGGGCAGTTGCGAGTGATACCGCCGTGTTGAATGGTGCCGCGTGCGGCGAATCAGGCCGCCGCGGCGTCGCTGGCGCCCCATTCCTCTTTGGGCTTGTGGCGGTAGTGCGTCTTGATCACGCGGGCCAGCTGAGCGCCGAAGAGGTCGGTGATGATGGAGAGTTCGGGGTGGAGAGCTGTGGGGAACGAGTTGCGGGCGTCGCGGAAGATGGCGAGCACCGCGATGCACTCCTGCGATGACCAGCAGGCGCGGACGGCGAGGTTGCTGCCGCTGAGCCAGTGGTCGCCGTTGAGCTCGGGCACGCCCAGCTCGGCGGCGCTGCCGGCGAAGGTGAGTTCGCGGTGCTGCTCGCAGGCGGGGGCGAGGGAGCCGGCGAGCTGCTCGAGCATGGACTCGGCCGAGTCCTTGGGGAGGTCGAAGTTGATGTACGCGCCCAGTGAGTAGTCGCCGCTGCTGCTGGGAAGAAAGATGGCGGCGTTGGTGCTGCCGGCGCGGCGGAGGACGTACTCGAGCGTGGTGCGGAGCAGGCCTTCGAGTTCCAGCTCCTGGCGGATCAGGGCGTTGAACTCGGCGCCCAGGGCGACGCGCTGGAGCTGATCTGAGAGGCCGCGGCAGGTTTCGCCCATGCCGGCGCACATGGTGCCCACCTGGCTGAGGAGGTTGGTGTGGGCCTCGCGCAGGGCGCGGATCTTGTTGTTGAGTTTCTCGCGCCGTTCACGGCGGGCGCGGGCCCGGATGACGCTCGCTCGCGCGAGGGTCACGGCGCGGAGGACGGCGTTGGCGTCGGGGCCGCCGTTCTCGCAGGGGACGATCTCCCTCACGCGGGTGCGGGCGGCGCGGATGGCGTCGTTGGCGGTGGGGGCGCGCATGATGAGCAGTCGAGGCCTCCATGCGGACGCTAAGGTCGGATTGGCCGAGACGTTCGGCGATCGCATTGCGGTCGTTGCAGCAGGGGCCCACGAGGAGCACGCCGGGCTTGGCGGGCCGTGCGCTGGCCTGCCCCTGTGCGTTGCCGTGATGTCGCGTCCTGTGTCGGGGCATGGGCTCTCCGTGGTTCGGCGTGCTCGCGATGGCCGCGAGCCGGCTCGCGTGGAGAGATCGGCGAATCCGCGCGGAGAGTTCACCACAGTCGGCACGAACCGCAGCGACGGCGCGGACGGACCGCCCCGGTTGGGGAGGGGTCACCGGGCGATGGCCGCACCACACTCGGGGCAGGTGGGCTCGGGCAGCCCGCGGACGTCGTAGCCGCATTTGGGGCAGGCTCCCTCGATGAGTATGTGCATCTGGTCTGGCGGCACGCCCATGAACCCGACCTTGGCGCCGTTGTCGGTCAGGATGCGGGTGGCGCGCTGGTTCGCCAGTGCCATGAGCAGCAAGCCCAGGCAGGGGAAGAACATGAGCAGGCCGCCGATGATCGCGACCACGATGTTGGTGCCGGTGGCGCGGGCAACGCGAACGGTCTGCACGATGGAGACGATCACCGCGCCCATGTAGCCGGCGAGGCAGAGCCAGACGATGACGGGGTTGTTGACGCTGGCGGCCAGGACGGTGTACCCAACGCTCAGGAACAATGATGCCAGCACGCACCAGAGCAGCACCCGCTGCGCCCGGGCTACCTTGACCAGGTAGATGCGTTTGGTCCCTTTCACGACCGAGCGGCTGAACCTGTCGTCCATGGGGAGTTGTAGGCGGCAAGCCTGTTCGCGGGGTGGGTACGCAACGTAGCGACGCCGGGATTGCCGGCGCGACGTTTAGAATGGAGGCGCGAGTGGGCGGCACGGTTGAGCCACGTGCTCGCTCCGAACGACGAGGCTCGCGTTCCCGCCGCACGGTGTTGCTCATGATGAGGAGACATCTTCGCACGATAATGGCGGAACAGACTTTCCATTTGAGCGGCGGAATAAAGAGCACTTGACTGCAATTGTGCGCGAGTTGGGGTGCGCTCAACGCTCGCGTTGGTTGTGGCTACGTCTAAAGAAAGTGTCGCTGCTCCGGCATGAAATTTGCCCACCGATGTTCCCCGTGTGGGTCGGCGTGAGCGGTGGCGACGGTGGCCCTGGTATGGATCGGCACCGCCCGGCCATGAATTCGAGCGATCGTAACTTCTGTTTTAGCAATGACTTGCGCGGTGATTTTCGCTGAATCTGCGAATTGCCACTTGCACTGGAATTGGCTTTGTGGTATTCTGCTTTGACGTCTTGCGTTCCGGACGAAACGCGGCCTTGTGAGGAGTAATCGTCTGGAGGAGCAAGACACATGGCAATATCAGGGGGTCATCCGGAAGCCGGCGTTGTGGCGTGGGGCATTGCTGTGCGGTTCGCGATGAACCGGGTGGGTGCGAGGTGGTCCAGAATCGCCGCGTGCGCGGTGGCGCTCTCCGCTGGTTCGGCGAGCGCCGAGCGGATCGGGCCTCCCGGTGGGGATTTCTTCGTGCAGCCCGGCGACAGCGTTGCGATCATGTTCCTGCTGACCGAGAGCACGACGCCGATGTATGGCTATTCGCTGGACCTGGACATCGTGCCCGATCCGGCCGCGACGGGCGCCGTTACGGCGGATGTGTCACTGTCGAACTTCTTTGACATCCGCAACGTCATTTCTGCTTCGGGCCACTCCCGCAGCGGGCTGTTCAGCGTCATCCGCCCAACGTCTGACGGGATCTTCTTCTCCACCAATGCGTCGATGCTGGTGGGAATCACTTCGGTGCCCGGTGTGAATGACGTGTTGGCGCAGGCTTATGTGCGGATATCGCCGGACGCGCTCGGCGACTTCTCGATCAGGGTCGGTGGCGCGTCGGCGCTCGCGACGCCGCAAGGGCGTGCGATCCCGTACCAGGCTTCGGACGTGATCATTCACGTGCTCCCGGCGCCGGGGTCGAGTTTGGCGCTTCTCGGGGCGGGGTTCGTTGCGGCGCGTCGTCGCCGCGGCCACTGAGCGGCGAGGGTTGGTGGGGCGGCGGATCGTGCCGCCGCGGGGTTGGTGTGGGTGCTCTGATTCAATATTAGTTTGCATTCCAGGGGGCTTGATATGGCCTGCACGCTCGTGCGCAAGTGTGGTCTCGCGGTTCTCGGTCTCTTGTCGACAGTGTCGGCGGCGGTTGCACAGACGCCGCCCCGGGTGGTTGACGTGACGCCCGACCCGCGCTTCATGGTGGTCGATGTGGACGGGCTTTCGTCCGTACGTCTGCGCTTTGACACGGACGTGGTGGTGCCCCCGGGGGCCGTGCAGGTATTTGACGGCGCGGCGGTCATCCCGGGTGTATCAACCGAGTACGACGCCGCGACCAAGACGCTGACCGTGCGGTGGGCGAACGCGATCACCGCTTCGCGCGTGACGATCGTGGCGGATCACTCGATTACCGGCGCCGGGCGTCCGCTCGACGGCGAGGTAGCGAATCCGGATTCGCCCGTGCTCCCATCGGGTGACGGGCTTGCGGGCGGGCAGGCGGTGGTGCGGTTCAACGCGTTGATGGGGGACGTCAACCGCGACTTCGTGGTGAACGATGCCGATGGAGAGCTGATCATCCCCGCGATGGGAGCCGCACGCGGCGAGCCAGATTTCAACGCGCTCGCGGATCTGAACGGCGACGGTTACATCAACGTTCTTGATGTCGCGGCGTATGTCGCCGGTTACGGCGGGTCGCTGCCCACGGGCGATGGATCGGCGCCCGTGCTTGCTGCTCTCACGCCCGACCCGGCCCAGGACGTCACGACCCCGGTGGAGGAGATCGGGGTCACCTTCTCCGAGCCGATCGACGCCGCCCGGTTCGACGCGGGCCGGTTGTTCGTGCTCAACCTCGCCGGTGATGTGCTGCGGCCGGCGGGGGCGACGCTTTCGCCCGACGGGCGGGTTGCGTCGTTTACGTTCTCGCCGCGGCTGCCACGGTGCGACCGATACACGGTGAATCTCAGCAACGCGGTCGCCGACGCTTCGGGCGTGTTTCTGACGCGCCCGGCCACCAATCCGCGGCTGACGGGCGTTTCCCCTCCGCCGCTGGTGACGCTGGAGAGCCTGCCCGATGTCACCATGGCGTCGGCCGTGGAAGTGCGAGGGAGCGCGCCGGGGGCGGTGCGTGTGGAAGTGCTGTCACCAACCGGAATGGTTGTCAGCGCCACGCCGGGGCCGGACGGTGCGTTCGCCGTGAGCGCGCCGCTCGCGGCCAATCGGAACAACGCCCTGTTCGTCACGGGCATCAGCGAATGCGGCACGCGCGGTTCGCCGGTGTCTGGCATGGTCATCCAGGACATGAACGGGCCCAGCGTGTACATCGAGTTCCCGGCGGATAACGCTCGGCCGACGGACGCGACGGTGGATGTTGCCGGCCGGATCGGCGATCTCCTGAGCGGCTTCATGGGCTTGACAGTGCGGGTCAATGGGGTGACTGCGAACGTGAACGTCGGCATCGGCACGAACGGTTCGTTCTTCGCGCCGGCGGTCCCGCTCAATCCGATCGGCCAGAACACCATCATCGAGGCTGTCGCGACGGACCGCGTCGGCAATACGACGACGCGGCGGGTGACGGTGGTGCGGGCTGCTCTGGAAGGTCCGCGCATGGCGGCGGTGAGCGGGAACGACCAGCACGGGCTGGTGAACGGGTATGTGCCCGACCCGATCGTCGTCCGCGTGACCAATCCGGACGGCACTCCATTCCCGAACAAGATCGTGACCTTTGACGTTGACCGCAACAACGGGCGCGTGTCGCCCGACGGCATCGCCGAACCGCTCGACATGATCCAGGTCCGCACCGATTCCAACGGTGTGGCCCGCGCCAGGTGGCTTCTGGGCGGCACGGCGGGCATGGGCAACAACCGGGTGAAGGTGACCTCGACGGATATCGCCGGCTTCATCGGGTTCTGCGCCTCGGCGGGGCCCGGGCCCGCTTCTCAGATCAACATCGGGAGCGGCAATAACCAGGTGACCGAGGTGGGGACGCCGGTGGCGGCGCCGTTGGTGGCGTGGGTCAGCGATTCGTGCAACCCGATCGAGGGCGTCTCGGTTACTTTCCGCGTGGTGAGCGGGGACGGGCTTGTCAACGGCGGCAGCGTGGCGATGGCGACGACCACCCGCACCGGGCACGCGGCGGTCAACGCCGTCGCGGGTTCTGCCCCGGGCAACACCGTGATCGAGGCCAACTTCGCCGGCAACATCAACGGCGCGGCGGTGTTCACCGTCCGCGGCGTGGTGCGCGATGTCGAACGGCCCACCACGCTGAGCGGGCTGATGCTGGACAACGCGAGCCACCCGCTGCAGGGCGCCACGCTGACGCTGAGCATCGGCGGAAGGCTCATCGGCTCGACGCAGTCGGATTCCCAGGGCCAGTGGCGGTTCTCGGGGTTCGCGGGCAGCGGGCTGGCGATTCTGGATGTGAACGGCGCGACGGTGAGCGCGGTCGGCGGCCGATCGGTTCCGCCCAACAGCTACGCGTCGCTGCACTTTGAACCGATTCTCGTCTCAAACGCCGACAACACGATGCCGATGGGGCCGATCCTGCTGCCCCCGTTCAACCCGATGAACACGCGGGACTACAGCACGACGCAGGACACGTTGCTGACGATCGAAGGCGTCGACGGGCTTGAGTTCCTGGTGCGTGCGGGAAGCATGTTCCTGCCCGACGCCAACGGTGCCCTGCACCCGGCGCCCGCGGGCACGCACATCGCGCTCAACCAGGTGCACCATGACAAGGTGCCGATGCCCATGCCCGATGGCGTGGCCCCTCCATTCGCCTGGACCCTGAAGCCCGCCGGCGCCGTCTTTGACCCGCCGATCACCATCAAGTACCCCAACATGACGGGCATGCCGCCGGGGGGCATGGCGTACTTCCTGTCGTTCAATCACGAGACAGCGCGGTTCGACATCATCGCGAGCGGGCACGTGAACGAGGATGGATCGCTGATCGTGACCGACCCGGGCAGCGGGCTGAGTATCGCGGGGTGGGGGTGCAACTGCCCGCCGTATGCGGTGACGGCAGACTGCTGCAACTTGGGCTGTGTAAATGAAGGCGAGCTATCGGGCGGCACCGTCATGTCAAACGCTACCAATGGGCAGGTGTGCCCCGGGGATACCGTCACATGGATGATTGACGGGGTGGTTGACTCCGGGGGCGGCAAGGCGTGTCCGGTGGGCCAGCAATCACAACAAGTACCGCCAGGCGCTTTGACCTATTCGTACGAAGTACGAGGTCCGAGTGGCGTCATTGCGAGCGGAGCCGGACCATCCGCGATGGTGACACTTCCTGTGGCAGGCGCGTACGCCTGTACGTTCACAGCGACTACGGATAGGGAATGTCCGCCAAGTCCGCGTACCGTTTCGTCCGAGCCTTTGTCGACCGGGGAACTGAGTGGTGCGCACTGGGTGTCCCGCTTTCCAGGAAGTTCAAGCACGAGTGATCTTGTATCACCTTTTCGGAGTAATGTTGATGCATTCATAGCCGCGTTGGACAGTGCTGGAGCGTCGGTCACAATTAGTGCAACGCTTCGCCCGCCAAATAGAGCGTTCTTGATGCACTATTCATATAGAGTTGCTAGAGATGGACTACATCCGGCGTCCGTACCTCGCCGCAATGGAATTAATATTTGCTGGCTTCACACTACAGCCAGCGGCGCTGCAGATTTGGCGGCATCGGTTCACGCGGCGGAAGCAATGGTTGCTGGATACAACATAGCATTCGCGCCAGTCCTTGAGAGTCGACATACGGAGGGGAGGGCGATAGATATGACGATTAGCTGGTCTGGCGCCTTGCAGATTGTAGATGGCAATGGTACTTTAGTATCCATTACTTCGATGCCCCGCAATGGTTCAGGAAACACAGACCTACATACAGTCGGCGCGACTTATGGAGTCATCAAACTGGCGAGCGATCCGCCTCACTGGTCGGATGATGGACATTAGTATCTACAATTGTGCTCGGGTCGTCCAGGATCCAATTGGGCATGCCGGATGGACTGCTGCCGTTAGTGGATATGTCACTCGTATTGTATTTACTGCAGTAATTGTATGAGATAAAGATTGCTCGTCCGTAGTCGAGAGCCGACATCAAAGCGAGACCAGGGATGAACACACGTACATTGATGGCTGGATGCATCGGGTTCGCCTTAAGCTGCGCGCAGTCCGAGGCCTTGGGACAGACGCTCGACGGTTCGTGGGTGGTATCGGTGAACGGTCAGTCGGTACAAGCGTACGCAAACGGGAGTTTTCGAATTCCCAATGTCGCGGCTCCAGATCAGTTTGGCGCAGGTGGTCCAGGGAGTTCGCCAGATTTTCTGAGTGACGACTATTTGCGGATTATTGGGTCGTCGACTCAATCCGGACGCACTCGATACTTATTTAGTTCTCCATTTCGTATTCGCCAGCGTCAAACGTATGCTGTTGGCGATCTGATCATTACTGAAACACCTCCCCCCTTCCCCCAATCTCTCCGCCTAGTCGCGTCGAACCAGACGCTGACGCGGCCGGGACAGTCCCAGCCGCTTCAGGCTTTCGGCCGCCTGAACGATGGCACCGAAGTCGATGTCTCCCCGCAGTCGGCTTGGACGAGCTACCGTACCAGCAACTTAGGGGTGGCGAGTATAAATCAGGACGGTGTCGTGACTGCGGGCCGTGATGGGGTGGCATTGCTGACCGCAATTAATGAAGGAGCCACGGCGGTCATTCGTATTCGTGTCAGCCTTGGTGATCCGCTCACGACAGTGGAAGGATTTGTGCGGCGAGAAGACGGGTCGGCGGCCAGCGGTGCGGTGGTTACGATCGTCGGTCCGGGGTTGCAAGGCACCGCCGATGCATCCGGCCGCTTTTCAATCGTAAGCGTTCCCACACGCGATGCGAACCAAAGTCCGATCTCTACGTTTACGTTGCGTGCACGGCTGCAGGTCGGGGCGGGGGCGTTGGTCAGCAACGACACTCCCGTGACGGTGCTCGCAGGTGGTCTTACGGACGCGGGCGTAATTGTCGTGCGGTCGCTGACCGACGTTCACGGGCCGATTATCGTTGCTGGCACCGATCCGGAAGAACACGGCACGGCCGGTCGACAGATGGTCAAGGACATCATTCGCTGGGTCACCGAGAACTCGCGGGCAACGCATGACCCGCCGGCTGTCCTCATGCTTGGCGGTACAACTTCGCCCGAGAATCTGGTTCGGAGCATTTGCAATGAGCTCGGGTATTCGCTCACACGCGTGACAGGGGCGGGTATCACCGCTGCGAATTTCGCCAACTACGACTCTCTCTACATGCCGACAAGCGTTGATGAGATTTCGGGAGGACTGAGCCCTGCGGATCTCGCGTTGATTAATGCGAGGAGCCAGAGCATCTTTGACTACTTAAACTCCGGCGGTGGTGTGTGCGCGTTCTATCAGTCGGGTAGCGGAGCGTTTGCTTGGTTCCCGCTTGGTGCGCTGCAGGTGAGCTACAACGTTCCGAGTAGCTGCCTGCAGATCGCCCCTGACGGCGCATCGATACTCTCAGCGTCGGTGACCGGTGCAAACCCATACCACAATCTTTTCACCGGTCCTCCCGGCTTCTTTGGATTGCGCGTGCTCGCCACAGAGTGTCCGGCGCCACAACGGGCGCTGATCATCGGGGGCATCGGCGAGCGACGACGCCCTTCGCCGGGTGGTGCCGGCGGGCCGATGCCATTTGCTCACGTCGTCGCGCAAGGAATTGAGGCGACCGACTGGACAGGAAATCCTGAAAAGGCGAGGCGAATCAGCAGAAATGGCTTCCGAGTCCAGACGATTGGACGCACCCCTCAGAGCCAGAGGGCTGTATTGACGCGCCCTGATGGTTCAACAATCGATCTTGGTACACTGGGCGGCGCGAGCTCATACGCCACGGCGATTAACTCTCGTGGGCAGGTGTGCGGCGAAAGTGTTCTTGTGTCCGGTGAAACTCACGCGTTCAGATGGACCCCGGACCAATCCGGCGGCGGTTCGATGGAGGATTTGGGCACGCTCGGTGGGAGTTGGTCTCGCGCTGCCGCGATTGCCGAGAACGGCGATGTCGTTGGTGACTCGGCCGGAGTCGATGGCAGAGGACACGCGTTCATCCATCGGTTCCGCTCTGCCGCCGCCCGGCCCCTGGTCGTACTTAGCGAGTCGCGTTCCGCGGCATTGACTGTTACCGAGAGCGACATCGTCGGTGGATGGGCTGAGACGAACAACGGCGAGCAAAGCGCATCGCTGTGGATCGGCGGGGGAGCAACGGTACATCTTTCCGAGTTGGTGAGCAGTGAAACCGGGTGGACGCTTCACCGTATCGAGGAGATTCGTCGGTCCAAGGATTTGCTGTACGAGGTTTTCGGCACCGGCACATTAGGGGGCGAGTCCCGCGGGTTCCGCCTCACGATCTCCATTAAAGAACGCATCCAAGGCGACCTCAATGATGACGGCGCGCTCGACGAGGCCGATCTCACCATGTTGTTAACGAACATCGAGTCGGGCGATCCGTGCTGCGATCTCACCGGAGATTCGGTGGTTGATGAAGCCGATGTGAAGGAACTGATTCGCCTGATCGCGGGCGAGTAGACGCCGGCGTCGGAATGGCGTGTTCCTTGGTGATCATCTCTTTCTTGGGGGATTAGCCGACTATCGATGGTCGGCTAGTTCCGTTTTTTGGGGTTCATGGCGGATCACGACCGCACGCGAGAGTGTGGCGGCAACACTTGGAGTCAAGGAAGCGCCCGACCGGTTGGCGCGGCGGCTTACGCGAAGCCAGTGCCGCGGCGGTTGGCTCGCGGTCGCACACCGGCCAGGGTGCTATCTGGCCGGTGAGAGGCGAACCGTGACCGGGGTGCCCATGGCGGGCACCGCGTCGGCGTTGGCGATCCACTGCGGCTCTTCGACGCCAGAGTCGGGGTTGTACATCTGGGTCCAGGAGATGGTCTCGTTGCTGAAGCAAGTCAGGCCGATGAGGCTGCCTTCGGCGTCGGCCTGGTACCGGTCCTGGCCGCGGCGGTTCACGGTGTTGCTGCCGCTGAAGACGAAGCCTTCCTTGGGCGAGTGCTGGGCGAGGGTGCGGTGGTCTCGCTGGTTGACGATCCAGTCGGCCGGGGAAGATTCCTTGCCGTTCACGATGAAGGTGATGCGCACGCGGCCGCCGGTGGGCGCGGTGGCGGTGATCTTCTTGTCTTCCCAAGTCCAGACGCCGGGCTTGCCTGGTTCAAGGCCGATCAACAGCATCGCGGCGTGGATGTTGGAGGGCTTGGTCCTGGTGACCACCAGAGCTTCGTGCTCCTTGGTGTCGGGCGTGCAGGCGATGAGTTCAAGGTAGACTACCGGCGTGCGTTCATTGTGGCAGTCGATCGGCACGGTGCCGTCGAACTCGATGGTCTTCGTGGCGGCATCAACGCGGACGCCGGGGAAGACTTCCTTGAATGCCGGCGTGGCGGGTGGCGCGGCGGTTGCGGCGACGGGAGGCGGAACCGTTGGCGCGGCTGGAACGGGTGGCGTTGTTGCAAGGGCCGGCGACGAAGGACTTGGAGCCGCGGGCTCAGACGCGGCGGGTGGCACGGTGGGGGGCGCGTCGGGCGCGGTGGTCGCGGCTTTGTGAGCGCAGCCGACGAGCCCGAGGCCTGCTAGAACGAGGATCGACGCGATGCGGGGGTGTGCGCGGTTCATGAAGCACCGACCTTTGCAAGTTGTTCACCTCGGGCGAGGGTGGCGAAGTGGTCGCCCCGTTGTTCGTAGTTCTTGAACTGATCCCAGGATGCGCACGCGGGGCTGAGAATCGCGACATCGCCGGGGCGGGCGCGGGACGCGATGGCCGACATGGCTTGATCGAGCGTGCCGCAGGCGATGGCCTTGAGGCCCGCCGCGGCGGCGATGGCCGGGCCGGTCTTGCCGATGGTGTAGAGTCCGGCGAGTTGGTCGGCGAGGGCGGCGACGGGAGAAAGGTCGGAGCCCTTGTCGTAGCCGCCGACGATGAGGTGGACGCGGGAGCGGCCCGGAGCTTCGTCGAAGGCCCGCACCGCCAGGAGGCAGGAATCGGGGGTCGTTGACTTGCTGTCGTTGAAGTAGCGGACGCCGGCACGCTCGCACACGCACTGGAGGCGGTGGGGCAGGCCCGCGAAATCAGCCAGGAGCGGCAGGAGTTCGGCGGGCGAGTCGGCGATGCCCGCGGCGTGCACCGCTTCCGCCGCAGTCGCGGCGTTCAGCACGTTGTGCGCGCCGGGGATGAGGAGCGGCACGCCGCCCTTGGGAATCGCGGGGGTGATGGCGGTGGGGCCCGCGGCGGCGGCGATGCGGGCGGCGAGCGCGGCGTCGGGCGTGCTGACCGGGATGATCCGCGCGGACCGCTGGTGGTAGCGGAAGATGTTGAGCTTGGAATCTGTGTAGTGGTTGAAGTCGCCGTGCCAATCGATGTGGTTGTTGGAGATGTTGGTCAGCACGGCGACATCGGGGGACCAGCCGCGGGCGGCGTCGAAGCCGACTCCTTCACCGAGCCAGTAGAGCATCGCGCTACTGAGCTCCAGGACAACGTGGTCGGCGGGGGTGATGGCGCTGACGTCGGCCAGGAGCGAACCGCCGATGTTGCCCCCGAACCAGACGCGGCCGCTGATTCGTCCCGAGGCGCTGAGTCGCTCCAGGATGTGGGCGATCATCGCCGACGTGGTGCTCTTGCCCGCGGAGCCGGTGATGCCGATGGTCTTTACGCCCCGAGGCAGAGACTCGATGACGAGGCGGATCTCGGTGGTGACCGGTATGCCCGCGGCGTGCGCAGCGCGGAGGAAGCGATTGTCCCACGGCTTGGGAACTGCCGGGTTCGCGACCACCAGGTCGCAGGTGGTGAAGTCCGAGATGTTGTGCTCGCCCAGACGCAGCGTGACGGAGCCCTGTTCGACGAGATCGGCGATGTCGGCGACGCCGTCCGCGAGTTTGTCGGCGGGCTGCATGTCGGTGACGAGGACGTTGGCGCCGCGGCCGACGAGGAAGCGGGCGACGCCCGCGCCGCCGCCGAAGTGGCCCAGGCCCATGACTGTGATATTGGCGCCGTCGAGTTGCATCGGGGCATTGTTGCGTGCGTGGGGTATGGAGGAGACGCGGGTGGTGCGGTGCCGGAGAATTACATCAGCGCCACGGGGTCCACGTCCACCGCGGTCCTGGTGTCGCTCTTGAGCAGGCCCTTGGCGCGTAGGGAGGCGAGCAGGCGAGACAAGGCCGCGGCGGTGGGGGCGGTGACGTCGATGCCGGTGCGGAACTGGCCGGCGATTCGTTCGATGGGGCAGGGAATGGGGCCGCGGACGGCGGCGTCGGGCGGGGCTGCCTCGCGGAGGGCGGCGGCGAGTTCTCGGCCGGCTTCCTGGGCCTTCTCGGCGGATTTGTCGCGGCAGACGATGCGTGCCATGCGCGAGACGGGCGGGAGCCGGGCGCCCTTGCGGACGGCCATTTCGAGTTCTGCGAACTTCACGTAATCGTGGCGGGATGCGAGGATGATCGCGGGGTTGGTGGGGCAGTGGGTCTGGACGATGACGGTGCCGGGTTGCTCGCCGCGGCCGGCGCGGCCGGCGACCTGGCTCACGAGCTGGAAGGTGCGCTCGGCGGAGCGGAAATCGGGGATGTGGAGCGCGGTGTCGGCATCGATGATGCCGACGAGGCGGACGCCGGGGAAGTCCAGGCCCTTGGCGAGCATCTGAGTGCCCACGAGCAGGCGGACTTCGCCGCTGGCGAAGCGGGCGAGGGTTTCGGCGTATTCCCCACCGCCACGCATCGAGTCAGAGTCCACGCGGAGCATGGTGCGGCCCTCTTCGATGCCGATGGCGGCGTACTTGCGGGCGAGTTCTTCCTCGAGTCGCTGGGTGCCTCCGGAGAAGAGGTTGAGTTTGCCGCCGCAGACGGGGCACTTGGTGGGCACCAGTTGCTCGGCCTCGCAGTGGTGGCAGCGGACGAACCCGCCCAGGGCGAAGTGGCGGGTGCGGTGCAGCACGAGATTGGCATCGCACTGGTCGCAGCCGAGCACATGGCCGCAGGCCTTGTTCTGGCAGGAGATGTAACTGGCGAAGCCGCGGCGGTTGAGGAGGAGTATGGCCTGCGCGGGCTCGCGCAGTGTCTTTTCGAGCGCCGCTTCAAGGGTGGGGCCGAGCAGGTGCTGGAAGCGGTCGGGGGCCATCTGGTAGCGTTTGCGGCGTTCGTCGGCCATGTCGACGAGCGTGACGATGGGCAGGGATGCGCCCCCGACGCGGCGGGTCAGACTCCAGAGCTTGAAGCGCGGGGGCTGCGAGGTGGCGTTGTGCCAGGATTCCATCGAGGGCGTGGCGGAGCCCAGGACAACGGGGCAGGCTTCGAGCTGGCCGCGTTTGATGGCGACGTCGCGTCCGTTGTACCGGGGGAGGCGATCCTGCTTGTACGACGAATCGTGCTCTTCATCGACGACGATGAGGCCCAGGTTGGCGAGGGGCGCGAAGACCGCGGACCGAGCGCCCACGACCACGCGGGCCTCCCCTTCGCAAGCGCGGCGCCATTCCTTGTGCCGCTGCGCAGCGGTGAGACCCGAGTGGAGCACGGCGACGCGGTCCTCGCCCAAGCGCCCGGTGAAGCGGGCGGCGGTCTGCGGCGTCAGGGCGATCTCCGGGACGAGCACGAGTGCGGTGCGGCCCGCGGAGATGGCCTGAGAGATGAGACGCAGGTAGACCTCGGTCTTGCCCGAGCCGGTGACACCCCGCAGGAGATGGACGGAAAATGAACCGAAGGTGGCGGCGATGCCGTCGACGGCGGCGGATTGTTCGTCGGTGAGGTCAAGGGTTTTGTTGAGTTCCCAGTCCGCGCGTTTGAGAGCCGCGGCACGCACGTGGGTCTCGTCGAACTGGCGGAGGAATCCCGCGGCGACCAGCACGCGGGCGGTGGCGACGGTCTTGGACCCGCAGCGGATGGAGAGTTCCTTCAGGGGCATGGGGAACTCGGCCTGCGGAAGGGCCTTGACCGCGCCCCACATCTTCGCGGCGTGGCCGCGGAGCTTGGTTTCGTCGGGGGGCACCGGCTCGCGATCAACCATCGCGATGTTGCGGCTGCCGGTGCCGGCCTTGACCGGAGCGGGCATGACGCTGGCCAGCACCATGCCCAGCGGGCAGAGGTAGTACTCGGCCATCCATGTGCCGAGCTTCATGAGCGAGGGAGGGAGGAGCGCGCCGCTGGTGGACGTGACGGGCTTGATTCGGTTCGGCGGGACGCCCGCGGCCAGCGCAGCACCGCCGACTTCGAGCACCACGCCGGGCGCCGGGCGATCGTTTTTTCCCAGCGGGACCATCACGTGCTCACCGATCCGCGGCGGGGGATCACCGCAGCCGTAGGTGAAGCCGTCGGGCCCGTCGAGGATGTCGATGCCTCGTTCAACGGCGACGCGGACATACCACGGGTAGGTCGTGGGGGTGTCGGGCGCGAAAAGGGTCGAATCGGGGGTCGGCATGGTCCGGCGCGGGTGGACGCGCCCGCGATGTTGAAGAGTACGTGCGGCGGAGCGAGCCCCACGCGGGCGCAGCAAACAGGCCCGTCCGCATGGGCGGGCGGGCCCAAGTAGAGCCGGATGAACACCGCGCTGGCTATTGGTCATGAAGAACACGCCACGCCAAGGCCGAGCATGCCTCGGGCGGCGTGCTGAACGCGTTCACGGGGTGAGCGTGCAAGGGACGCCGCACGCCCATCCTCGCCCTGCTCCGCGGCCGAACCCGTACCCCATGGCGACGCCGCGTGTGGTCGGAGGAGCGCCGGCATCGGCGGACCATCGCTCGAACGCGGGCAGATGGTTGTTCTTCGACGCGGCCCTGAGGTTCTCGAATGCGGACCGGACGTCGGGATCGGTCACATCCGTCAGGAAGCGATCGTACATGGCGATGTTGTCTCGCTCGAGCTGGGCCGCCACCCGGTTGCACTCCGCGAACGTGGCCGGCACAGGGGGGACATTGCCCGGGTCGCCGGCGGGCACTGCGACGCCGTGGCGCTTCATGAGAGAAGCGATGACGTTCTCGTGGCGTTCCTCGGCGTTCACGATGTTGACAAAGGGTTTGACCTGTCCCTGCTTGGCGAGAACGCCGCGATAGAAGACTTGCACGCGCCGCTCATCCTGCAGCGCGGCCGTGAGTGCATCGGCGGTCTTGGCGTTGACGGGCGTGCTCGCGCCGGCGGGCACAACGCAGTCGCAGCAGCCCGTGCAGGCGGTCTTGGAGGTTGTGCATCCAACGCCCAACGCCGAGACGGCGGCGAGGGCGAGCAGGACATTGACACTCTTCATGGAAGTCTCCTTGTTCAGCGATGGCGTAGCCTGGGCCTTCGCGGCAAGGGTGTGCTTGATTGTTCCCAAGCCCAAACGTCATCTGGACTGTGGCAAAAGCTCAACGCTTGTACGAGCCGGCGATTGCCGGAGTTCAAGGATTCATCTCGGTTGGCGCGACGCAACGAAGAGATCGAGACTCATTCTGAAGTCAAGGCGGGTTCGTGCCGCCCGCGCGGACGCCGCGCATGGCCGATGAGCGGTCCGGTGACGTTGCGCCGCAACCCCCCACGAAAAACACGGCGTCGCGAGCGCGGCGCCGTGTGTGCGGGCAGTCCGCAGATTCTCAGCAACCGCCGGCCTGCCAGTAGAGGAAGAAGGAGTCGACGTCGCCGCCGTCGATGCCGCCGTCCAAGTTCACGTCGGCGCAGGGGGCGCCGTTTTCCCAATCGGCGAAGAACTCGGAGACGTCGGCGCCGTCGACGCCGCCGTCCTGGTTGAAGTCGGCGGCGCACGGGGCGCACGTCGACGCGCTCGGCGCGTCTGTGATGATGAAGTTGTCGAACCCCACCGCCTGGTGGCCCCGGCGGACGTTCAGGATGTACGCATCGACCGGGCCGGACGCGGCGAGGCCGCCGACGAGGTACGTGTCGGAGAGCGGAAACTCCGAGGCCTCGCCGCTGGCGGGGTCCGTGAAGTGGATGGACTCGATGCGGTTGGAAGCGAAGTCGATGCGGAGGGACATCGTCGTCCAGGGCCAGACTTCCAGGCCGTTGAACGTCGGGAACCAGTACGCCTGCGCCACGCCCTCGGGCGTGTAGGCGCGGTAATAGAAACCGCCCTCGCTGAACGGATCGGCGGGGTTGGGTTTGTAGAGGCCGAAGGCCGCGGCGGAGAGTTCAACACCGTTGGCCGCGGTGGAGCGCAGGTCGACGCGGCCGATGAACGGATCGGAGCCGGGGCCGAAGAACGACGCGGCGAGATCGACGCTGACGTCCTTGCGGCCGCTGAGGCAGGCGGTGGTCTTGCGGACGGCGACACCCTGCGGGTTGGAGTCGTCGGTCATACCCGCGGCGAACTGTGCGCCGCCCGCCGGGTTCGCGGGAAGGTTGTAGGGGTTGCCCAGGTACGTGAAGACATCGAAGAAGCGATCGATGGAGAGGAGGTAGCCGCCTTGACCGTTGAGCGGCGTGCCCAGCGGCGAACCGGCGAAGCGGGCCTGTTCAAAGTCCGAGCCGCAGCCGTCGGGCCCGCGGGTGCCGACGTAGACCATGCCCAGATCCTGAGGGCGGAAGGCCGAGAGCGGACCGTGGTACCAGTTGCCCTGATTGACCGTGATGTCGAGGATGGGATCGGCGATGTCGAGTTCGTAGTGGTACTGGAGGTGCACGCTTGAGGGGCCGCCGAGGGGTGCAAAGAGCAGGTGCGGGAAGGAGTACGCGAACGGCGTGGAAGCGTCGAGGCTCCACCAGGTGTCGCCCGAGAGGCGGTGCTCGTTGCCCTGGGGATCGGTGTAGATGTCGCCTTCGTAGTGGAAGTCGTTGGGTTCTTCCTTGAGGTACTTGGTGTCGGACTTGGTGCCGGGGCCGTTCACTTCGTCGCCGTTGGGAAAGGTGTCGCCGATGTTGCGGCCGTCGCGCGTCCAGTGGCCGGGAGTGATGACGTAGCGCCCGCCGGGGCCTGTGAGCGTGACGGAATCGCGGACCTTGAAACACCCGCCGGGCTGGCCGCCCGGACCGCCGATGCCATGACCGCCGACAAGGGCTGTGCCCTTGAGGCCTTTGAAGTGGACGGAGTTGTCGACGCCGCCGCGTCCGCCGCCGCCGGACACTCCGCCGTTGCCGCCAAGACCGACGCGTGTGCCCCGGACGCCGTTGCCTCCGCCGACACCGTTGCCGCCGCCCAGTCCGCCGGGCGAGTTGAGGCCGCCGCCCGCGTTCGCGTCGAGCGCTGAGAGCAGGTCCGTATTCAGCTTCGTGGCGGAGATCACGATTTTTCCGGCCTGACCACCGCCGCCCGACGCGCCGCCGCCGTGGGCGAGAAGCATGGAGTTGGTGATGCTGATGTTGGAAGCGATCGAGACCACGCTGCCGCCGCCGCCACCTCCGCCGCCGGGACCGGGACCCGATGCGCCGGACGCGTTGAGCGTGGCGTTGCTCAGGACAATCGTGCCGGCGATGGGGCAGGTCCGCAGCAGCAGCGCGCCGCCGCCCGGCGCTCCGGGCGCGCCCGCGCCGCCGGTGAAGCCGTTGGTGCCGTCAAAGCCTGTCGTGCCCGCGGTGCCGATTTCCCCCTTGAGGCCATCGGCGCCGTTGTCGCCCTTGGTCGCCGCCTGGACGATCTGCAGCACAACGCCCGCGATGCCGCTCGTGCCGTCGGCGCCGCGCGTGCCGGGCTGCCCGTTCTGTCCGGGGTCGACGGTGCCGCCACCGCCACCGCCACCACCGCCCCCGC